>JBCCDM010000235.1:0-10207 GCA_039030795.1 Cyanobacteria bacterium P01_A01_bin.84
AAAGTCAACGGTCCTTGCGAAATCGTTTATCGACCTGAAGATGCCTTGGGTTGTGGAGCTATGGCTTGGATTGAAACTTATTCCCAGGTGAAAGTACAAGTGACAGAATCTGATAGTTTTATAATTGATGCAGCTTGAGCAGATTGTAATTGAACTGAAGTTTTGATAAGTCCTAAAAATACTAACAGGACTTACGCAACGAAGATTTGTCATTGCGACTGGAACGTAGTGTAGGGAAGCAATCGCAAAGACTCTGCGTTCGCGTTAGCGTGCTCGATAGAGCTTATACGTCACTATCGCTCGTAATGACGGAGTTACGTAGGTTTTGCGTAAGTCCTGACTAATAGACTTTTAGAACTAAAAGGTCTTGCTCGCGAATAAAAATTATTGCTTATTTTTTTCATTGCATTATCACAATGGTTTGGGAGCATCTAGTTATTAATCATCAAGCAATGTACCTTTATTGTCTCTACATGGAAATAAAAACCTGTTTTTTCTCTATATAAATACGTAAATAATAATAAAAAATTTTAAATAATTACAATTTAGTACAGGTATAACAGTATTGATTTCTTTGTTTGGAAATTAAGCGGTCACTCTTTTCAAAGATGTTAAACGTTGCCCATCACCCACCGCAGACAGCCTTTGCATCATAACAGACAACTTTCGGCGGTCGGCGTGCATGAGCGTTGTTATACTTCATCCACTGATTTTCTCTCAACAAATTCATTGAGACTAATAACCTTAAATCCTTTAACTCTAGTCACATGAAAAGGTCGGCTAGAAGCTAGAAAACCTGCAACCGCTGGATAAGAAACTCCCAAATTTTCCAAAACACATTTTGATACTTGACTACCTTTAAGATAACTTGCCCATATTACTTTAGCGACATGTGGCCAATTTAGATTAACCGGAGTGCAAAGAGCACCTTTTAAGCGGACAAAAGCCAGTTCACTTTTTGATGAAAACTCACTTTCGACAAAGTCAAACTCAAATATCACTTGTTCATCCTCAGATTCAATATGCTGCCAGCATATATATAAGCCTCTTAATTGACAATCATCTATAAATAATCCATCTTCCCCTGTGAAAGCATCAATAATAGGTTTAAGACAATTATCAATATCTGCCTTTGCATCAGTTTCATACCGACTTTTTGTTGGTAAAAGCCATGTGATATTCAGAATGATATCCCCGGTCAATACATAACTCAGAGGCTTGAACTGGTTTTTAATTGAATTAATATATTTACAGCGCTTATCCTTGCTGGCTTGAATTGATGCAGGGGAACCTTTGACTATAAATTTTGCCTTGCCAAATGGTGATGGTACTTCGCCGCGATTTGCTCTATCTAATTCTTCAAGCAGTTCATCAGTCATTGAATTTACTTTATTTTAAGAAGTATAACTATTTATTATACTGAAAGTTTCCGTATAATCTTTTTCTAAATCCTGATGGAAAATCTGTTCGCAGTCCTTGGGATTTTTAGTTTCCAAGAATTTCAACCTTTCAACTTCTAACCTTAATTTTTCATTCTCCATCCGTAGCGCCATTATTTCATTTTTCTGTAATTCAATCAGTGACTTTTGACCAATCACCTCACCAAAGGCTTTTTTACGGTTTTCTATTCCAAACCAACGCTGATAGGTTTTTGTATGTTCGTCTGCTGTATGACCTAAGTTATCTGATGCAGCTTTGATGGGTATTCCTTGGAGGTGGGAACGAATCGCACAAGCATGACGCAGGTCGTAGGGTTGGAATTGGATTCCTACTTTTCTAAACCATCTGGATATGTCTCTACGCATCCAGTTAATACTTTGCACGGATGTAATTTTGGAGATTTTTCTATCTAATATTTTTAATGGTTGGGGATTTTTTAAATCGAATAATTCAATCCATTCGGGGACGAAGGGGATGACTTCCCGATATCCGGTTTTAGTGTCTTTATCGACTTTCCAGGTATTATCTGTATTCTGGGAAGATATCCACCAATCAATATCTGGTTTGACGAATAATTCTCGCGGTCTGAGACCGAAGGTTGCGAGCATTCCGTATACCCAACGCCACATTTCCCAAGTATCGGTTACATCGCTGATGTTAGTGTTTTTACGGTTGAGGGCGAATTTTTCAAATAGCTCGAAGGAATTAATGATTTTCTGGTCGTCGGGAATTTTTCGCTCGGTAGGAGTAACGCGATCGCGCTTGACATCGAGGGTAAATCCTAACTGAAAAGTTTTAATAAAAACGGAAGATACTGCAATCAGTTCGTTTTTTTTATTTCCAGAGGATGTGTTGATAACTTCCTCAAAGTTGTCTTTGGTCGCGAGTGTTTTTAGAGGAAAGTTTCTTTTAATTACGGATGTGTAGTTAGAAAATGTATTTTGACTGGTTGGGGTTCTTTTGCGGGTTTGATAGTAACGCTCTTCAAATTGATCTAATAGTTCTCCGATAGTCTTGGTCTGTGATTTTTGTTTACATCTTTCCCTAACTCCTAAATACTTTTCATTCCATGCAAAAGTATGACGAGCGATTAATTTACCCAACTCGTAACTTTCTTCAATAGCAGTTTTGAGTCCCTCTAAATTTGCTGGTATACCCAAGGATATATCATATTGTTTTTTAGTTTTTCTAGAGCGATGGTGCGGTAGCACCCGCTGTAAGCGATCGCAATCGTCTGGTTTGAGGGGTAATGTTGCTCGTAACTGGAGAGATAAACCAGTTTGTTTGATACGAACTCTAACTCTATCCCTTTTTAAATTAGTATTTGCTTCAGTTAATTTCTTCTCAAAAATCTCTTGATATTGTAATTCTGTCGCCTTAATTTTCGCCATCGTTCCCCTGTAGCTCCCGTCTGTAGTGTTCTGCGATTCAAAATCCGCAAATATATCAGGGAATGAGTCGGTTAAATGTTCGTGTGAATAGTTATGTGTAGATACGCGATCGCCGCAGTCACTCTCGTAGGAAGTATCGCAATTGTCCTGGTTATGATTTTGTCTGCTCATTCCCTAAATATTCTCTTATTTATAAGCTGTAATGGCGAAAATAAAATGTTATTGAGTATCATTTAAGTTTTATAAAAACGTTACTCTTTAACTTTTTCAGCATATCACTAGTTGCCACAGCAGTTATATGGTGCCTGGTGGAGTCATGTGTGCCCCGACTTTAACGGATGTGACTCGCGCTTGGTCGATTCTAGAATTTTTCCGCAGTAACTGGTTGGAAAAAGTTTGGTTGGGTTGCTCTTTAGAAAGATATGAACAGATTCAAACCTATGAAGACTTTATGGTATGGCTAGAGGAAAGTCCTAGTCATAGCAGCTCTGATTTGGGTTTTTATTGGCGTATGGGTAAAGAGATTGGTTTAGATAAATATGGTGCAGGGGTTGGTAAATATGTGACTTGGGGATATTTACCCCACGAAGCCAAATATCAACACCCCACAGTGATAGGTCGTAGCAATGCCATGATTATGAAAAGTGGCGTATATGACGGTTATACCGACAGTCATATTGCTATGCGTCATGATTTTCTGCGGGAAAACACCGCTCATTCTTGGTATGCAGAAGCTAATGGGGACATCCATCCCTTTGACCGTACTACTAAACCTATCCAAAAAAACGATAAGGACTTTGATGGTAAATACTCTTGGTCTACTGCTGTTAAACATCAAGACTACGGACGTTTAGAAGCTGGAGCTTTAGCACGTCAGTTAGTTGCAGGTGGAAAACATGGTGAATCTTGGCAGCATCACGATGGGTTAATTCTTGATATGTTTAAACAAATGGGTGGTGCTAGCATTCATTTAAGACAACTAGCACGGGTTCATGAACTAGTTAAGCTATATCGTCAAGCCGAACGCTGTTTGCGGGAATTTCGTCTTAATGACACTTGGTATATTAAACCCGAGGAGAAAGACGGAATAGGTTGGGGTGCAACCGAAGCAGCAAGGGGTTCTTTATGTCATTGGGTAGAAATTGAAAGTGGCAAAATCAAAAACTATCAAATAGTTGCCCCTAGTACTTGGAATAGCGGTCCCCGTGATGCAGAAGGAACCAGAGGTCCTGTAGAAGAAGCCTTAATTGGTACACCTATAGCTGACTCTAGGGATCCCATAGAAGTCGGTCATGTAGCTCGTTCCTTCGACTCCTGTCTAGTTTGTACAGTCCATGCTCACGATGCAAAGACAGGTGAAGAGTTAGCACGTTTTCGTACTGCTTAATCCCTCATCTCAGATATACCCGAACAGGATTAGTGGTTCATTTACCAAAAAGTTACCAGGCAATACAATACAAAGTAAACTTGTGTCTAATACAGAAATACATCAATATCTCAATACGGTTCCTGAAAAAGCACTACAAGAGTTCGCTGAATGGTGCGTCACAGAACAAGCAAAAGAAGCTGGATATGAATTTAGTCCCCATAAAGGTAAATTGGTGAATCTTTCACCTACAGAATATATTCAACAGCTTATAGATGAGTTTATGAAAGTAAAAAACAACCCTATCAAAGATGGAATGGCAGCTGTTTTTGCTGGTAAACAAGCAGATAATCATGCTTTATCGGGTACACCAGCTATTGTGGATTTTATTTCCTTATACGTTAAATATCTGTTTCCTCAAGAAGGAAATGACCCACAGCAAGCAGATGAATTGATTGCGAAAGCAGAAGAACAGCAGTTAGAAAAACTGACTCAAATTGCTCAAAAATATGATACCAAATTAAGTCAGTAAAAAGTTAACGGCAATATTTACTAGTTAAGTTACTAGTTAGGGGTTTAGCAGTGCTAAACCCATATTGACAGGACTTACGCTTACGCAAAAGCTACGTAATTCCGTCCGAGACGTTAACGCTTCCGCGTGTCCGATAGGATAAACAATAGGACTTATGCTTTCCTACACGTAGTGACCGTCACTTCGGACAAATCTTCGTTGCTCCCAGTCCTGATTGATAACAGTGTTCGCAATTTCTTCAATAACTAAACTGGGTTCCTACAGTAAACCAGGGTTACTTTTTTATCAGCAGAGTCCCCTAAAACATCTATGTTGAGGGGAAAATCACAAATGTTGATTATATTTTCATACAGAATTACTGTAATACCATTTAAGGTGGAATTTATACATTACAAGTCCAACTCCGTTGGGCTTTGTTTTCAGTAGTTCTACCTTGTTTAGGTAAGAGGGTTTTTTGATAAAAGCTATCTCAATCACTCCACTTTACTATTTATTGCACAATGCCCACAATACAAACTGTTACTTGTCCAGTTCAAATTACAGTCGAAGTTAGAAAAAATATTTATTCGGGTGAAGTACATTTTGATGATGAGGTACACTTAATTTTTCATCACGATATCACCGAAGCAGAGGAATATTATATTAAATCTACCCTTACAGAATTAGTTTCTAAATACGAAGGTAAGGGGATGTATTTTGTACTTGTAGATATGAGAAATTTACCACAAGTAGGAGTAATGTTGACTCCCCTCGATAAGTTAAATGAACTTTATACTTATTCTAGGAATAAAGAAGAAGACAGTTTTCTCAAAATAAGATAAAAGGTTATCAATTCCGGGGCATCCCAATACAGGAATAAATATTTTTTTAACCTAACACCCTCCGAAAGGTAAGGCTATTAAAATGAAATCTACCTTTGTGGCTAATAATTATTTTAGCCCCAGGCTTCTAGCCTGGGGGCTTTTTATGAAACATATTTGATTTTGGAGATATCTAAATAGGGTTTGCTTCCAGAAAATGTGATTTTCTGTATGATGCGATCGCCTCGAAAGAATGAAGGCAAAATTTTGTAGTTTTTTGTCTAGGTATTTCACCCCTTTAAAGGGTAATCTATCAAGCAAAGAAAGAATATGATTAAATTCCTAATATGACTATAGTTTGGTTGATTAGACATGGCGAAAGCGAAGCTAATGCAGGAATCAGAGTGCTTGAAAATGCTACTACTAACCTAACTACAAAGGGACGGGAACAAGCTCACCTTATTCCCCAGGTTTTTGACAAACAACCACCTTCGTTGATTGTTACCTCCCCTTATATTCGCACCAAACAGACAGCAGAACCGACTATTAGACGCTTTCCTTCTACCCCTCAAGTTGAATGGTTAATTCAAGAATTTAGCTTCCTATCCCGGGAAAGACGCAGGAATACGACTCTAACAGAACGAAGACCCATGTCGGCTGATTACTGGAGCAAATGCGATCCTTTATATGTAGATGGTGATGGAGCCGAGTCATTTACAGATATGATCGAACGAGTCCAAGACTTTCGATATAAAGCTGGGGAATTAGATGAACAATTGGTAGCTGTATTCACTCATGAGACCTTCATAAGGGCTTTTTTATGGTCAACACTAACTAATACAACAAAAATCGACTCTAGGGCTATGAGTCGATTTCGTGCTTTCATGAAATCCTTGAAAGTTCCCAATTGTGGAATCATCAAGTTAGAATTCCGGGATTCAGAGATTTGGTTAAACGGTATAGTTACCTCCCATCTCAACTAATTTTCATCTGAATCAAAAAATATGTCGATATGTTCTTCAATAACTTTTTTCTCCGGGAAATCTAAATATAGTAAATATCCCACACCCCCCTCAGGAGATAAAAAGTCATTACCATGCTGGCAATCATTGGCTGTGGCAATCTTAACCGGAGTGATGATGCCGTAGGTGTAATCATTGCCCAACGCTTACAGCATTATCTTGCGGAAAATCCTCATCCAGAAGTGCGAGTATATGATTGTGGTACTGCGGGAATGGAAGTGATGTTCCAAGCCAAAGGCAGCACCCAACTGATAATTATTGATGCAAGTTCAACAGGTTCAGAACCTGGTGCAGTTTTTCAAGTTCCAGGAAGTGAACTTGAAGGCTTAAAACAACCTAGCTATACTTTGCATGATTTTCGTTGGGATAATGCTTTATTCGCTGGTCGGAAAATCTTTCGGGATGATTTTCCCACATTGGTTAATGTTTATTTAATTGAAGCCGCAAATCTCGATTTTGGGTGGGAGTTGAGTCCCGTTGTGAAAACTTCAGCTGATTCTGTGTTTGAGGAACTGACTTCGACCATCGAGTCAAAAGTTAAATCAGGCTAAAAATAAATAAAACAAAGATAGAATCGAAACTTCTGACTACTTTTCTTACTTTCTACAGGGACTTTTGATAACTATCCAATTTTGGTAATTACCAGTAACGGTATACCGAAATTTCATCAACTCTAACTTCATGGGGTGATGTATGACTATCTGGGGGACAAATGCGAATCTTGGCGTTGCTACTAATTTCTTTAAGCAAGTTTGCCATGGGAATTACTTCTTGCAAAACTTTCCAATTAGTTTTTTGATCTGGACATTCAATAACTAAAACTGTGCTACCTGCATGGGAGGTAACGTACCAGCGACAGTCACAAAGTAAACTTTTAATTGTGCGATCGCTTTTATCAAAAAAGAATTTACCAATGTAGGACTCTAGCTGCTGTCGGAGAATAATATCTGCTGATGTAGGTTGCACAGAACGAGAATCTTCATGGTTCCAAAAATAATTTTGCCAAGACATATGGTTTATTTTCTCCTTTGAATTTCTAATTAGTTTCCAATGACAATTGCATAAAGAACATCTTTTGATGTTCCTAATAATTCCTGGACTTCATCATCGTAGAAAGCTCCAATTCCACTACAATTTATGCCTAGGTAATTACTCGCTAAATATAGCTTATGTCCTAACAAACCTGCTATAAGCATTGCGGTTTGATAATTTCTGTAGTCAGAGATAAAAAATAGGGTAACAGCACTATCTCTAACTATCAGTTGATTAATGCATAAATAACCTACTTTTTCATGAAAGTATCCTTCCTTAACTAAACTTATACCTTTATACAAACCTGGAGATAGTCCTTCTACACGATTTACAACCGAGTATATTTCGATTTCCTCAAAATCTTCACAAGATATCGGTTGTTGCGATATATCTAATATCTCAGAATAATCCTGAAATGATATGGAAGCTCGCCTAAATCGTCTGACGGAACGTCGATTATTAATTGTTTGACGAAATTTTTCTCTATCAAACTTTATCTGAGGATATTGTAGCTTTTGCTGAGAACTCGATAAGATAGCTGTTTCATTATAGGCTTGTTCAATAAATTTGTTTTGTTCAAAATAATCAGTTCCACATACGAAAGGAACTGGTAGTCTTAAGCGTCTGACTTTTTTGTTTTCAAACTCTCCAGAGACTGCACAGGCGGTAACAAACTCTTTATTCTCAAAGCCTAAATCGGCGTTGAGAGCTAATTTATCAAAATCGAACAGGAACCTAATACTTCTGTCATGAACATAAGCAGAAGCTTCTATTGCACCTAAATGATGTCCGCTATCTAGGAAGCAGTATCTAACACCCCGATTTTTATACTTCCAATCTGACCTATAATAAACGCAACTAACTAAAAAGATGAATCCTTTGATACTTTTTTCACTAATTGTTTCACTAAAAATATAAGATTCTAAGCCGTCATCTATCAGTTCATAAATTAAGGTTAGGGAATTGTTAGCGACTTCTAGGTGGTAAATACCATCTACTATTCCTTCTATGCCTCTAATTTGCACGTATACCTCAGTAGGATATAAACCCCCAGCAGAAGGGTTTACTCGTCTATGAGCAACGCACCACTGATAGTTTTTCCCCGAAGTGATTGCACTTGTTAGCCAAATAAAGTCATGAAGCGGATTATTAACATCTAGCTGTAACCTTCGATAAAACTTGGGGTAGGATTTAAAAGAAGATGGTTGAGTTGATGCATCGACATAGTTGGGGTCGAGCATGACCGATAAGTAAGAATGCTTCGTTTCAGAATGGAATTTCTTACCCGTCGTTTCTATGTTAGGCATTTTTCAAAATTACTAAAACTTCGATATTGCTAGCAAAATCAATCGCCTGATAATCATCTAAATTTCGCAATCCCAAGTTGGGGTTGTATCGGAGGAGAAATTTCACTATTTCTGCTTTTCCTGCGGAAGCCGCATACATCAAAACCGTTGCACCGTTATCGTTTTGGTTATCTATATCGATTTTACTCTCCAAGAGTAATTCTATTAAGTTTTGATGATTCCCAAAACACGCGAACCATAAAGCATTATTTCCATCATAATTTGTTGCATTGATGTCTACATCTGCATCAATGAGTTCTTTAACTACTGTATAGTTGCCTGACCGTGTAGCTTTCATCAAAGCTGTATCGCCGTTTTCACCATGTTGGTTTAAGTCCTCAAGACTATAATCATGGGATATCAACCATTGATTTGTAATGCTACTTACGTTTGGATGATGACTTTCGTTCATTGTTGGGTTTTGATTTGATATCAACTAATTTATTTTTCAGTTAGTAATTAATTAGTTGCAAATAATCTATGTTTATATTGAATAATATTTTTTAATGAGTTATACGCAATTTTTATCCATTTATATCTCTTCGTATTTCATCAGTTAATCGGGAATAAACTATTTTACTTGCTTTGAAGAGTAATTTACTTTACAACAAAATTGTGTAAGCATATTATCAAAACAAACAAAATAATTTTATTTTTTTTAATTTTTTTATTGTTTGATATCTTAATCAGTTAGAACATAAGTTTATTTACCTATAACTTTTTCTGTTTTCAAATATTATGCTTATGACAAGTTAGTGAAAATAAATCAACAATTCATAAATCTGGGAAAAAGTTAAGGGGTAAATCAAGATAGAAATTGTCTGTTTATTCAAACTATACTGTAATAGTTTTGCTTACTCACAAATAAATGTGGGAGCATATCACATCTACTCAGACAGTAGTTAAGTAAGTCGGTTCAAAAAAACATAACTAAGTTTAGTTTTGCAAACAAGCTTGGATCCCATATAAATCAGCTACTTTAGTACTATTTACATTCTGTTATATAGTTCGGTTTATTTCCGCCAACTTACTTACATCCCTTTTATCTTTTTAAATTTTTTCTACCATTCCATGGAAGCAATTATCCTGAGATATTTAGATAGATGATAGAAATAGCTGTTTTTAAAGCGATCGCTTCAAGGGATCGTGATTTCAATCACTCTATAAGCTTTCACCCAATGTGTCTAGATAAACAGACAACATACATAATATAATTTTTAATAGTAGCACTAAAATAAAGTAAAGGTTAAAAAATATCAATTTCTTTTAACCATTTCT
>JBCCDM010000236.1:0-10187 GCA_039030795.1 Cyanobacteria bacterium P01_A01_bin.84
CCTATAAAAATAATTTTATGATGTTTTGGTATCAACAAACAAAGCTATAAAATAGACTTTGTTAAGTAAGTTAAATCGCAATGAAAAATTGGTAATAAACATACCTTTTCATGTGAAAAAATAGCTAAAATAAGAATGATACTCTCGGTAAGAGAGTTAACCTAAAATCGACCAGACAAACTTAAACTTTTTATGGACTCAAATAGTCAGTCTCCTAATTCTACCGACCCACATTCCCATAGGATGGTAGACATTATAGGAGCTGCGATCGCTCTTTTAACTTTGACACTACCGCTATTTGTGATCGGTAGTTATTCCTCAACACCCATGGATAATCGACCACCCCTTACATACAACGCTAAGAACAAGTAAGGATATATTAAAAATATGTTGTAAATCAGCGAAAATTTGATATGTATCGGTTGAAAAAAATTTTTTGATCAAGGATAGTCTATGTGATTGATTAAAAATACTTAAAAAGCTTTGTACTAATAAAAATGACATTGTTAAATGAACAGCTACGAAAGATGAAGTGAGTTCCATAACTAAATTAAGAGGAACCATTTAATTTTAGAAAGTATATCTCTCCTGCATGATATCTATTGACAGCGATTCAGGAAGGAGAATGTGGCAGTCTTCCTTTTACCGAGATAGTTACTAATGCAAATACAGCGTATGCAAGGTGTATTGCAAGTTTCAAACGGTACATTTTCCTGCTTATCCTCTCAAGAACGTAGATGCAATCGGCTCTTGCTTGCTTTAACTTAGTTATCTGATTCCATACTCTGCCTTTTTACGATATGACTTGTACGTCATCCGAATAGAAAATGGCTGTACAGCGAAAGTTAGAATTAGTCTTTTCTAGCTTTTGCCGTCGTATCTCTAAATAACAAATTATGATTTAAAATAATCAGCGTGAGTGCCAATCCATAAAGTCTGAGCTTGTTTCATACTGTTGCTTTTCCCTTAGGATGGGAAATATAGTATCTAATTTAATTAAAAACTATTACCAATTATCACCTTGCATTTTTGGATTTAGCATGATGGAACACTAGCATTGCACTGGAAATCTAGACTAATAATCTGACAGTGTTGATAGAGTTGCTAAAGAAAGTGTTTTGAGAGACTACCATATTAGCCTAAAATTCTACACGGGGAAGCATTAAAAGCACCCATAACTTTCTTTAGCTCAGGAGTGAACTGTGGACTTATCTCTTATCCCTGCTCAACCTAAACCAGGTTTGATTAATGTTCTTATAGAAATTGTTGGTGGTAGTAAAAATAAGTATGAATTCGACAAAGATATAAATGCTTTTGCTTTAGACAGAGTATTATATTCTTCAGTAAAGTACCCATATGACTATGGTTTTGTACCGAATACTCTAGCTGATGATGGCGATCCTTTAGATGGTATGGTACTTATGGATGAGCCTACATTTCCTGGATGCGTAATTGCTGCTAGACCAATAGGAATGTTAGAAATGATTGATGGTGGCGATCGCGATGAGAAAATTCTCTGCGTTCCTGATAAAGATCCCCGCTATGCAGATGTAAAATCACTTAAAGATGTTGCAAAACATCGTCTAGATGAAATCGCTGAATTTTTTCGCACATATAAAAATTTAGAAAAAAAGGAAACACAAATCTTAGGTTGGCAAGATGTTGATACAGTTAAACCCTTAGTGGATAAATGTATTGCTGCTGCTCAAAAGTAAAATATTAGTAAAGTTTACTTAAATTTTTGATGAGAGAATTAGTCAAAAAGTTAGGAAAGATTTTGTTTTCCCTTCTTGACTAATTCTTTTTCACAGATGATTGATAATACATAAGTAAGAATACAATTTATATAATTGCTTTCTTAAATTTGAACCCAGATGCAGCGCACGCTTCTTTTTGCCAAGATTCATAACTGTACCTTAACAGAAGCCAACATTAACTATGTAGGCAGTATTAGTATTGACTCAGTATTATTAGAAAAATCTGGAATTATGCCATTTGAACAGGTACAAGTAGTGAATGTCACTAATGGTCAGCGTTTCATTACTTATGCTATACCTGCTAAAGCCGAGTCTGGAGCTATTGAATTAAATGGGGCTGCCGCACGTCTAGCCACTATAGGCGATCGCTTGATTATAATGGCATACGGGCAGTTTACTCAGGAAGAACTCAAAGCCTACTCTCCAACGATTGTGATTGTAAATCAAGCAAACCAAGTGTTGGAAGTACGGTGTTATAGTGATTTGCTCGGTAATGTATAATTTTAAAGAATTATGTCTAATTTCGAGCTATCCCATTCTTGCGAATCAGAAGTAAAGACAACAAAAAATTCTCAGAATTCACCAGGACAATTTTTTGCCCGATTCTGGGGTGTTAGGGGATTAATTCCTACTCCTAGCTCTGGGAATTGTCGCTATGGTGGAAATACTGCCTGTGTGGAAATAAATGTTAATGGAAAATATCTCATATTTGATGGAGGTACTGGTTTACGTATTCTGGGAAAAAATCTAGACAAACAAGAAAAGTCAATAGAAGCACATTTGTTTTTTACTAACTCCCAGACTAATCGCATTCAAGGTTTTCCTTTTTTTGCACCCGCATTTACTCCAGAAAATTGCTTGTATATCTACGGTACCGCAGCATCAAATGGAGCATCTATCAAACATAGTTTGTGCGACCAGATGTTACAACCGCTTTTTCCTTATCCTCTGCAAGTTATGCAGTCTCAACTACATTTTTATAATCTCAATGTTGGTAAAGCGATCGCTTTAGATGATATTACAGTGAATACTGGGCTAATCAATAGACATCAGAGGTCTGTTGGCTATAAGGTCAGCTGGAAAGAATATAGTATTGCTTATATTACGGATTTAAATATAAATGTCGATCGATCGGAACAAGAGGAAATTGTTCGTCTCACTCAGGGAGTTGATTTGCTAATTGCAAATACTACTTTCTCTCCTCCAACAGAACTCAGAAAGCAAGATAATTATTTGTACTGGCACAATGCTATAGATTTAGCCCAGCAGTTGCAGGTCAAACGTCTTGCTATCTCTCAACATCATCCTGATGATGATGACGAATATTTAAATGAAGCAGAACTAAAAATTAAATCTGTTTTTACCGAAGCAATTATTGCTCGTGAAGGATCTGTTGTAAAGGTTGTGTAATTGGTAAAAAACAAAAAAGTTATCCAAAACAAACTCAATACCTATCTACATCCTTAAACTGCGAATTTGTCTCAGTTTTACTTCTTGCAGCTTCTCCACAAGTACGTGGTGTAGGGAAAATTTTCTCTGGGTTTGCTAAACCTTGGGGATTAAATACTCCTCTTACCCATTGCATAGTTTCCATATCAGCATCGTTGAACATCGAAGGCATATAGCATCTTTTTTCAGCTCCAATACCATGTTCGCCAGAAATACTACCACCAACTCTCACACATAGTT
Source organism: Cyanobacteria bacterium P01_A01_bin.84 (assembly GCA_039030795.1). Classification (GTDB taxonomy): domain Bacteria; phylum Cyanobacteriota; class Cyanobacteriia; order Cyanobacteriales; family Nostocaceae; genus JBCCDM01. The sequence goes on from JBCCDM010000236.1 coordinate 3,447, forward strand.
TAAGTATCTCCCCTCCAACCTCCTCTACTTTCTCTAGCTCTCCAGAAATAGAGTTATTGTAAAGAATTAACGGATGTAAATTGCCATCACCAGCATGAAATACATTGGCAATTTTATACCCAGATTTTTGACTTAATTCCTCAATTTCTTTCAATACAAAGGGTAACTGAGTGCGAGGAATAACCCCATCTTGTACGTAATAATCGGGACTTAAATGTCCTGCTGCTGCAAAAGCTGCTTTTCTACCCTTCCACAACTTTAAACGCTGTTCTGGCTCATTTTCACCAACAACATTACGTGCCCCATTCTGTTTACAAATTTCGATAACTCGCTTTTTGCTTCCCTTTACCTCTACATCTAAACCATCAATTTCTACTAATAAAATAGCTGCTGCATCCCTGGGATAACAGTTTAAAGCTGTTACATCTTCCACAGCATTAATACTTAAATTATCCATAATTTCCATACCACCAGGAATAATACCCGAACTGATGATATCCGAGACTGCTCCACCAGCAGCTTCTACACTAATAAAATCTGCTAGCAATACACATATTGATTCCGGAGTTTTCAGAATTCGCAAAGTAATTTCTGTAGCAATACCTAGAGTTCCCTCAGAACCAACAAAAACACCTGTTAGGTCATATCCTGGCATTTCTGGAATTTGTCCGCCTAAATCTACGATTTCCCCAGCAGCAGTAACAATTTTTAGCCCCATCACGTGGTTAGTTGTTACGCCATATTTAAGACAATGTACACCCCCAGAATTTTCTGCCACATTACCCCCAATTGAGCAGATAATTTGACTTGAGGGGTCAGGAGCATAGTAGAAACCAGCACCGCTAACGGTCTGCGTCACCCAATTATTAATTACTCCGGGTTGCACTACTACACGCTGATTTTCCAAATCTACATTTAAGATTTGTCGCATCAAGGAAGTGACAATCAACACGCAATCTTCTATTGGTAAAGCACCACCAGATAAACCCGTACCGGAACCTCTGGCAATAAAAGGAATTGAGTATTTGTTACATATTTTTACTACCTCAGCTACTTGTTGTGTAGTCCTAGGTAATACAGCCAAATCAGGACGCTGACGGTAGCTAGTTAATCCATCACATTCATAAGTAATCAATTCTTCACGACGCTGCACTACACCTTTCTTACCAAGTACAGCCTCAAATTCCTTAATTATGGGTTTCCAGTGACGTTTTTGTTTATCTTGAGCAAGCATAATTTTCACGCGGGTAGATTTGGCTGGTTGATTTAGCCGGTATATTCAAGAATAGGTACTAAGAATATTGTGACAGGTAAAAGCGATCGCGTACATCGATAGATTTAATAAATGCCATACCTGTGTCTATCTTTCCATCTATCTAAATTCCGACTACAAGATATCAATCGTTTAATCTAGATGTATGAACCCAAAGACGGTAAATAATCTATTATGGTCAAGCAAACTTTAATTGATAATGATGATGGCTTCTATATTCCAGATGCCAGTCAGCTACTCACTGAAGATGATACACCTGTGGATAACTTTGCATCCGAGAAACAACAACGCCTTTTAGTTGGTTCTCTTTACAGTTCTTTACAAACAAAACCTTTTCTAGCAGCAGCTAATGTTGGTATTTATTACACAGATTTAAAACCAGCCATAGTACCTGATGTCTTCTTAAGTTTAAACGCTCAAGTTCCACAAAATTGGTGGGAAAAGCAAAACCGTTGCTACATGGTTTGGCGATTTGGTAAACCACCTGAAGTCGCAATTGAAATTATTTCTAATAAAGTTGGTGATGAATTAGGAGATAAGCTGAGGATATACGAACATATGCGAGCAAGCTACTATGTTGTATATGACCCCACTAACCAACTTAGTGAAGAAATCCTGCGAATTTACGAATTACGAGGAATGCGCTATTCCCAAACTTCCGAAACCTGGTTAGAACAAGTTGGATTGGGTTTAACTTTGTGGTCAGGTGAATTTGAAGGAAGAGAAGACTCTTGGTTACGTTGGTGTTACCAAGATGGTACTGTTTTACCAACAGGAGACGAACGCGCTCAAGCTACCGAACAACGAGTTCAAGCTGCCGAACAACGAGTTCAAGCTGCCGAACAACGAGCCGTAACACTAGCTACAAAACTACGAGAAATGGGCATCAATCCAGACACGTTAATATAAAGACGCAGCAGTGCTACGTCTTTATATCCCGTATTCAACCTAAAAAGAATAAATAATTATTGCCATAAACTAATTATTACTTTAATATATAACTAATGTTCGATATAAAATAATTGGTTGCTAAATGCCGAAAATTGTAGACCACGAAAATTATAGGAAAGAATTGCTATGGAAAAGCTTTGATTTATTCGCTTCTAAAGGTTATGCTTCCGTCACCATGCGCGAAATTGCTACAGAATTAGGTGTTTCTACAGGAACGTTATATCACTATTTTCCTAATAAAGAAGCTCTGTTTTTACAGTTAGTAGAAGAACAGTATCAACAGGACATTACAAATTTTTTAGCTCAGGTAGGAGATATAAAAACTGTACCAGACCGAATCAGGGCTGTGGTCAACTTTACTGAAAAAAATGAAGATTATTTTATTAGTCAAATGCTACTTTGGAGCGACTTTTATCAACAGCAAGGAAAAAGCGAAGTATTAAATAACGAAATTTTGAAGCGAGTCGCGCAAAAGTCAAGAGAAGAGTTATTAAAATACTTAGAAATTAAAGACAAAACAATAGCTGATTTTGTAGTTAACTTTTTAAATGGTTTGATTTGCGTACGAATGTTTGAAGGTGGAATGGTTTCTTACGACGAGCAAGGAGAGTTATTAGTAAATATGGTGAGTGTTTATTTAGATAATAGAGAATAATTATATGACTATGCAAATACTTTCAAAACCTTCTAATAAAGTAATCGGTATAGTAGGAATTGCTATTATGGTTACGAGTACAATCGCCATTTACGGAATCTCCCAAACTGGCTTGCTGACTCAATCAAAAACACCCGTTATTGAAGCACCATCTGCTGTTAAGAAAGTTACAGCTCTCGGTAGATTAGAACCACAAGGGGAAGTAATCAACTTATCTGCACCTTTAACCTTAGATGGCGACCGGGTTGCGAAACTATTGGTAAAAGAAGGTGATAAAGTACAAATGGGAGATGCGATCGCAATTCTAGATTCTCGAAAAAGGTTGCAAGATGCGCTCTTACAAGCAAGAGAACAAGTACGAATGGCTCAAGCTAAATTAGCACAGGTTAAAGCAGGAGCGAAAACCGGACAAATACAGGCACAGGAAGCGACTGTTGCACGTTTAAAAGCTGAAAAAACTACTCAAATAGAAGCACAAAAAGCAACCATTGCACGCTTACAAGCAGAAAAAAATACAGAAATTGCAGCCCAAAAAGCAAATATTGCGCGTTTACAAGCTGAAGTTAGTAATGCTAATGTCGAATATCAACGCTACGAAAAACTTTTCGGTGAAGGTGCAATTTCTACATCCTTTCGAGATAGTAAACGCTTAACTTCACAAACCTTACAACAGCAACTTAAGGAAGCAGAAGCGAACCTTAATCGCATTCAATCATCTCGACAGCAAGAAGTTTCGGAAGCACGAGCAAATCTCAACCGTATTCAATCATCAGGAAGCGAACAAATTAGAGAAGCGATCGCGACTTTAAATCAAATTAGCGAAGTTCGTCCGGTAGATATTCAAGCAGCACAAACTGAAGTAGATAGCGCGATCGCTGCTTTAAAACAAACCCAAACTAACCTTAAACAAACTTATATCCGCGCACCAATTACTGGACAAGTTCTCAAAATTCATACCCGAGAAGGAGAAAAAATGGCTGATGCAGGTATTGCTGAATTAGGAAAAACTCAACAAATGATAGTAGTTGCAGAGGTATATCAAACCGATATTGAAAAAGTCAAGTTGGGACAAAAAGCACTGATTACCGGACAAGCTTTCTCAGATCAATTGCAGGGAGAAGTTTCTCAAATTGGTTTACAGATAAACAGACAAAACGTTTTCAGCAATCAACCAGGAGAAAATTTAGACCGTCGGGTGGTTGATGTCAAAATTCGTCTCGATCCAGAAGATAGTAAGCTCGTAACTGGGTTAACTAACTTACAAGTCCAAACAGAAATTAAATTATGATTTTCATTAATTTGATTTATAACGAATGTTTGATATGCACGATTTTTTATGAATGAATTTATTTATAACGGATGTATGATATAGAAATCATTTAAAAAATAATCGGTAACAAACCTCTTGGATTTTAACAGTTAGTTAATAGTTAAGTTAATTATTTCACCATCAAAAATCTTATGAATATAGAAATTATCCGTTTAGAAGAAACTCAAATCAAGCAAGCAACTGAAACTCTTGTTGATGCATTTGGGAAAGACCCAATTTTTGAATATATTTTACCTCAAGCAAACAGTAAAAAACATGGCATCTCTCGCAATTTGTGGGAAGCTACTTTACGCTATTCGCAACCATTAAATCATATATATACCACTCCAGAAATAAAAGGTATTGCGGCTTGGATACCACCGGGAAAGTATCCCTTAAATTTTCTACAAATTCTACAAGCGGGGTTTTACAAAGTTCCATTTTTGCTTGGTTTTATCGGATTAAAAAAATTTTTACCTCTATTTATATTATTTGATAAGTATCATGACCAGGATATGCATCAACAACATTGGTATTTATTTGCTTTAGGAGTATCCGAAACTTCCCAGGGAGAAGGAATTGGTAGTTTACTGATTCAACCAATCTTAAAAAAAGCAGATGAGGAAGGTTTACCTTGTTATTTAGAAACATCAACAGAAAAAGCTGTCCATTTTTATCAAAAAAATGGTTTTAAAATTTTGAGAATAGCAGAAAAACCAGTTAAATTTTGGACTATGAAACGAGAACCAAATAGTTAAAAAATCCAAAAATTTTCACTCTTATAAAGACGTAGTAATGCTACGTTTCCACAATTATTCACTTATAATAATGTTAGGTAAAATATTTCGTCGCACTCCTTTAGCGTGGCTGCAATTAAAAAAAGAGAAAACCCGTCTCGTAGTTGCTTTAGCAGGAATTGCTTTTGCTGATATGTTGATGTTTGTGCAATTGGGTTTATTAGATGCTTTATTTGATAGTGCAACTAAACCACATCAAACCTTACGTGCTAATTTAGTTTTAATTAATCCTCAATTCCAAACTTTATTTTCAGTTAAAAGCTTTCCTAGAGAAAGATTGCAGCAGACTTTAGCATATGAAGGTGTAAAATCGGTTCGTCCTTTGTACATAAGTACTGCTCAATGGCGAAACCCCAAAACTCGAATTAATAGAGCAATCTTAGTATGGGGAATTGACCCTGTAAATCCACCATTTGATTTCCCAGAAGTTAACCAAAATCTTGAAGAATTAAAGCAGCTAAATAAAGTAATATTTGACCGTGCATCTCGTCCTGAATACGGTCCAATTCCAGACTTTATTCAACAAAAAGGAAGTCTTGAAACTTTAGTAAACGAACAGAATATTCAAGCTGTTGGTTTATTTCAAATGGGTGCTTCCTTTGCAGCAGATGGAAACATTATTACCAGTGATTCTACCTTTTTAAAATTATTTCCAGACCGTCAAGTAAATCAAATTGAAGTTGGTTTAATTCAGTTGAGTGCAGATGCAGATGTAGAAAAACTAAAACTACAACTGAAAGCGAATTTACCTAAAGATGTCAGAGTTTTGACACCACAAGAGTTTGCTCAAACAGAGAAAGATTACTGGGGGAATCAAGGTATTGGATTTATTTTCGGTATCGGAGTAGTGGTAGGGTTTATCGTTGGTATCGTAATTGTTTATCAAATACTTTATTCAGACGTATCCGAACATCTACCAGAATATGCAACCCTGAAAGCGATGGGGTACAGCGATCGCTATTTAATGGTGATGCTAATGCAGGAAGCTTTGATAATGTCAGTGCTGGGATTTTTACCTGGTATGTTGCTTTCGATGGGGCTATATCAAATTACTTTTGCTGCGACTTTATTACCCATCGCGATGAAAATTGACCGAGCAATTTTTGTATTAGTTTTAACTATTATAATGTGCAGTTTTTCGGGTGCAGTTGCAATGCGAAAACTTCAAAGTGCTGACCCCGCAGATATTTTTTAGATTTGAAAATAAGCAATATTTTTAAGGTGAGCTAGCTGTTTTTGTAAGACACTATTCAGATCATTATGTTCATTAATTATTAATTTAAATCAATTAGTAATTTCCTGACTTTAACATTAAGTATCAGTTTTGCCCAACTACTAAATAAACTTAAGCAGAAATTATAATTAAAAATATTAAAAAATCATGTCACAACAACCTGTAATCTCCGTAGAAAATCTCAATCACTACTTTGGTGAGAAAAATCTCCGCAAACAAGTACTATTTGATATAAAATTAAATATTCATGCTGGTGAAATCGTCATTTTAACTGGTCCATCTGGCTCCGGAAAAACAACTTTACTGACTTTAATGGGAGGTTTACGTTCTCCACAAGAAGGTAGTTTGAAGATTTTAGGACAAGAAATACGGGGAGCTAGTACAGGGCAAACGCATCTAAATTTAAAAGGTGTGAGTGCAGCGTAGCTGCGCTCAGCACCGTCAGTGCGAGAAGAAAGTTAAGCCTACTACGGATATCGCCCTTCAAAAGAATTGCTGCTCCGTCAATCTGTGGTAGCCTAA
>JBCCDM010000237.1:0-10175 GCA_039030795.1 Cyanobacteria bacterium P01_A01_bin.84
AAGCATGGGCAAGGTAGTCGGCATTGACTTGGGTACAACCAACTCAGTAGTTGCCGTCATGGAGGGTGGCAAGCCGGTGGTTATTGCCAATGCAGAAGGAATGCGAACTACACCCTCAGTGGTAGGCTTCAGTAAGGATGGTGAAAAAGTCGTGGGACAAATGGCACGACGACAAACAGTTCTCAACCCCCAAAATACGTTTTTTGGGATGAAGCGTTTTATGGGAAGACGTTATTCTGAACTGAATCCAAATTCTAAACGCGTACCTTATACTATCCGCAAAGACGAGTTCGGAAATATCAAAATTAAGTGTCCTCGTTTAAAGAAAGATTTTGCACCAGAAGAAGTTTCTGCGATGATATTAAAGAAACTATCGGAAGATGCGAGTACTTATTTAGGAGAATCTGTTACTGGTGCAGTAATTACAGTTCCTGCTTATTTTAATGATGCTCAACGTCAAGCGACTCGAGATGCTGGTAGAATTGCCGGTTTGGAAGTTTTACGAATTTTAAATGAGCCAACAGCAGCATCTTTAGCTTACGGATTAGATAAAGCAAATAATGAAACTATTTTAGTATTCGATTTGGGCGGCGGTACATTTGATGTATCCATTTTAGACGTGGGAGATGGGGTATTTGAAGTTAAGGCTACAAGCGGCGATACACAGCTAGGTGGCAATGACTTCGATCGGAAAATTGTTGATTGGTTAGCAGAACAGTTTTTAGAAGCAGAAGGGGTTGATTTGCGGCGCGATCGCCAAGCTTTACAACGATTAATGGAAGCTGCGGAGAAAGCAAAAATAGAATTATCAGCAGTTAGCGTCACTGATATTAACTTACCGTTTATTACCGCTACAGAAGATGGACCGAAGCATTTAGAAACTCGTTTGACTCGCTCCCAGTTTGAAGCGATGTGTGATGATTTACTTGGTAGATTGCGCAACCCCATCAAGCGATCGCTCAGAGATGCCCTAATGTCACCGCGAGATATTGATGAGGTGGTCTTAGTTGGTGGTTCTACTCGAATGCCGATGGTAAAACAGTTAGTTCGAGCCATAATTGGTTTAGAACCCAATCAAAATGTAAATCCTGATGAAGTTGTAGGGGTTGGTGCAGCAATCCAAGCGGGAATTTTAGCAGGAGAATTTAAAGACGTTTTACTACTTGATGTAACTCCTTTGTCTTTAGGATTAGAAACTATTGGTGGAGTTATGAAAAAATTAATTCCCCGTAATACTACTATCCCAGTACGTAAATCAGATACTTTTTCTACCTCGGAAAACAACCAGAATACAGTAGAAATTCACGTTGTTCAGGGTGAGAGGGAAATGGCTAATGATAATAAGTCTTTGGGACGTTTTAAACTTTACGGCATCCCTCCCGCACCTAGAGGCATTCCTCAAATACAAGTAGCGTTTGATATTGATGCTAACGGTATCTTACAGGTAACAGCCCTAGATAGAACTACAGGTAGAGAACAAAGTATCACCATTCAAGGTGCTTCAAATCTCAGTGAAGGTGAAATCAAACAGATGATCCAAGATGCTGAGAAATACGCTGATGTGGACAGACAACGGAAGGAACGGGTAGAAAAACGTACTCGTTCTGAAGCTTTGATATTGCAAGCAGAAAGACAACTGCGGGAAGTCGCACTAGATTTAGGAATGTCTTTTGCACGTAACCGTCGTCAACGCATTGATAATATTTGTCGAGAACTGCGGGAAAGTTTGAAATCTGATGATGAAAGGGGAATCGATCAAGCATATGCTGATTTGCAAGATGCCTTATATGACTTGAGTCGTGAAGTCCGGGAATATTTCCAAGAAGACGAGGAAGATGACCTGTTTGGTACAATTCGTGACATCTTCATCGGTGAGAAAGACGATGATAAGGAATATTTAGACCGGGGTTACGACCGAGGTTACGACAGGGGAGGTTACGACCGGGGAGGCTATGACCGGGGTTACGACCGGGGAGGCTATGACCGGGAAGGCTACGGTAAAGACAGTAGCTATGATAAAGAAAAATATAACCGGAGTATTAACAAAAGAAATAATTACGACCGAGGAAATAACTATGAGCCAGATAGTTACGATAAAGGTGACTATGACAAAAATTATGGCAAGGAAAGTCGTTCTTCCTACAATCAGGGATATTCCCGAAAACCTCCTTCTCGCCCCACTTACCAAGATAATTGGGATGATGACGATGACTGGCTTTGAGTCTTTATGTGGAAATAGATATAAAGGGCGTAAATTAATAGTTTAGGAAGGTAGGTAAAATAATATACAAGAGATCCAAATCTATAATTGAACCTCACCCTCGTTTAGGAAGTAAAATTTTTTCCCCTAGTCAGGAAATAAATTTTACTTATTTACAGATGAGGATTTTGTATTTTTCTTAATCTCTAATTCTAAATCAATTAACTTGATGGGGGTGGGAAATCTCACCCGAAATTTTCCGAATATTGCTACAGAACAATGAAAATAATTAAGTACTTACTTAGTATCACAGGAGGGTAATCGGTAATTGATAGCAGTCCTACTGGTTATTGGGACTCAAGGGTTCTATAGTTTTTTATATCCTAATTTTCTATGAGTAATAATTAAGTATTCTTGATTATTGTTCAAATATTAAGAAAGTCTGAAAGCTAAAATATTCAACTAAGCAACTGGCTATGCAAAACTTGCAGAATTTTCGGGATTACTACGAAATTTTGGGAGTATCAAAGGATGCGACCAATGATGAAATAAAAAAAGTTTACCGACGCTTAGCGCGACAATATCATCCGGACTTAAATCCAGATAATAAAGCTGCTGAGGAAAAATTTAAATCTATAGGTGAAGCTTACGGGGTACTTTCCGATCCTGCGAAGCGCGCTCAATATGACGAGTTTAGCCGTTTTTGGCGACAAAAAGATTTAAATAACAAAGCCACACAAGGTAGAAGTGGCTTCTCAAATCGTTCTGGAAGCAATAATGGAAGCAGCAAAGGTGTAGACCCATCCTTTGAGAACTTTATTAATCAAGTTATTGGTAAAAACAAGAACTCAGGTAATCCAAGTAATGGAGTCAAAGCAGATCCAAATCGTTTTTCTAGAAATAGAAATGATTATACTGCTTCTCAGCAAGCAAATCGTCGAGATATAGAAGCAAGATTGACTTTGCCATTAGAAAAAGCTTACAAAGGTGGTGTAGAAAGAATTCGTTTAGAAGATGGGCGTTCTTTAGAAGTTAAAATGCCCCCAGGAATGGTAACAGGTCAAACTATTCGCCTACGCAATCAAGGAATAAATGGTGGTGATTTATACTTAAAAATTACTGTAGAGCCTCATCGAATATTTAAGTTAGATGGAGCGAATATTTTTTGTCAAGTTCCAATAACTCCTTGTGAAGCAGTTTTGGGAGGACAAGTAGAAGCACCGACTTTAGATGGGCTGGTAAAAATGACTCTTCCTCCAGGGGTTAAACCTGGTCAGAGGCTACGTCTTGCCAACAAGGGTTATCCTCATGAGAACGGTAAACGTGGCGACCAATTAGTTGAAATCAAAATAGTCACTCCTAAAACTCTTACTCCTCAGGAAAAGGAACTTTACGAAAAATTACGAAAAATTGAAAGTTTTAAACCTCGTGCTAATCTTATTTAATTTTTTGATCGGAATTCAATTAAATATCTTGTCTTAGAGGTCGAGAGAAGGAAATATAATTAATAATCAATAATCAATAATCAGAATCAAGAATTAGAACTAAGACTTTATTGGTTTTATCTATTGCTTTGTGGAAACAAATAGTCCTTTAGCAATCAGTATTTTGTAGATATACCCTATATCCTACTGCCATTAGATTACTGTATGTGTCTATAAACATCTAAATGTATATCTTAAAGATAAATATCTTAAAGATATGTCTAAATATATGTCTGGATATAAATTGCGTATTTAAAAATTCTAAATTTTCGTTGCCGTCTTATCAAATTAAGATAGTTTTACAATATAAAAAACATAAGAAAATAGAGCATCAGAGGCGCTCGTGAATCAAGAAGGGAAACTCATAAGCAGTAAACCTACTTATTACTACCAGCTAGGAATATATCCGTGGGCATCAGTTATCGATATTCGTCGTGCTTATCGAGAGTTGAGTAAACTTTATCATCCCGATACAACTGACTTACCTAAAGATGTTGCTACCATTAAATTTCAGGAAATTAACGAAGCTTACGCGACTTTAAGCAATCCAGAACGTAGATTTTCCTATGACCAGCAAATAGGTTATTCTCGACATGGAGTTATTGCACCTGCTGCCGATTTAGATAAATCTAAGAATAATCCTATTTCTTACGATTGGTCAAAATCTGCTTATTTAGACGCAACAGACCGTCCCTTATCTCCCGGAGAAATATTTGCTTTATTTATTTTGGGACTAACTTTTATTGGTTGTTTGCTGATTGCGATCGCTCTTTGGGCTGTCCCCTCATTCAATCTCGTCTAAATACTTAATTACTTACTGCTCAAGATTAATATAGTAAAGGTAAAGTGATTTACTTTTATGTAAATATTAATTTAATATTCTTGATTTTTAGCGATTAAATTCTTCAATACTTTATGCCTCTTCCTCCTGTAGAAACACCCTTATATAATCATGCCTTGTCACAAATAGAGCGATGGCTTAAAGAACAAGGCTGTAAGCAAGACGAATCTCAGTTACATTACTGGTATGTAGAAAAAAATACATGGAAGGCTGAGATTTGGCTGGATATAGAACAAGTTACAGTTAGATATATTGAAGCTGGCGAAAACAATCAAGATATTCAACGATCTTTTAAGTATTCACTTAGCCGTCAGGATATAGAGGAAGCAGTGTTCTCAGGTCCTTAAAGTAGAGTTTTGATTTGCTAGTCCGCACAAAGTCTTTTGAAACTCATAGTTTGGCTTTTGGGTTTTAGCTTTTAGCTAACAGCTAACACTAACTAGTCGAATGATCGATGTATGTAAGGGGCAATTCACGTCAAACCTAACTCATAAATTTATACTTTCCCGAATCGTCTTTCTCGCTGCTGGTAAGCTGAGAGGGCAAGATGAAGCTCCTGACGATTAAAATCGGGCCAAAGTGTTTTTGTGACATATATTTCGGAATAAGCCATTTGCCAAAGGAGAAAATTACTCAGTCGCATTTCTCCACTAGTACGAATTAATAAGTCTGGATCGCGACTACCTGCGGTGTAAAGATGATTTTCAAAAATCGACTCATCAATCTCATCTGGTTGTAACAGATTTTGTTGAACTTGTTCGGCAATTTTACGACAAGCTTGAATTATTTCTTGTCTTCCACCATAATTAGTTGCCACAGTAAATCTAATAGAACTATTGGTATGGGTTTGTGCCATAGAACGGGTAATTTCTGTTTGTAAAGATGATGGAAGCGCACTCAAGTTACCAACAAAACGAATCTGTACATCTTCTGAAACCATTTCCCGTAATTCTCGACGCAAAACCTGTTTAAATAGAGTCATCAAAAAATCTACTTCTTCTTCAGGTCTACCCCAATTTTCAGTAGAAAAAGCATAAGCCGTTAAAGCTTCTATGCCCCAGTCTTTACAGCAACGGAGTAAATCTTTAAGAGCATCAACTCCTTGCTTGTGACCCATAATTCGAGGAAGTCCTCTACTTTTAGCCCATCGACCATTACCATCCATAATCACCGCTATGTGCTTAGGTAGTAATTCTTTTTTGAGGTCAGGAGGTAAATATTGTTGTTGTGTCTGTTGTGCTGTCATTTTTTATCCCGAGAAGCGGTCGATGCTAGTGCGACTAAACGCGAAACCAGCGCTAATGTCTTGCTACGAATTTGACGTCCTAAAGTGAATAAGTCGGAAGCAACTGCTTCTCTGTCTGTAACAGGAGAAAGTTTATCTTCTAGGGACTCTTTCAATTTCGTGATAGTCAACGGTCGGTTCAGAGTACCCCGTTCAGCTAGAGAAATAGAACCGGTTTCCTCCGATACAACCACACAAATACAATTTTCGACTCGCTCAGTAATCCCCATCGCTGCTCGGTGACGAGTCCCAAGCTGGCGTGAAGCTGTGCGTCCCGAAAGCGGTAAAATTATACCCGATGCTATAATACGAGATCCACGTATCAATGTAGCACCGTCATGTAATAAAGTTTTCGGTTGAAAAATTGTTTGAATTAGTTCCTTAGAAACTTCTGCATTCAACTTTACTCCAGGGACTGAAAAATCACGTTCATCGATAGAACCGGTAGTTTCAATAATTAGCAAAGCACCAATACGATTTTTTGATAATTCTTTGACTGCGTCAGCGATCTCATCAATAAAACTATCTGACTTGGGTACAGCCAAACTTGATACTTGAAATAGCTGTTTAATTTCTCCACGTCCTAGTTTTTCCAAAAATCGGCGTAACTCTGATTGTAGAGAAATCGCCATAACTACAGCACAGCCAATGAGTAAATTTTCTAGTACAAACTTTAATAGTACAAATCTAAGTCCGATTCGCCATGAGTTTTCTATTAGTGCTGAGATTAACATTAAAACAATGAACCCCCTCACCATCCATAGTGTCCGACGCTCAGTAATCAGAACTAAAATCGTATACGTGAGCGCCAGCACTAAAAAAACGTCCAGAATCTCAAACGGCGAAGACTGCGATAAATTTATGTTTTTCAGGCATTTCCACAAATCTCCCATGACATCTGGATTACGCTAAGACAAGAAAGTATAAAGTACAAATAAAGTACGGAGTATATCAAGGACTGGATAAAATTAACGGTTACTACTACCACACTCATCAGAATCAGAGGTTGTAGAACAAATGCAAAATGCAAATTGAGATTTCTGACAGCTATTGATGCTAGTTATTTCCCAGTCTGCTTGATACTTTATTCTTCATTCTTTCTGAGTCTTTCGGGCAAACAATCTTGTTTAATCAAATCTTGATAGGTTTCCCGTTGCACAATTAAATTTGCCTCGCCATCATTGACTACAACAGCTGCTGGTCGAGGTACGCGATTATAATTGGATGCCATGCTGTAGTTGTAAGCACCAGTCCCCATAACTATGAGGATATCACCAGGTTCTGCTTTTGGTAATTGAGCATCCTTAATGATAATATCTCCTGATTCGCAGTGTTTGCCTGCGACTGTTACTATTTCCGTAAGGGGAGCAGACATACGATTTGCGATCGCTGCACGATACAGCGACTGATAAGTAATGGGACGAGGATTGTCCGACATACCTCCATCTACTGCTATATATGTCCTAATATCCGGAACATTTTTGGAAGAACCTACGGTGTAAGCAGTTATACAAGAAGTTCCAATTAGCGATCGCCCAGGTTCGCACAATAGTTTTGGTAAGGGTATGTTCTGCTCTTTACAAGTATTTTCGATGACTTCGCAAATAGGTTTTACCCATTCTTCAATACTTGGGGGGTCGTCAGATTCAATATATTTGATTCCCAAACCACCCCCAACATTCAACTCGCTGACTGGTAAACCATAACTAACGGCTTTACTTATCCAACTAACCATTACAGCAGCTAAATCTCGGTGCGGTTGACGTTCAAAAATTTGAGAACCAATATGAGCGTGTAAACCAATACACTTAAGAGCGGGTTGTTTGCTAACAAATTCAAATAAATCTGTCAATTGATTGGGGTCAAAGCCAAATTTACTGTCAAGGTGTCCTGTGCGAATATACTCGTGAGTATGACACTCTATACCGGGGGTTAATCGCAACATTACAGGAATCTCAGCTTTTCCGGCAGTCTTGGCTAGATTAACAATAGAGTTGAGTTCATGCCAGTTATCTAACATAATCGTGCATTTAGACTCTATTGCCTGGATTAATTCTTCCTGAGATTTATTATTACCATGAAAGTAAATCTTATCAGGATTAACCCCCGCTTGAAGTGCGGTGTAAAGTTCGCCACCCGAGACTACATCTATTCCTAGTCCTTCAGAGGCAACAATAGCGCATACAGCAAGGCAACTCCAAGCCTTTGAAGCATAAATTACTTGAGATTCCCCTGAATAATAACGTTTAAAATTATCCCGATATTGAATACTAGCAGTTCTTAGAGTTTCTTCATCTAAAATATAGAGTGGAGAGCCAAATTGCTCTACTAATGTTGTCACATCACAACCGCCTATTTCCAAGCGATCGCTGCTATTAACCACCGCACTCAAGGGTAGAAGCTGTTGATTTGGTGATAGATTTACCTTATCTGTATTAATTTCAGATAAATACCTTTTACCACTATATTTAATCCCGTTAGGGTGAGTAGATACCATAATCTAAATAAATTATCCTTTTTTACTTACAATTAAAAAACATCTTCCGATACCCAGTTTACAAAGGGCTTGCCGACTTGAAAATAGTCAAGTCTTAGCTTTTAGCTTTTCACTGACGGTTAAGAGTTAAAAACCAAAAACTAAAAGCTTATAAATTTTGTAAATTTCAGACCTTTTCAGATTTTTTCGTCTTCTTTCCACTGCACCCCTATACATTCTTGGTAAGCAAAATTTATGAGCGAGCACCTGCAGGGTCAATTTCCCCATCGCTTATCCGAAAAATGCCCTGATGCATTTAACCTAGAAATAAAATTGTTATCAATATCTCAAATAGAAGCACTAGTGCAGCTAGACATGAATTGTTTTGGAGGTCTTTGGACTAAAGATGGTTATAAAAGAGAACTAGAGAGCCCTAATAGTGAAATTTTGGGTTGTTGTCCCCCTCTTGATTCCTCACAACTCATGGGTATGGGTTGCTTTTGGTCAATCTTAGATGAAGCTCACATTACAATTTTGGCTGTCGATTCCCAATACCACTCTCAAGGATTGGGACAAGCTTTGCTCTATTCCCTCCTTAAGAGAGCTTACAAAGGCGGTTTGAAGCGAGCCACTTTAGAAGTGAGAGCTTCTAATCACCGTGCAATCTCTTTATATCAGAAATTTGGCTTCAAAATTGCTGGGAAACGTCCTAAATATTATAAAGACAACAACGAAGACGCTTTAATTTTATGGCTAGGAAAAATACAGTATCCGGAATTTCAACAAACTTTAGCTAGCTTATTGATTTTGGTACGCGATCGCCTGTCTCAAAATGGTTGGAATTTGGTTGAATATTGAAAAGCTGTTACCTTTTAACATTCTCAGCCATAAGTCTCCCGTTTACACGCAGTGAAGCGGTGAGATATAAGGCGGTAAAAATATTTATGCCGAATAAGGGCTTGTTGCTTGATATAAATTTAGCAGCGATATAGCACTACGCTTTGGAATTAGGATGTTTTTTGAAAAGAAGAAAGAATAGGGGGTATTGAAGTGACGCGGAGTCCTCCAAACTTTACAAAGGTAAGTATTTTGTATTTGGTCATTTTTGACTATTTCAGGCAATGCTTAAATCCTGAAACCTTGAAACTATGTTAAACAATTGAGAATTTTCTCAACTCTTTTCGAGACTCCAAAAAACCTACCTTTGAAAGCCTTCGAGGTAGGGCTGTTTAATTCTAGAAAGGAAAAATAAAAGAGAAATTTATCGATAGTTTTGGGACTTTCAGTCTAAGGTGCTGGGAAATACCGAGTATTTACGTAGACGACTTACTTGGTGGAAGACACGTATCTACCCTTGGAAAACAAAACACCATATCTATCTCTAGCAACTAGTAATTAAAATTATCAACCAATTGTCAACTATCCATAAACTGTTTTTGCGGTTTAGTAGATTTAAATTTTAGTTGTCTTTTCAATAAGAAAAAATTATCTTGTGATAATAAACGTAGACAAGCAAAAAAAAATATGGTAATTATGTTTGTTTGTGGGGGTCATATAAAATAAGCAATTTTCAGTATTTTTTTAGTCGTCAACCATATATATGCTGGTAAATAATATTTGTTTAATACACTAAATACGGAAAAGTAATTCAATATTTAATAAGAAACTCATATACCTGGGTAGTAAGTGTACGGATGTCTTCACATTTATACAGCCATCTTCATAATTAGGCTGTGCTAAAATCAGCATACCGGCACGACGCAGGTGATGGGAAAAGCCAATGTTTGAACGCTTCACAGAAAAAGCCATTAAGGTGATAATGTTAGCTCAAGAAGAGGCACGCCGTCTTGGGCATAATTTCGTCGGTACTGAGCAGATCCTACTGGGTC
>JBCCDM010000238.1:0-10167 GCA_039030795.1 Cyanobacteria bacterium P01_A01_bin.84
AAATAATTATAAATTTATAAATTTTATGAAACTAGATCGGTATTCATTAAAATTATATAAATATTGATTACAAAATAAGACTGCGTAACCTATCAATATTTAAAAATACAGTATATTGCGAGTAGGAATTACGTATTAGTAAAGAAAAATTAAACTTTGGATAAAACCTTAGAAGATAGCTAATGCTTAGCTTGGGTTTCTTCTAAAGAAAGCGCTAACTAATTTACGGAGTACAGTCTGAGCGTCTTCTTACAGTCGCAATCACATTTATTTCCCCATATTCCGTTTCATGTTTTCTAGTTCATCTTCTGTTTCCCAGCGACGAAATTTCTCTTCTAAATCATCAAAATCTGAAGAATAACTAGTTGTTTTATTCTCCCAAGTAGGAGTCTCTAAACGTTGTTTAGCTGCGGATGCAGCCTTTTGCGCTTGTGCTTGTGCTGATGCTGCTTGTACTTCTTGACGTCGTTGCTGAACCTTAGCTAAAAGTTCTTTAGCTTGAGTAATCCGTTCTTTTATTCCTTGCATATTTCCCCAAAACTGATTCCCTTGACGTAGCAGGGTCGCTTCTCTTTCTTGTGCAGCATTTGCTAAATCAATTCTTCCAGCAGCTTTAGCTTTTTCAATTCGGATATGCCATTTTTGAATTTCCTGAGCGGTTTCAAGAATTTTATCTTGCGATCGCTTCTCTTTTAATTTCAGTTCAGAAATAAGTTTGAGTGTATCTTCTTCTTGTTGTCGTAGTTGTTCTAGTAGTCTTTCTAACTCTAGATGTGGATTATTGCGTAAAAACTCTTCTAAGCGGCTTTCTAAAAACTGGCTTAAGTCGTCAAATAAACCCAATGCAGTAACTCCAAACTAATATTTATTAATCGTATCAAAGATTTGGCTGCGGATAAATCCTACTTAAAACAAGGAACAGAATATATAGAGGGATAGAATAAGTTAACTTGGGTGATTACAATGGGGAATTAAGGAGATCCTGATTGTAATCAAACAATCTTTGTTTCTGCTCTTTAAAGCTTTTGTGTAAAGTAAATTGAAAGAAGTAAATTATAAAGCTTTGAATATTACTTATTATAAGTATTAATTTGCTAGTGCCACAAAGAAAGCTAAGGTAACTGTAAAAGTAAGAGTTAATAACCAAAAAAATTGTTGTTGTTGGCGTTTTGTTTGTCTTTCGAGTAGTTTGCGTAGGTTTTCTATTTCTATACTATGTTGCTGGCGTATTGCTCTTAAACCATGTTTCCCACTAATTTCCAAACTGATGCTTTCTACCTGTGCAAGCATTTGTTTTACTTGTGAGGAATTTTGTTGTGCTTGAACGCTTAGCTTAGAGACAGCTGCATGATTTGTTTCTACTTCAGATGCTAGATTACGAAGTTCGCTAAAGCGTTCTGGAATTTGCTCGGTGAATGTGGGTAAAGTATGATTAATCTGTTTTACTTGAGTTTGTGCTTCTTCAAGACTACTGCGTACTGTGATGATTTCTTGTCGTAGTTGTTCTATACTTTCTTGGTATTTAACAATTTCATAAGCTTGTAATTCTACTTTTTGTGCTGTATATTTGATTTCCTCACTAATTTTATGAATCTCTAAGTTTGTAGTATTTACTCGATCGGATTTTTCTATAACTTGTTTTTGAGTTTCTAAAATTGATGAGTGAATTTGCTGGGCTTGATTTAAAACTTCTTTAGTTGATTTTATTGTAATGGTAATGGTTTGCCACAGTTCTTCAAGTTGCTTGGCTGTTTCTTCATCTGTATGTTTTAACACGGTTTTTTTAAGTATTTTCCAGAAAATTTTGTAATTTATAGTTAAAGGCTTTGCATAGTAAACTTACTAAAGGTTGGGATTGAGGAGATGATTCTATAACATCTTGCCAAAAGGGAAAATCTCTTTTGTAATTACCATCAGCAAGAGTTGCTCTAACTCTTGCTGCTTCATAAGGGAGTTTTTTAGCTTCTAAGTCTTTGGCTATACTTATAATTAAACGTTTATGTTCGACCTCATCACTAGCTTTTAAGATATTTGCTTGAGTAACAGCTTCCCAAGAATATTGCATTGCTCTGAGTATTAAACAACGCAAAGATATATTTTCAGCTTGTGCTAATTCTGCATTTAAGACTTCCACAGAACTTTTTTGAAGTAGGGAAATAGCTTTTTGTTCCCATTGATAAAGCTGTGGGTCTCGCACTCCTGCAAATTGTAGTGCTAGATAGGTATCCCAATATAAATGACCAGTCTCGCAACGTTTAAGCAAACGAGCAAGCACATCATTGCTTATTTGGCTTAGGTTCATATCGCTAGCTACTTCTGTAATCCAATCAATTGCAGCTTCGGCATTGACACTCTTACAACTGGCAAAATAGTCTTTACCCAATGAATTTAATCTTTCTATTTCAGCAGTTGTAGCTATTATTAGTAAGCGCGATCGCGGACGTGTGAGGAGAGTATACCACGCAAAAGTTTCTTCTAATGAGGGCATACCATCACCTTCAAATAAACAGAAGGCTACGCAGGTTTCAAATTCTCTACCTTTGGCTTGTTCGGCATTTAAAATTACTAGACTTTCACAATTGTTTATCTCATGAGTGTCGATAGGATGGTGAGAAATTACTTTAATTGCGTTAGCTAAATCATATAGCAAGTGCCTTTGATTTTTCTCTTGCTTGGATCTATCAGCTAATTCTTTTAATAATTTTAGTGCTTCAGCTTTGTCAGCACACTTTAATAAACCCACCGATTCACCTACTTCAAAAGCATCTTCCGGTTGTGCTGGTGGAGGTAATTTTTTTGCTCCTACACTGGAATTGATTTTTTGTGCCAATTCGCAAAATTGATTAGCAAATACTAAGATTTGTTGCGAATTTCTATAATTTCGCTTTAATTCTATAATATTTCTAACTTTTAGCTGATTCCAAGTAAAGTTAGTAGGACTGATACGCTGATTTAAGTCCCCTAGTAACCATAAATAAGTTTGATGTCCCTGCTCTATCCAAGATTTACATACTGCAATTAGTGCTTGTAGTTCACACAGCATTAAATCCTGAGCTTCATCAACAATCACAATAGAACACTCTGCTTCAACAGGTGGTTTCAGTAACTTTTTTTGTAAAATATTCGCTGCATCCAAGCGAGATAAGCGACAAGCTAAAGCTTTGTACCAATGATTTTTATTAATTTTTAAAAGTTGATTGATTCGAGAAAGATTAGCTTGAAATACAGCATTTTTAGATTGATTGGTATTACCCTCATCCAAAACAAAAGACTGATAAAGCAAAACATCAGTACGAGTAACTTCTGTATTTCGAGTATATTTTATAGCTTGTTGTAATGCTGCAAATTCTTGTTGTGGTGAAGCGAGCTGACTTTGAATTTCTGGATGAATTTTACCTAACCATTGAGGAAATGTTCCTAACCAAAAATTATTACTCTCTAATGCTAGTTTCACATCTGCATAACCCTCAATATCTCGACTTAAAGCGGACGGTACAACCAACATTGTGTTCCATTCATAAGCACGATGAATTTCGCAAGCAAATAAACTAGCGCAGACAGTTTTCCCCGTTCCTGGAGCACTTTGAAAAACTACACAAGCATTGTCTTCAAAATTATTACTATTAGTTCTTTGATGATGAGAGCAAATGATATTTAAGGGTTGCTCTAATACCTGTCTTTGATAATCAGTAAGTTGAGGAGAATTACGGTAAGAACCATATACAAACTTATACCAGTCCCGATCCAGTTCTTGATTCCATGCATAGGAAGGATTTTCAGCTAATATTTTACCCTCGGGCTGTAGCAATTCTTCAATAACTTTAGGATTAATGCGATCGCGTCTATCGAAGGCATCATCGTAAAAACTATCGCGCCATCCTGCTTTAATAACTAAAATATCATTATTTTCTTTTTGCCATATAACACGCCATTTTCCACCCAACCTCGTTCTTAACAATTTGTCATACCCTTTTAAAGGTTTAGTATGTCTCTCATCCCCACAACTCAAACGCTGTAAAATTTCGTAAACTTTCATTAGTGCATTCGGAGGCAATTTTTGAATATCGCGGAATGCAGCACGAATTATTTTGATACTACGTTTTCCATACACTGCCAATTGCCCCTGATAAAATAAAATTCTTACAATTATATTCTTCCCATTTTGAATACCTTTATTAAGGTATGTTGTCGTAGCTTTGCAACAGTTAAAATCTATTTAGGATTATTTAGATATTTATCTAGTCAATTGTGGAAACACTAACCTGTCCTCGCTGTCAAAAATCAGTAGATAAGCAAGCGATCGCTTGTCCCTATTGTCGCACTCAATTAAAAGCTTACGGACATCCCGGCATACCTTTATATCATGCAGCTAAAGATGAGTATCTTTGCGATCGCTGTACATATCATTTTGATGAGAGCTGTACATTTCCCAAACGCCCCTACGCCAAAAACTGTACCTTATACGAAGATATTACCGACCGTCAGTCAGAAATACAACAGCAACAACAAGCTAATAGTGCGAATACAAAAGTTCAACAATGGATCAAGCGTAATCAATCTTTATTGCTGCTGTTAGGTCTATTATTATTTTGTATTGTATTGGTTTTATTCAGGTCTTAAAATTGTCAGGGATTGATAATTGTCAGAGTGAATGGGTAATCGGTAATATTTCTCTAAGAGAGATGACTCTCAGAAGAACCCAATTTTACAGAAAGCCCGCAGGAGGAAGACTTGGAGCTAAAATAACTATTAGCCACTAAGGTGGGCTTTGTTTCTATAGCCGCACACTTCGGGGAGTTTACCCTTAAGATATCTCTTCAAAATTGTCATGCTCCCTTACTTGACTGCTATTAATTTATTTTGAATTTTGAATTTTGAATTTTGAATTTTCCGACACCTACTACTTAGTTCTCTCGTCTCCTGGGTACTTCATAAGCAAAAAAGTCGTGTGCCATTTTAGTTTTGGGAAAAATTGCCCGAGCTTCAGTCAGTAAATCTTTAAGTTCTATAGAATTTCCTGGTGCGTAACGGGGACTAAAATGAGTCATAATCAATTGCTTAACATCGGCTGCTAAGGCAGTTTGAGCTGCCATTGTTGATGTAGAGTGCAAGCGATCGAAAGCCATTTGTGCATCTTGATGGGAAAATGTTGCCTCGTGAATCAGTACATCTGCATCTTTTGCTAATTCTATGGCACCGTCACAAAATACTGTATCTGTACAGTAAACCACTTTACGCCCAATCTCCGTTGGACCGCAAAAATCTTTACCACAAAATACTCTTCCATCATTAAGGGTAACAGTCTCGCCGCGTTTCAATTGACCGTAAATTTTTCCTGGAGGAATATCTAACGCTTTAGCTTTATCTATATCAAAACGTCCAGTTCTATTTTTTTCAATTACTCGATATCCGAAGGCAGTAATTCGATGGTGTAAGTTGCCACAAACTACCATAAATGTTTCATCTTCGTAAACTATCCCTGGACGAACAGCATGGACTTTCAGGGGATAAGATAAGTGAGTATGGGAGTAACGTTGAGATGCCTGTAAATATTCATTAAGTCCCGGAGGTCCATAAATATCCATTCTTTGTACATTACCAGAAAGTCCGCAGCTTGCTAGAAGACCCATTAAACCAAAAACATGGTCGCCGTGCATATGGGTAACAAATATCCTGGAAAGCTGACTCATTTTTAGGTCACTGCGTAAAAGTTGGTGCTGGGTACCCTCTCCGCAATCAAATAGCCAGAGTTCGCTCCTTTCAGGTAATTTAAGGGCAATACTGGAAACATTACGCGATCGCGTTGGTACGCCGGAACTAGTTCCTAGAAATGTAATTTGCACAGCGTTATCCAACCTTTGTCTTAATTAATTAATTAATAAATAAATATTTATCATATTTTCTATTTTGTCATCTTTTCTTCTTGTTTGGATTTCCCCCAAGAGTAACTGTGAACTGGTAGGGAGCAGATATAAGACTCGATAGTTCTGAAAACTGAAGGACAGTTGCAAAAATCCTTAAGTGAAGGTGATGTTTGGGAACCTCCCGCTATCATTGTGGGATTTAGCGGCGAGAAAATGTCAAGTATATACAAATAATAGGTACGAACTGTAGTTCATACCTATTACTGTTCTCAAATTTATACCAAATTTGATTATTCACTTATCGAAAGTTTGAAACAATTTGGTGTTAAGCTCAGAAATTTTAGATATTCTGAAATTATTATGTTAATCAAGATATTTCTCAGATTATGCTTTTTCTGTTGTCATCTGTTGCAATCTATAATTAATTTCTCTGAGTTTATTGAGAGAATTCATTTGCGATCGCGGCGTTGGTAAGTCTTCGTTGGGCCAATTTTCTAAGTCAGAACAAGTACAATCAATTTCTGAAACTGTATAATTCCTAATTGGTACAGGCATTTGACACCGGGCACATGAGTTTATTTCCCAAACAGGTGTAAGCAGTTGAGATATTGTAGTTTCTGTACCTTCTAGGTAGCAATCACCTGAAGAAGGTGAGGTAATTTTTTCCCAACACTTCTGAAATTCTTTGCTGTAATCGTCACCTTCAAATATGGGACAAGGAAGTAATATTTCCTTACCGTTGGTAACAATTACACCCTTTGCCAACTGAAACCAGGAAGCAAGGTACTTTTTGACATCGTTTGTATTAGCCATACTTACTATTTTATTTTTATCGTTCCCCACTTTCGATGGGTGAATTTGGAATTTTTAGTTAAGATTTTGGAACTGGTAGGGGATAACCAAGCAAACTGAGATTCAAAACATGACCGCCAGTAACCAGATATACATCATGAGAAACTGCTCCTAACTGACGTACTAAAGAACCAAGGCGATCGCGAAATATACGACCCACTGGATAAGCTGGTATTACACCCCAACCAGCTTCTTCTGCAACAAAAATCATATCGGCAGCTATAAGTTTTATTGTTTCAACAAATTCTTCTACAATTTTATTCCAGGTATCATCGCTTTCTTCTAAAAGGTTTGCAACCCAGGTACCCAATGAATCAACTAATACACAATTATTGGGATTAGCATCTGCAAGAGTAACAGATAATTCTGAGGGTACTTCTAATGTTGTCCAGTTTGAGGGACGACGTTGTTGATGTTGTTGTATGCGTTGCTCCCAGTCTTTATCAGCTGGGTCAATTATGGCTGTTGCTACATAAATCACCTTTTTCTGGGACTGGACTGCTAAATTTTCTGCCCATTCGCTCTTTCCAGAACGTGCTGGTCCGGTGACTAAGATGACTTTACTCAAAGCTATTTCCTTAGTATCGTGAATACGTACTGGTTATATTTTTTGATGTTATTTTCTCCTATTGAGGTAACATTTGTATTCTCTATAGCCTCTAATAACTTTTAGGAGTCCAATAGCTAATAGCAGGCTATAGGATGGGTCTAAAGACGTGTACCCGGAGCAAGCGGCACAGATGAGAGCTAAAAGTTTTTGATTTTTAGCTTTTTGATAAAGATAGGATCATTAAAAACCAGTAACAACAGCAAACTTTCGGACGGGATAGATATTTATGAAAGCAAGTTTAAAGCGGATTGAAGCGACTTTAAAGGATCTAGGAAAGAAAAAAAAATCCCCCGAGACAGAACCAACCGCAAAGAACCATAATAAAAATTCTTTTTCCTTTACAATTAGCTCGGAACAAAATCAAAATATTACCGAACCGGCAGAAGATTTAGCCGAATCAATTTTTGGTGAATCCTCAGCAACAGAATCAGAGGATAATGTTACTCACAATAACTGTGTAGAAAAATTTTCTACAAGTGAATTCGATTATTCCACACCTAATTTACCAAAGTACAAGCCCCCTCAATTTACTAATCATCGCAATGGTGCGAACCCAGCTTTAGCTAGTAACCTTCTGAAGGAAATTTCAGCGATCGCTGAGTCATGGCAATCGGAATTAAAAATGTTGATTCGACAGATTCAAGATATTTACATTGAAGGTTCAATCATTAATGGTTGGTTAGAATCTGATATTACATCCTCACCCACAGAAGCAAGTAAAAAAACAACCGAAGAAGACCCAGAGAAGAAAAAAGGAACAGCCACCCTACGTCATGGTGAAGTCCATCAACTTATGGACTATATAGAAGAAATTTGTGCTACTCAGGAAAAAGCAACAAGTAAAGTAACAAATAAAGCTTCTCGAACTGGCTATCGTTTGTGCGGTTTAGATAATTCTGGAAAAGTTTGGTCTCGTCCTTGCCCCCAAGAAGAAATCCCTCGTGTCAGTATGGGAATAGCCAGATATCATAAGTTGCGCCAACTATTAGGACGCAAACAATATTTAGAAAATCGCTTGAATAATTTAGCAGAAACTTTGGTGATTTTACACGGACATATAAAATCAGATGCAACAGCTAAAAATTCAACACCTATCCACCAAAAGCAAGAATCAAGAATTGAGAAGAAATTGACAAAATAAAATTACATCATAAAATTTTTTGAAAGCATCTCAAATATTCAAGTGCAAACTGTAATTTAGTAAGGTACCTACCTACTGGAGTTTGCTATTTTGGGAAATTAGCTTAAATAATTTACTTCAATAAAAAGGTAATCAAACTAACAAGGTCGGTAAATTTTCTATTTTATTTTTATCCAATTTTAAAGAGGGTTTTTTACCTTGAAAAGTATAAGCAATTAAATCTGCAAGTAGATTAACCATAAAATTTTTGACACTTCTATGACGAGAATGAACAATTTGAGAAATATTTTGTAATTGGTCATTAACCGTTTCAATTAACGACCTTATTAGCGGGACTTAAACAAAAATCATGCCCAAACAAAGCCAAAACTAGCTTTGTAAGCAACAAATACGTCACGATTGTGGTCAAGCCATTTTATAAAACGATAAGATATAGCAGTACGAAATGCTTCCAATGCTTCAGGAAACGTGTCTAAAGGTTTACTTGCCCACTGTCGTCTTAATCCTCCAGTAAGCTTATGCCAAAGGATAAAAGTATAAGCACAGAATACTAATACAAAATGTCTTGTTAAACTCTTTTTATCGCGAACTTGGTATTCTTTTAATCCTAACCAGCCTTTAGCTTCTCGATAAAAAACTTCGACCCAATTTCTTTGAGAATAAGTATCAACAAACCATTGAGATGTCGCTATAATTGGGTCAACATTAGTTATAAAATAATCAATATCATCAGCTTCGTCGAAGGATGGAGCATTCATTACGATAGCTATTTTCCTGTTTCCTTCTAAGCGAGATATTTTTACTTCTACATTTGCAACCCAAACCTTTCTGGGTTTTTCTAAATTTATTTTAATTTCATTAAAACTCTCTTGTGGTAATGATTTTGCTAAAACATCTAGTCTTATTTCATCACTATTTTCTAGTTCTTTAATAACTCTTACTTTTCTATTCTTGGCTAATCCTCCTAAATATTTTAATTGTCTGTTTTCTAATTCCAAAAGAAAACTAGTATTGTTACCGTATCCTGAGTCTATTATTACTATCCCAGGTTTATATCCTTTATCTAAACTTTTATCAATTAATTTTAATGCTATGTCTGGCTTTTTCTTAAAATCGGAATCTTTTCTTCCCTCTGGTAAAGACTGGGCGTGTTGATATAATTCTATGTCTAAAGGCAAGCTTTTCTTTCCATCGTAAAGATGAGTTGTCACAACTACATTTCCATTGTCAGTTTTACCAATTTCTCCGATGTATTGGCGACCTACTCCCGCAGTGAAATTTCCACTTTTTCTATGTCCACTGTCATCTATAATTAAACTGAATCCTCTACTTATCTTAGTCTGACTGCATTTATTCATTATTTCTAAACGACGCTCATTTATTTTGACTGCTGACCAAGTTGATTCGGTTAAAAAATGGTGTAATTTATGGTAAGTCACACCTAATGCGTCAGAAGCCATCTGATATATATTTTTTCGCTCACTTTCTCCCAATAATCCCCCTATATAGTTTCTAAACTCTCTTTTTTGTGCTTTAGTCCTAAGCAAATCGTCGAAGCGTTTGCACCATTTATCAAAACAGGGAGGCATAGCTGAGGGAGTAGTTTCTCTCATAATCGGGAGCTTTTATCAAAGCGACGTAAAAACCTGATTCAGTAAGTATTTTAACTTATTTTTGCACTTATAACTGTTTAAGTCCCG
>JBCCDM010000239.1:0-10120 GCA_039030795.1 Cyanobacteria bacterium P01_A01_bin.84
CTGAGTTCTTATTATTACTTTACTTTTAACAATTAGATGTTATTATACGCAACAAAATCATTTTTTAAAACATCATTTTTTCTTTTGTGATGTCAAAACTTTTTTCTGCTTATTCTGCATTTCTAATAGTTCCGGAACAGTCACAAAAATGTAACCTTTCTCCTTATACTTTTGAATCATACTTGGTAGTGCAGCAACAGTATTAGCACGATTACCACCACCATCATGCATCAAAACAATACCCCCCGGACTTGACTGTTTCATGACTCTACTTACCAAAGTAGCTGGAGATGGACGACTATAATCAACAGAATCGGCAGACCACATCACCACCGTCTTATTTTGGCTTTTAGCGTAAGCAGCTAAACCATTATGCAATATTCCACCGGGTGGTCTAAATAAAGTAGTTTTAGTTCCCGTTACCTGATAAATTAAATCGTTAGTACGATCTATTTCAAAAGCCGCAGCTTGCTTACTAAATTGATGATACCAATGATGCCAGGTATGATTGCCAATCGCATGACCTTCACCAACAATTCTTTTACCCAAGTCAGGATAAATTTTTAACATTTGTCCTACGACAAAAAACGTAGCCTTGACATTATTTTTCTTGAGAATATCTAATACTTGGGCAGTATATCCTTTCCAAGGACCATCATCAAAAGTTAAAGCGATCGCTTTCTTACCTGAAGGAAGACTAGCTGATTTAATAGTCTTACCATGAAACTGTTTAGGTACAGTATGATAAACACCCTTTGCTGTCGCTTGTTGTTGCCAGGTTGAAAGCATAGCTGTTTTGAAACCCTCTATTCGCTTTTGGGTATCAATTTGGGGTTCTATGCTCTCGCTATCTACAGCTTGAAAATTTGTAAGTTGTAATAAATTTGATGCTCTAAGAGGCATCATTAAACCAAGACCTAGCGTACCAGCTAATATCGTTAGCCCGATTAAAATTCCATTCTGCCAAACAAACGACTTATTCTTTTCCACTTCTTCATCGCTCCTTCAAGGGTCAAACCATCAGCCAGAAAGCTGATGGTGGGTCACAATCAAATTGTTCTAGGATAATAAATATTTACAGGGCCACTTTTAGGTAATCCTGACAGTCAAAAAAATGATTCACAGGTTGTTAAAGAATCAAACCAGTCCAATTATGTAGATTTCAAGTCTATTTATATTTCTCTCCCTCACACAACTTGTATAAACGATTCTGGATTACCTAGTAAAAAATATTAAGTATCTTTTCTGAGATTAATTCTGTAATTAACACGGTATATTTTACTGCTTGTGATGATTATTTTCTTTAAAGAAAAAGTTAAATTTATACAAGCAAAGTTTATTTATGGCTGTAGCTAGAATTTGGTGGGACATTTCCTAGTTAGAAAGTTACCCATTAAGATTTTCATTTAAATCAAAATATAATCTTCCGACCTTTATGTCATTCCTAGTATATCTTTGAAAAAGATAAGCTACACCTATAGTTAGAATGTAGTTAGGTTCTGACTCTGTCACAAATTACCTAGCAGAGCATATTCTCAATTTAACTGTTAAAAAACTTTGGAAGCAGGAATATAATCTCCATACCCGCATTGCAAATTAAATACGCAAATGCTCAAAGAAGGTAGATTTTCTGAATTTAATTATCTAAGAAAAAAATAAACTTACCCATCATAATTTGCCTAGCCAACATTGCAATTTTTGCAACATTGCAATATACATTAGCAGAAAATTATCAGCTACTACTTGTTAATATAATTGCTTATATAAGCAAATAACTAATAAAGTATATTTGCAAAAAATATTTACTTCATATCTAGACTATAGAGCTACAGATTAATTCTATCGCTATATCATTAATATTATACTTGTATATCTCTGATTACAGTATAAACACTTAATTTTTATTTTTGATTCAGAAACAATCTATGCTTTATGAGTCAGGGTCTATTAGTATTATAAACATCAACGCCGTTAGGTTAACATCTTTATTTTTACAAAAATGTATTTTTATACACGTGAAAATATTAAGAATCTTTACAGGTACATATAATTCATATTGCCTTTGTCCGAGGTATTGATGCCTTTCGGATGAGCAATGTCATTTTTTTTAGCCAGTAATAAAATAGAAACCCCAAAAGGAAGACTAAATTTATTCATTAAGTTAATTTCACTCTTCAACAAAATACTTAATAACTTGTTAATTAGTGGCGATGGTAAAGTTAGATCGTTGCTAAATGTTGAATCTTTTTGAGGGAGAAATTTCTGTAAATAGCGGATACCAAAAACCAAAGGAAAGAGTATGGAATTAAAATAGCTACAATAATTGACTGTATAACCGGCATTTTTAACTAATTTGGTTAAATTCTTCAAAAGATATCGACGTTTATGATGGTTAATTTCATCATGTTTGCTCCACAAAAATTGGTAAGCAGGAACAGTTATCAGTAACCATCCATTTGAGTGCAACTTATTATGTAAAGCTTTCAGAGTTGCCCAATCATCATCTATATGTTCTAAAACATCCAACATCACTATCAGGTCATAGGTCATATTAAAAGGGATTTTTTCAGGTAAACTACCCCTCAGTACTTGACAAACTTGGCGTTTATTAGCAATTTCACAAGCTATTTTATCTATCTCCATAGCTGATAAACGTCCATGTTTCCCCAGCATTTGCAAATTACCACCAGTCCCGCAACCCACTTCTAAAATAGAAGAATTTTTCGGTAAAGCTAACTGAGAAATTATTTTATTAATAATTGTACGACGACCAACAAACCACCAATGTTTGTCTTCAACTGCTGCATATTGTAAATAGAAATTTTTATCCATAATTTTACTATTTAGTGGTTCATGGTGAGTGCGATCGCCGACCCTAGATGAGGGAGGTTGGATGGTTTCCGATCAAAAATCCCGTAACCATAAAATCACGCGACCCATAAATGTTGTGCAAATCTTATAGAAAGATGAACAAGTACAATTGCTAAAAATGGAATTAAAGCTGCTCTCCAACGGGGATACTTTTCTAATAAAAGACCCATTCCATAGGATAAAGGGGTTATTCCATAAGCGTAACGTTCCACTGACAAAGCTAAACCAGTATTGAGAATCAAAATATAAGAAAAAAGAGCATAAATAGAACCTAATAAAGGAATTTTAGACCGATAGCGCCATAGTATATACAAGCCACCGAAAACAATGGTGATGTTGATAAATGCGCTACCTGCAATCAACCATAATACAACCAGTAAAGTAAATACACTCAGTTCAATTATCTGGTTACTCAGGCTTGTAGAAAAACGCCATAGCAAATAAACACCCAAAACAACTAAAGCGAAGATTAGGAAATGATAGGAAGTATTAATAATACTGGGATACCAAGTATTTTTACCACCTATACCGAAGATAAGCTGCATCAACATATTTTTCCATGCAGTCCAAGCAAAACCAGTAGAATAGCGCCAGCCTCTTTGTACATGAATGAAAGCGATCGCATCACCAAATTTGAACTGACAATAAAGACTAAATAGAAGTATTCCAAAGGAAACACTTAGCGCACAGAAGTAAGCTTTGATGCCTCGACGTTCCTTAAAAGCAATAAATAAAAAAGCTGGAATTAATGCCAAACCAGGCGATCGCGTAGCGGTGGAAAGTGCCCCCCAAAGACCTGCCCATAAGTGTTGTCGCTTACCAAAAGTCCGTAAAGCTAAGGTACTTAGAAGTAAAAATAAACCTTCTGTATAAATTACAGTTCCGTATAAAGATAAAGGACACCAAGCAAAAAAAGCAGTTGCCCATTTTGCAGTTTGCGAACCCTGCTTTTCTTCTACCCAAAAATAAAGGACTACTAAAGCACCCAAAAAAGCAAAATTATTAACTAATGTCCCTGCGACTCGAAAAGACAAGCCTAAAGACATAACAGTTTTCACAACTAGGGGAAATAATGGAAAAAAAGCAACAGAGTACTGCTTGCCGTCATTAACGTACTCATAACCCACAGATATAATTCTGTCATACCATATGCTGTCCCAGCCATAAAAAACATCCCAACTCAACTCCGGCATAGTACCGTTACTTGGAGTTGGTAAAGAAGGTGCAATCAACAGCATTGCCACACAAATAACAACACGACTGCACAGCCATAAAATACTTATAAAGCACAATTTCTGCAAAATTATTTGCCTATCTTTAATCATTTATAGCTATAGATATCGATAGTTAAAATCTAATAAAAGTTACTACTCAAAAAAACAAGTTTAAAATTAGGCATTGAGAGTAAAGCTTAATATTCTATTATCGAAGAAAGTAGTCCAATAAATTTATATTTTTTGGGATTTTTTTACGAAGTGCATATTTAAGTCATTACTGAAGCCAAGCATAATCATAGAAAAAATTTATCATATAAGATTCTTTCTTGAAGATGACAAAATGTCACGGATTTTGGCACAATATTTTTCAAAATCCTTTCTTGACTTTACCAAAACTCGACTTTATCGATTGACGATAAGATGAATGAATAGCCCAAAATACTCAATAGTAATTCCGGTTTATAACGAAGAAGACAATATAGACGAAATATATCGTCGTCTAATAAAAGTAATGGAATTACTTGATGGCGATGGAGAATTAATTTTAATCGATGATGGTAGCCGCGATCGCTCTTTGCAAATGATGCGAGAACTTCATTATCGAGATACAAGGGTGCATTATCTCAGTTTGGCACGTAATTTTGGGCATCAAATTGCTGTCACAGCAGGTCTGAAATTTGCTCGGGGTAACGCTGTTGTGGTCATGGATGCCGATTTACAAGACCCTCCAGAGTTAATTTTGACTATGATTGAAAGATGGCAAGAAGGTTTTGAGGTAGTATATGCCCAAAGGACAGCTCGCAAACAGGAAATGCGACTCAAACGATTGTTAGCTTATGTTTTCTATCGCATTCTCCGAAAACTATCTGATGTAGATATACCCGCAGACACTGGTGATTTTTGCTTAATGGATAGAAAAGTCGTAGATGTTCTAAATGCTATGCCAGAACGCAACCGTTACATTCGTGGTTTACGTGCTTGGGTTGGTTTTCGTCAAACTGCTGTTTGCTTTGAACGCGATCCCCGTTTTGCAGGTGAGGTGAAATATACTTTTGGTAAATCTTGGG
Organism: Cyanobacteria bacterium P01_A01_bin.84; assembly: GCA_039030795.1. Lineage (GTDB taxonomy): Bacteria > Cyanobacteriota > Cyanobacteriia > Cyanobacteriales > Nostocaceae > JBCCDM01. The sequence continues at coordinate 5,156 of JBCCDM010000239.1, forward strand.
CACTAGCAATTAACGGTATTATTTCTCTATCTAAGGTTCCTTTGAGAATTGCAACTTACTTGGGTTTGCTCTCAGGAGGTATTTCGTTACTAATGATATTACTAGTACTATACTGGCGCTTATTTGATCCTGCTTCTCCCTTAATAGGCTTTACTATCATTACCATTGCTAATTTCTTTTTAGGTTCAGTACAACTATTTACTATTGGAATTTTAGGCGAATATATAGGACGAATATACGAAGAAGTTAAAGGTCGTCCTATTTACACAATCAAAGAAGTAAGCGTTCCACAAGGTATCAATTCCTGCATACCCTCGGTTACGATTTTCCGTGAATAAAACTCAAACTAAACCCATTGTGGTTAGTAATTGTTAGTAATTATCCTAGCCCCAGGCTTATAGTCTACGGGCTGTTTACCAAGATTTGGATTCTCCCCAATCAACCAACCCATAATCCTTGAGCAAATCTCACAGACATACAAACTAGTATGATGCTAAATAAACCTATAGTAAAATATCCCCAACGCGGACGATGGGATAAAAATACTCCTAAAGCAATGCTTGTGGAAACAATACCGTAAGCAATACGGCTTAAAGATATTGTCCCCCCAGAAGCCAAAATTAATCCAATTCCACAGAAGCCATATATTGTAGTTACTGGTGTCACCCCAGGGTAGAATATGCCCTGATTATACTTGCTTCCAAAGGATAATCGCCAAAGTAAATAAAGACTGCCAAAAATTGATACAGCATTAATTAACGGGTCTCCTATTATCAGCCATAAAAGTAAAATTAAAGCTGCAAAACCGAAATCAACTGTCAATGAACCTAATTTATTTCTGAAGCGCCACAATACATAACCAAGAACAATAATTAGTGACAATAATAATGGATGCAAAAAGTATTTAGTTTCATTTCCTTGCCAATTCCGAGCACCAATAAAAATTTGCATCAGCATTTTTTCCCAAGCTATCCAGTCAAATCCTAAAGAACTACGCCATGCTTTTTGTGCGTGGATAAAAGCCAAAGGTTCGCCAAATTGAGATGCACAGTACAAACTATATAGTAATAATCCCGTAGCTGTAGCCAATCCACTCAAGTAAGCAATAGGAGGTTTGCGTTGTCTCCAAGCTGCAATAATAAAAGCTGGAATCATTGCTATACCAGTTGGACGGGTAGCGCTTGCCATTGCTCCCCATAAAGCAGTCCATCCATATTTCCGGTTATCAAAAGCTTGTAGAGCAGCAGTACTTAATGCTAAATATAATCCTTCCGTGTAAATGACTCCTGCAAACATCGAACCAGGGGAAAAAGCTAGGACAGCAGTTGTCCATTGTGCCTGATTTTCACCATATTGCTGCTTAACAAAAGAATATACACAGTAAAGTGCGATTAAAAATGCACCATTATTAATTAATGTACCCGCAACCTCAAAGGATAATCCTAGACTCATCATTACTTTTACCATTAACGGGAATAGGGGAAAGAAAGCAATATTATGTTCTTTTCCATCATCAACATATTCATAACCATTAACAGCAATATGTTGATAGTGTCCGCTATCCCAACCATTAAAGACCTCCCAGCCTAATTTCGGAGGCTCCCCTCCAGCAGGTATAGGTAAGTGAGGAGCAAGTTGTAGCATCACTATCCATATGAGTAATCTGCTACATAACCATATAACGCCAGGAAAAAATAAAGTGCTTGTCCAAAAAGTTTTTTTAACTGCTAATTGACTTGTAGCCATGAATGTAAGCGTCTATGACAAATAATTTAATTACAATAACTTATGTAATTAATACTGGTATTTAACATGATTTTCAGGTCAAATAGGATACAAAAAAATATAGAAAATATTGATTGTGGGGAATTGGAAATAGCTGCGCCATTTATTTCTTATTTCTCCCCGTTTCCCAGTTTTGTTATTTAATGCCGAAATGCAGTTTATACAGGAATTGTTTCGGTCTTTCAGTCTCTCCTTTACCCTTACGTGGTTTCTTCAAATCCCTAAGCAATTTATAGTAAGGTTATCTATTACGTAAAATAAGCAACTGTGAAAGCGATTACTCTTCTTGGTTCCACAGGTTCTATTGGAACTCAGACTTTAGATATTGTGGCTCAGCACTCAGAGCAATTCCGAATTGTAGGGTTGGCAACTGGGCAAAATATAGAAATGTTAGCCGAACAGGTTCGACAATTTCGACCAGAGATAGTAGCGATCTATGCTGAAGAAAAGTTGTCAGCACTCAAAGAAGCTATCAGTGATATCGATCCCCAACCAATATTACTAGCTGGTGAAGCTGGTGTAATAGAAGTTGCAAAGTATGGAGATGCAGAAACAGTAGTCACAGGTATTGTTGGCTGTGCTGGTTTAATGCCCACTTTGGCTGCAATTAAAGCTGGAAAGGATATTGCTTTAGCTAATAAGGAAACTTTAATTGCTGGTGGTCCGGTGGTTTTACCATTGGTAGAAAAACACGGAGTCAAATTACTACCAGCAGATTCGGAACATTCTGCAATATTTCAATGTTTGCAAGGTATCCCAGAAGGAGGCTTGCGACGAATTTTACTGACTGCTTCTGGTGGCGCTTTCCGTGATTGGGAAACCCATAAACTAGCAGATGTGACAGTTGCAGATGCTCTAAAGCATCCAAATTGGTCTATGGGTCGTAAAATTACCGTAGATTCTGCAACATTGATGAATAAGGGCTTAGAAGTAATTGAAGCTCATTTCTTATTTGGTTTAGATTACCCGGATATTGATATTGTTATTCATCCTCAAAGCATTATTCATTCTTTAATTGAACTCCAAGATACTTCAGTTCTGGCTCAATTAGGCTGGCCGGATATGCGTTTGCCTTTACTTTATGCTTTATCTTATCCTGAGCGTATTTATACTGACTGGGAGCGGTTAGATTTAGTTAAAGCTGGAGATTTAACTTTCCGCAAACCCGACCATCAAAAATACCCTTGTATGAATTTAGCTTATGCAGCAGGGAAAGCAGGTGGTTCTATGCCATGTGTATTAAATGCAGCTAATGAACAAGCTGTTGCACTGTTCTTAGAACAAAAAATTAAGTTTTTAGATATTCCCAAATGTATTGAACAGGTGTGCGATCGCCATCAAAATCACAATACTTCTCAACCCAGTTTAGATGATATTGTGGCAGCAGATAAATGGGCAAGACAAGAGATTTGCTCTATAACTAAAAATCAGCAGGAAAGTTCTATACCTGTAGCTTCCCTGGGATGAAACACTTAAATGACGCACGAAAAAGCAATTATAAAACTAATTTTGGCGTTATTGAAGGCTTTACTGAGATATGTATATAAAATTTGTTTTTTTGTATTAACACTATAGACTTGGAGACACCATTAATGGTGTCTCTACTAAGTTTGAATAACCAATTTTTCACAAAAGCAGTTCTAAACAGGTCTAGTATCAAGCTGTCCTAGAATTTATCCTGAAGAAGTATAGTGGTATAGCGATCGCAGATAAATACTTGAATGTGGTGTAAATTAAAATACCAATAATTTTAGGTTAATAATTTATATTATGGAAGTGAAAATATAATTAAATAGTTTTTTAATCCTTTATTATTTTTAATAATTTTTTAAACACATTACAATCTCAAACACTTAATTTGTTAATTATTTGGCTTAAAATATACATCATTCTAACTAGTGTAAATACGGGTTAAAAAGTAAAAAGATAAAAGAAGATAAAAGAAAAAGAGAATACCCCTTTTTTATTTTTTCTTTTACCTTATTTGTCATTTTTAAGGAATCATCTATGATTACTATAATAATCGCTTGGCTTGTATTCACGTTTTTAGTGAAAGTCGTAAGGACAACTGTGAGTACAGCTTTTGTGATTGCTGCAATTATCGTCCTACTCAAATTTGGCTTCGATATTACTCCTTTTGATATCTGGAATAAGGTTTTAGAATTTACTCAATCAGCATTCCAATATATTGATGATTTTGATGGGAATAAACTGCTTGAAGATGTCAACCAAAAAAATTGAAAATAATTTATGGAGGTCAAAATCGGGAGCATCCTACGAAAGAACAAACATCTTAATCGGACTCCGTGGGTAGTAATTATCCTAGCCCCAGGCTTCTAACCTGGGAGCTTTTTGCCTGCATTGGGATACTCCGTCAACATTCCCCTTCCTAGCCGCATAATTACTTACCACTATTTGATGTAATTCGTGCAATTGCATCTTTCACATTAGCAGGTAATTGAGGCATAATTTTACCTCTTTCTCTATCTAAAGCTACTAAACACACCTGGGCTGTAATATAAAGTTCCTGTCCATCAGTAGAAATGATGGCATAATCCCAATTTATACGCACTCCAGTAACTTCAGACATACGGGTTTTTACTAGTGCGGTTTTTCCTAACTCTAGAGAGCGATGATAGCGAATTGAAAGTTCTACCACAGGTAAATCACATCCTAAAGCTACTAAATCAGCATATTCAACTCCTATAGAATGCAAACACTCTATTCGCGCTTCTTCCATCCAGGTCAGATAAGAACCATGCCACACAACACCTAAGTAATCGGTATGATGAGGATGTACTCTGATTGGATACTCGAACCAGTTTTTGAATTCTTGACTGGTAAGGTTATCTATTGCGCTGGTTGGTAATTTCGGTTGGTTAGATTTTTCTTCCGACATCCTAACTTTTTGTGAAATTTATTAATTCTTCCTGATTCTTAACATAGACTAACAATAGTCTTTGGCTATGGGAACACCTAGTGAACTACCCAAAACCGCTACGCTGAGTTTTGGGCTTCTGTACTCACAGGCGAATGCCACAACTTAGACTTTCGTCCTAGCTTTGGTCTTACTTCCCCTCCTACAGCAGAGACGGCTGAACCTTCCGTCTTTAGCATTCTGATCCCCTCTGCTCTTATGTTCTGCGCCGCGTTTTCATCCCGATCATGGCGAGTGCCGCA
>JBCCDM010000240.1:0-10091 GCA_039030795.1 Cyanobacteria bacterium P01_A01_bin.84
AGGTTGGGTAGAGCTTGAGCGTTACCCAACAAAACATTGATAATGTTGGGTTACTCTCCGAGAAGCCGCTCCGCGTCTACGTTCCTCAACCCAACCTACGCTATTTGGAATTTTCAGGCTTAACGGCAACGGTATTGCCTTATAAAATCTAGGTTTATACTTTTCGCACCGTGCCAAATTTTTTACCCGTCAAAAATGCTCTAAATATAGTCTGTCTGGGTAAAGATTACATTAAATGCGATCGCTTCGGGCGGGTGCTACCGCACCATCGCTAAACTTGTGAGAAATGCGGGAGAAAGACCCTCATAATTAGTCTTATACACGAACTACGTATATATAGAGTCTGCTAAAAGAGTTCCGCTCAAGAGAATTTTTCTAGAAAAATTTTAGTTTATACATCAAAAAATGAGAGTTTCGGATGGACTATGGGAATACTAAAAATGAGAGGTTGTGCCTACAAGCATTACTTTCATCGATTAACAAAAACATGAAGATAAAATCGGCAAATAAATAATATAAACTTAGAAGAGGTTTGCCAATGACTTGGATTAAAAAAAAATTATATCTTATAGGGATTCCTATATCCTTAGGACTATCTATTTTTTCGACAGTTTCAGTGAGAGCTAATTCTTTAACGGAACTCGTAGGTATGGAAAAAGTCCACACATGGAAAATTAGTCAAACTTTCAAGACACCAAATCGAGGCACACCTCCAGCGACTGCTGGGGGAGCGACTCGTGGTAGTTGTGCGCAGAAAGCTAAAGGTTTGATTCCTTTAATACCTAAAGAAAAATTGGGATTAACTTTGAAAGAACGTCCGACATTTTTCTGGCACATATCTGAGTCTGATGCAAAAACAGCCGAATTTTTGTTATTAGACGATAATGATGATGTAATTTACGAAACCAATCTTAATATTCCCAAGGAACAAGGAATTTTTGCATTTACCCTTCCCGAAGAGGCTCCTGGTTTAAAAATTAATAAGCGATACAATTGGTATCTTTCGGTCAGTTGTAGCTCTAACGAATCTGATGAGACTATGACGGTTGCAGGCTGGGTAGAACGAACTAAACCTAATCTAGCTATGCGGATGAAGTTAAATAAGTTTGAACCAAAATACCGGTCAAAAATTTATACAGAGGCTGGTATTTGGCACGAAGCGATCGCTTCTGTTGCAGCGCAACGCTGTAGCTCTCCTGATGACTCAAATATTATGACGAATTGGAATAAATTATTGACTTCGGTTGGTTTAAGTAAAGTAGCTTCAGAACCTCTGAATAATATTTGTAATGTAAAAAATTAGTATATATGTGCAAAACCAGATGTCTGATTATTTTAAAAAAATTATTTACAATTAGACATCTCTAAAAAGAATCAAGAGACGGGATATATCCTGTCTCTATAAAGTTTATGGAGTACATATACTTAATTTTCGTAGATATATATGAGAAAATGTTACTTAAAGTATAAAAATCATCTAGTTAAAAAAACTATCCATCATTTTTTTTTGGGCTTCTTGACTTTCTTATTTACTATAACAATACTTGATAACAGTTTTGGTTTCAGCATAAATATATCAAGTGCTGTGGCATTAGCTCTAGAAGATAAAGATGTACAAAAAGATGTGCATAAATATGCAATATATAATAAAAACATATTAGTATCGAAAACTGTAGATTTACAAAAAGAATCTAGTATTGATGTCCCTGCTTCATTGACAAAAACCGGAAAAGAACACTATCAAAACCAACAATTTACTAAAGCGATCGCTTTATGGCAGCAGGCACGTAAAATCTTGATTTCAAGAGGTGATACTGTAAATGAGGCTGTGGTACTGGGTAACTTGGCACAAGCATACCAAAAATTAGGAAAATTGACCGAAGCAAAAAACGCGATCGCTAAAAGTATTGAGATTTTATCCTCTCATCCACCAGAAAATCCCAACCTTTTCCCCGGTATATTAAATATTCAAGGCAGTTTACTGTTATCTGAAGGCAAAACTGAAGATGCAATAATGGCTTGGCAACGTGCAATAACAATATATAAAAAAACTGGAGATAAAAAGGGATTAACTCGGTGTTTGCTGAATCAAGCTCAAGGTTATAGTAGATTGGGAATGCATACTCGCGCCTTAAGTACTTTAAAAGAGGTTAATCAAACTCTCCAAAATCAACCCGATTCTCCTTTAAAGATTGTTACTTTGCTCAATTTAGGAGACACTCTGAGGCTGACAGGAAATCTCAGGGATTCTCAGCAAACATTAAAGAAAAGTTTGGCTATAGCTGAAAAATTTAATGACAATGTTAGTATCAGCAAGATTCTTTTAGCTTTAGGTAACACTTCTCGTTTTGAAGAAAAAACTCACGAAGCTTTGAAGTACTACGACCAGGCAATTGAAAAATCTAAATCTCCAGAAATAAAACTTCAAGCACAATTAAATAAATTACGCCTTTTAGTAGATACTAAAAAATTATCAAAAGCTAAAATATTAGCAGCAGAAATTAAGCCCCAATTGCAGAGTGTAATACTTAGTAGAACATCAATATATGCATCAGTTAACTACGTACAAAGCATAGAAAACTTAGAAAATAATCAAATATTTAATAGACAAGATAATAGGCAAGAAAATGCAAAAATTTTAGCCCAAGCAGTTAAACAAGCAGAAAGTCTAGGAGATGATAGAGCCCAATCTTACGCTCTTGGTTACTTAGGACATATTTACGAACAAACTCAGCAATTAAAGTCAGCAAAAACTTTAACAGAAAAAGCACTAATCCTGGCACAAACAAGTAATTCCCCTGATGTTGCTTATCTCTGGCAATGGCAGCTAGGAAGATTATTAAAAAGAGAAAATAAATTTGTAGAAGCGATCGCGGCATATGATGGTGCAGTCAAAACCCTCGGTTCCATTCGCAATGACTTAGTTACCAGCAATGTTGATATGCAATTTTCGTTTCGAGAAAGCGTAGAACCAGTTTATAGAGAGTTTGTAAGTTTATTGCTAACCCCAGAATTGCCAGAGACTAATCAAAAAAATCTTAACAAAGCCCGTCAAGTTATAGAATCTCTGCAATTAGCAGAATTAGATAATTTCTTTAACGAACCTTGTTTAAAAACGAATCCCACCCAAGTCGATCAAATTGATACCCAAGCAGCAGTTATTTATCCAATTATTTTAGAAAATCGTTTAGAAACAGTTGTTTCTTTACCGAATCAACCCCTACGCCACTATGCTACAGCTATTTCTCAAAATAAACTAGAAAAAATGGTGCAGAAAATGCGTCGTGCTATCAGACGTAAGTTTCTTAAAAAACAGCATTTTGCTATCAGCCAACAATTTTATAATCTACTTATTAAGCCACTGGAAGCAGATTTAGCAGCAAACAAAATTAAAACTTTGGCATTCGTTCTAGATGGTACCTTGAAAAATATTCCAGTAGCAGCATTACACGATGGTAAGCAATATTTATTAGAAAAATACAATATTGCCCTTTCTCCAGGAATGCAACTACTAGATCCTCAACCTTTAGAAAATCAGAAAATGAAAGTTTTAGTTGGTGCTTTAAGTGAAGGAAGACAGGGTTTTGTAGCTTTACCTGGTGTAAAAACCGAAATTAATAAAATTAATCGCAAAATTCCGACTCAGATACTTTTCAATCAAAACTTTACTAGTCAAGCTTTGCAAAAACAAATTAGTAAAACTCCTTTTCCTGTAGTACATTTAGCAACCCACGGTGAATTTAGTTCCAAGGCAAAAGATACATTTGTTCTTACTTGGGATAATCGTCTGGATGTAAAAGAATTAGGTGATATTCTTCAAAGCAGAGAACAACGTAGCAGCAATCCCATCGAATTATTAGTCCTTAGTGCTTGTAAAACCGCTAGTGGTGACAAACGCGCTCCTTTAGGATTAGCAGGTGTAGCTGTCCGTTCCGGGGCACGCAGCACCATCGCAAGTTTGTGGGCTGTGGATGATGAGTCAACCTCCCAGATGATGGTAGATTTTTACGAGCAATTAAGGAAACCTGGAGTTACTAAAGCTGAAGCTTTACGTCATGCTCAAATTAAAATTCTCCAACAATCCAAGTTTAAACACCCTTACTATTGGGCAGCGTTTGTTTTAGTTGGTAATTGGCTGTAAAACCTATTTTTAAGGGAACATCCCAATTTTACAAAAAGCCCGCAGGCTAGAAGCTAGGGTGTTGACTTTGTACATTTTTTGGAAGTAAAAAATCATGCAATTTCTATGATAGTTTTATTTATCTATTGTGACACCACAATTGTATGAATAAACAGTACAAAAATCTTATCAAAATTAACACCCTAGGTTCACTGCCACAACGTAGTGACTCCCCAACCTAAATTAATTAATTAATATTATATATCTTTATCCATTTCTTCAAGTAATATGTACACCAGTACCCATCCTAAAAGGATAGGAAATAAAACGATGAAAGTACGGGGATCTGACAGTAAAATATCCATATTTTTTAGATTAGTTTTGCGTCGAATATATTCCTAAGATGGAAGATGCAGTAACTCAACTTTTTTTACCTGATTGCCATCCACTACTATTTTTTTTATACATCCTTGTAATAGGGCTTTCTTATCTTCTATTTGTAATTCTTGCCAAAATTTTGGATTTGAAAATGCTTGTATGATTCGCTCTTTAGCTATCAAGGATTGCTGAGAATGATTAGTTACAATCGCTAAGGAATTAGCAATCTGTATCCTGATATCTTCTTTGGCTTTTTCAATTGCTGGTATTAAGGGTAAAGCTTCGAGGGTGTTTAAAGATGCTCGCAAGGTTTTTACTTCTACTGGTTCTTCTATTAATTTTGTTTCCTGTTCAACTAATCCTGCTAGTCGTTCTGCTTCATGAACTAAATATTCTATGATTTGTTTTTCTAAGTTATCGGAAGAAATCATCTGTTTGTTACTACAAGCACCTGTCCGATAAAAACTACATTGGTAATGGTGCCTGATAAAATTTTTTTTCTTGACCAATTTTTTGCACTGACGACTATAAGCTGCACCACAGCGATCGCATTTGACTAAGTTTGCAAAGGGGTTGGTATATTTTTGTTCTCCAGCCCATCTGTTATTCCGGTTGCTGCGAATCATGCTTTTTATGCGTTCGTGTTCCTCATGGGTAATAATTCCTTCATCTTCGTGGGTTCCCCATGTAACTTCCCACTCGTCAAAGGGTTTACGATGTCCCTTGGAAGGAACTATGGTATTGTATAAAGTCCCTCCTGCATATATGGGATTGACCAGAATTGAGCGCAACCCAGAAACCGACCATTTTAAACCTGTGTGGGGATAACGCAGATTTAACCCGCTTCCACGGGATTTATTGATATTCTCAAAGATAATTTCCTCTTCTTCTCCTACAATATTAACTTTGTCATTGCGGGATTTAGGAATAGCATTTGCTTTAATTCCAAAAATATCATGCAGCTTTTTTACAGTTTGGGATACTGTTCCAACTGCAAAAAAAGTATCAAAAACCATCCGCATTAGTTGCGATCGCGTTAATTCAATTTTTCCTTCAATAATACAAATACAGGGGCTATTATCTCTTCTATATTTATCATTTTCAACGGAATATCCTAGAGGAGCATTCCAGTGAGGTTTTTTATGTGCTTTGCGAGTCTCTCGTTCTTTTTTCACCCGCATTCCTAACATTTTTACTTCGTATTTACTTGCTGCCAATCTTACATCAATTGTTAATTCTCCACCAATACTAGACATATCAAAAGGCTCATCAATTGCTGTTGGTTCAATACTTTTTTTCTTTAAAGCATCCATTAAACGATAAAAAGTAATTGAGGATGAAGTTAAACGATCAATTCTAATAAATAATAATTTCGATACTTTACCATTTGCTAATGTATGAATATCTTCAATTAACTGTAAAAGACCTTTACGTTTATCGCTAGTACGACTTTCAACGTCATAATATATTTTTGTTGCTCCTGCACTCCGCAAACGACGCATCTGCTTAATAAGGGCTCCTTCGTCTTCTGCTTGTTCATCTGTGCTAACGCGAGCATATCCCCAAACGTCCATACAGCATACCTTATAGCTTAATATTTGAGTTAATTTAATTTTACCTGATAGTAAGCATATTAGTTCTCTACTATTTACCGAGCCAGTTGACTTTATGATTGGTAACTCCTACGGTAAGTACTTGGAGCGAGATACCAAGATTCCTTTAATCAGAATTGGCTACCCCATTATGGATCGCCACAACTTACACCGTTACTCTACTATCGGTTATCAAGGTACTATCAACCTTCTGACTTGGATTGTAAATGCAATCTTCGAGGAAATTGACCGCAACACCAATATTCCTTCTAAGACAGATATTTCCTTCGACTTGATTCGCTAGGAATTACGTTAAGAAAGCGACGTGCCAATATAAGGGAAAGGAAAAAGCAATCAAGAAAAAATAATAAGTATGTAAATAAATATTTATTTCCTATTTATTTTCTGAAAGCTTTTCCTTTTCCTTTTTACTCTTTTTAGGTGGGTATGATGCATATTGACATACTCACCTTTGTTATTATTTACAATTGCTTTTGGTTTCTTAGATTTTGGCTTTGGTTTTTAGTTTTTAGCTTTGAGCTTCTGAATTAATTAGGATTCATCCCAGGTCTTATTTTTACAGAGAATCTCTCAGTCTAAAATACTTATTTATCGTTGCATTTATATAAGTATGATTAATAACTAAAATCTAAAAGCTTTCAATATATAGTAGTCATAAAGATTAGGACATATTGAAAATTTGAAACGACTGAATATCAGTATATTACGAATACTTTTTGCTGTATTACACAAACCTATTAAATGTATTTTGATTCTGACAAATGACTTTTAAATGCCAACGACACAAATCTTTATCCAGCGCGAGGACATATAAATGAACAATCAAAGTAAAGTTAAAGAACTGCTTGTTGAACCAGGATGCGAACACAATCACGGAAAAAATGGAGAACTAAAAAATAAAGCTTGTAAGCAACAAGCTCAACCTGGTGCCGCTCAGGGTGGCTGCTCCTTTGATGGTTCTATGATCGCTTTAGTACCAATTACCGATGCTGCTCATTTGGTTCATGGACCGATTGCTTGTGCTGGTAATTCCTGGGGAGGTCGTGGTAGCTTGTCATCGGGACCAATGCTTTATAAAAAGGGTTTTACTACTAATCTCAGTGAAAATGAAATCATTTTTGGTGGAGAAAAGAAACTTTATAAAGCAATTTTTGAAGTACATAAGAACTATAATCCGGCGGCAATATTTGTTTACTCTACTTGCGTTACGGCATTAATTGGGGAAGATATAGACGCAGTCTGTAAAGCTGCTACCAAAAAAATAGATGTCCCAGTCATTCCTGTCAATTCTCCCGGTTTCGTTGGGAGTAAAAACTTAGGTAATCGTTTAGCTGGGGAAACTTTATTAAAGTATGTTATCGGAACAGCAGAACCCGAGCATACTACACCATATGATATAAATCTCATCGGTGAGTACAATATAGCCGGTGAAATGTGGAATGTATTGCCCTTATTTAATAGACTTGGCATTCGAGTATTAGCTAAAATGACAGGGGATGCTCGTTACCAAGAAATTTGTTACGCTCACCGCGCCAAATTAAATGTGATGATTTGCTCGAAAGCCCTAGTTAATGTGGGTAGAAAAATGGAGGAGCGTTATGGTATACCTTATATTGAGGAATCTTTCTATGGTGTAGAAGACATTAATAACTGTTTGCGCAATATTGCAGCCAAATTAGGGGATCCAGATTTAATAGAGCGGACAGAAAAATTAATTACCGAAGAAACGCGATCGCTTAGGGATAAATTAGCTCCTTTTCGGACTCGTTTACAAGGTAAAAAAGTAGTAATATATACAGGCGGTGTGAAAAGTTGGTCTATTGTATCTGCCGCTAAAGACTTGGGAATGGACGTGGTAGCCACTAGTACCAAAAAAAGCACAGAAGAAGATAAAGCTCGCATTAAACAGTTATTAGGGAAAGATGGTATTACTCTAGAGAAAGGTAATCCTCAAGAAATATTGCGAATCATCAAAGAAACTCAAGCAGATATGCTTATTGCTGGTGGTCGCAATCAATACACCGCTCTGAAAGCTAGAATTCCCTTCTTAGATATTAATCAAGAACGGCACCATGCTTATGCTGGCTATCAAGGCATGATCGAAATGGCTAGTGAAATTGACGAGGCTCTCTATAGTCCTGTATGGGAACAAGTCCGTAAATCAGCACCTTGGGAAAGTTAAAGGTAATATATCAATTATTATCTTATATCGTTTCCGTTTGCGTTGGAATTATTTAACATAGAAGTAAAAAAACTCTGCGTCCCTTTGCGCTTTTCTCCACGCTCCTGGGCGTTAAAAAATATATAATTCCGATACTACCGGATTTGATATTATTCGCACTCTCTCCCACTCCCCTAATCCCCCGACTATCTCATTTCTCACCACAAGGCAGATATACTTATGGCAAATGTCGTAAATTCTCAAAAAGCAGTTACTGTAAATCCCCTCAAACAAAGTCAGGCTCTTGGTTCAACCTTAGCATTTTTAGGTTTAAAAGGGATGATACCCCTTTTACATGGTTCTCAGGGTTGTACAGCCTTTGCTAAAGTGATTTTGGTAAGACATTTCCGTGAAGCAATTCCGCTTTCGACTACTGCAATGACAGAAGTATCTACTATTTTGGGTGGAGAGGATAATGTTGAGGAAGCAATCCTTACTTTAGTTGAGAAAGTACAGCCTGAAGTTATCGGTTTGTGTACTACAGGACTGACGGAAACTAGGGGAGACGATATGGAAATGATATTAAAGAATTTTCGTTCTGATCATCCCCATTTAAATTATTTACCAATTTTATTAGTTTCTGCCCCAGACTTTAAAGGTGCTTTGGAAGACGGTTATGCTGCGGCTGTAGAGAGTATGGTAAAAGAGCTTCCAGAAGCAGGAGAGATAAAACCCCAGCAAATCAATATATTAGTTAGTTCAGCATTTACTCCGGGAGATATTCAGCAAATTAAAGAAATTATCTCTGCTTTTGGACTTTTACCAATCGTTATACCAGACCTTTCTGCTTCATTAGATGGTCATCTAGATGATTCCTACAATCCAATTACTGGTGGTGGGACAACCTTAGCTCAGTTACGTAAAGCTGGTAGTTCTGCCTTCACTTTAGCTTTGGGTGAAAGTATGAGGGGTGCAGCGTCGATTCTTGAGGAACGTTTTGCTATACCTTACGAAGTGTTTAGCGAATTAAGTGGACTAGAGCCTGTAGATAATTTTTTACAAGCATTATCTGATGTTAGTGGGATGAGTGTACCAGATAAGTATCGTCGTCAACGTCGTCAGTTACAAGATGCAATGCTTGACACACATTTTTATTTTGGTCGTAAGCGAGTCTCTTTAGCACTAGAACCAGATTTACTGTGGTCAACAGTTATGTTTTTACAGTCTATGGGTGCAGAAATTCATACAGCAGTGACTACTACACGTTCTCCACTGCTAGAGAAGTTACCTATTGAAGAAGTAGTGATTGGTGATTTTGAAGACTTTGAGAAACTTGCTGTAGGGTCTGACCTTCTGATTGGGAACTCTCATCTAGCCAGAATTTCTAAACAATTAAATATTCCTTTATATCGTCAAGGAATTCCTATTGTTGATAGATTAGGTATTGGTCAATCTACTAAAGTTGGTTATTTTGGCACAATGCAGGAGTTATTCAATTTGGGTAACTTATTTTTAGAACATGAAGAAGAAAAAGCTATTAAAGAACAGCTATCAATGATTGGTAATTAGTATGGTGTAGCGGTAATAAGAGTTTAACTATCAAAATATATGCGATCGCCTTGTAAATAGTTACATCAACTCTGATTACGAATAGTGAGGATTCATGGGACACAATTCTCTATCTAAAGGTCTCCAAATAATAATATTTAAACTACATTTAAATTATTGATTAACCGAGTTTTTGATTGGCTATCAAAGTCCTCTAAGCCTAGTGCTTCACACGCCATGTCCCATGTCGTGCACGCCATGTACAATGTTG
>JBCCDM010000241.1:0-10083 GCA_039030795.1 Cyanobacteria bacterium P01_A01_bin.84
GCTACTTATTACTCATTACTCCTTACTCCTTACTCCTTACTCCTTACTCCTTACTCATTACTCCTTACTCCTTACTCCTTACTCATTACTCATTACTCATTACTCCTTACTCATTACTCATTACTCCTTACTCCTTACTCATTACTTAGTCCCCACAGATATGACAACTGTTTAACCGGACATAATATAATTCCGATGCTACCGGATTTGATATAAGTCCTATCAATATTAGAATTTGAGTAATAGACATCTCCTGCAAAAGATTTAGAGACGTTAAATTTAACGTCTCTACAAGGGTTCTAGATCGCACATATTTAATTTCTGGAGATGTCTAATAAATTTAAGTTACACAAAAGTTACCCAAAATGAAGTTTTTTTGCTCTTTCCCATCCCTAAGCTTCCCTCCCAGAAGCCCAGACATCTCGCCACTTAACCGTTCCTTCTTTAACTACTAACCAATGTCTGCCAATGATATTTTCTCGCAGTGGCGATTTACCATCACGTAGCATGGCATATTTGTAGGTAATTAATTTACCCGCGCTTTCGTTGAAAGGAATTTCAGCAAACCAAGTATTCTGATTGATATATTCTAGAGGATAAGCTTTTGCTATGTCCCAGTTTCCTAATTCCGGACAATCCCCAATTACAACTATACTTTCACCCGGTTGAGTATATACTCCATTTAGTTGTGCCCTAATTAACGTTTGTCCTTTAGCGCGATCGCCTACATGACTCAAAACTATAACTTCTCTTGTATCCAGTTCTAAGTTATAAATACATCCATTCTCAACTTGAAACTTACGTCTAGTTAAAACGCAAGTATGTTCTCCGTCAGGAAACTCGCTGCAAACCTCATCAATAGTTGTTGCTTCACCCCGATTCATTGCCACAAAACAAAAACAATCCCCATAGCGACGAATATAAGAGTAAACGTCGGGAGTAATATATTTTTGCCACTGACTTCCCAAGGATACAGAAGGATTAAGACGACGCAAACCAGATAGTAAACGAATGTAGCGATAAATTTCGGTGTCTGTATCCCATTGTGTCATCATCGGACGATTATAAGGGTCATTACCACCATCGGTATCGTTGTGGAGATACTGTTCTGTACCGTAGTAAATACAAGGAACGCCACGACAGGTCATAATTAAACTGATCGCTACCCTCAACATATCAGGGTCGGGATTTAAAGACTGAAAACGAGGCATATCATGATTATCAATGAAAGTAATCAGTTCAGTCGCCCCGTAATAATAATAATCTCGATCGAAAATATCTTGAATTAAATGAAATCCTCCCTCAGCCCCTTTAGCTAAAGCTTCCCGGATAGCCACACACAATCCAAAATCGAGGATAGACATTCCGGAATTATTCGCAAATTCCACCGAACGTTCATCAGAGGGATGAGAATATATCCATTCCCCAAAAATGAAAACATCTGGTTTATGATTACGAATATCTGCATTGAATTCTTGCCAGAACCAAATCGGCATATGTTTGACAGTATCTACCCGTAATGCATCCACACCTCTGTCTAACCATTGCTTAATGGCTGACTTGATATATTCCCTATATTTAGTATTATTTTCATTAAAGGTCGCCAAACCAGATAATTCACAGTTTTGTACCTGCCATTCATTTTCCCAATCTGTCACCTCACCATAGTGGTGATACCAGTTTTCTCTATCTTCGTTAAAATCAGCAATTTTAACTCCATCATCATACAATTCCCCTTTCACACCTTCAATGTCGGGATTACTATGGTTGCAGACAATATCAAGTATGAACTTCATATTTCGCTTATGCAACTCATCAATTAAGCGGTCAAAAGCTGTATTTCGGGTATCTTGAGTTTTATTTAATGAAGGTTCCTCATCTTTACCAATAAAACGAGGGTTAATACGCTTAAAATCTCGCGTCCAGTAACCATGAATGGCTGCACTTTCAATAAATAATCCTTCAACCTGTTCAAATAAAGGAGTTAGCCAAACAGCAGTCACCCCCATTTGTTTTAAATAGTCAAGCTTATCAATCGTACCTTGAATATCACCGCCCCAATATTTTCCCCAATCTTGCCCTTCAGGGTCGTATAATTCTGGGTTCGGACCTTCACTATTCTCTGGATCTCCATCACAAAAGCGGTCTACAACCAGAAAATAAATAGTTTCCTGACGAAATTCAATTTCTCTGGTGTACAAGAATTCTAAATCAATTTCCTCTTGTGTAGGAGTTTCAATTAATGGATTTAGTTGTTCTTGTTTGATATCACTTACTGCATATTGAGCCGCAGAGCCATGAGAAGGAGGTGTTGCGACCATATTTTAGTTACTCCGTTAAAATAATTTTGTGGTTAGTTTGTGGTTAGAATGTTAGAAATATTAACTTTTTTTGTAGCACTAATTATAATCTAGTTTATTTTACTTAAAAAATTCCTACTTCAGAAGTATAATTAAATGTCTTCAGGATGAAAAAATCTGACTTCCAGACAGAGTTAGTTTGCACAAAAAAAATTTGATTATAGCTACTTCTTTAGAGTCCACTCAAAATTATTCCATCTTTAGCTCGCATATAAAGTACTGGTGTACCAAAATCCCGTTTATCTAATCCCACATCCTGAGAAATAGCATTGCGGGTTTCTTGAATAGCTGTATCTACGGGGTACCCTAGTGCTAGAGTACGGTAAAATTCGTCTGCAAAAAGTTTGGCTGTGGGGTCAGAAATCTTATATTGCATCGCTACTACTGCTGGGATTCCACGACGTACAAGGTTTGATACTGTACCTGCAAATGCTTGGTTTGAAGATACCGTAGCACCCCGACAGCAATTTAGAATTATTAATCCCAATCGATTATTATTGTTACCTAGAAAGAAATTGGCAAAATTTTCATCATCTAATGATTTGGCTTTATCATATTCATCAACAAGATAGATATAGCCTTTCTCATTCTGGAAATCACCGTGACCGATGAAGTGGAATACGTTGTAAGGCTTTTCTCGCAGTTTTTGTCTAATATTGCTAGTGGTAGCTGATTCTAATACGTCTAATTCGATTTTACCTGTGTCTATGTGTTTTTTCAGCGCTTCACGAATCAAGTTTTCTTCACCAGTTGCGTCTAATGTGGCTAAATCAGTCGGACTAGAGATGACTAATAAAACTTTGAGGGGTTTTTCAGCTGCTTTAATTTCGCGTTTTTTTAGGGGTACATCAATATAGCGGGAGAGTACAGTTTGAGTGTCGTTTCCTAAAAAGGTGTTGGTTCTTTCATAGTGGAGGAATTCCCAAGGTAGGGAAGCTAATTCGGGAGATTCAAATATTAAGCGCAAGCGAACACTATGATTGTGCTCTTTTGCTGCTGCGACTGTAGCTTTGAATAGACCATTAATATCGTTAGGGAATAGTGCTTGGTAGAGTTCTTGACCTAATGCTTTGAGCAATTCGCTATCTGTTTGTTTCGAGTCAATTAATTTTAAAGTCAGCTTAATTTTGTTGATTTCCAAGCGTAATTTCCCAGGTTCATCACCTTGTTCTGAAGAAGCGCGAATATTGTTATTTCTATCAACTAATATTTGAAAATCTTGGTATTTGATCGGGGAAACAGGGGAATTTTCCGGGGATTTTTCTGGGGATTTTGATAAAAATTCGTTAGCTATGACTTTTAAATCTGAGTTTCCAGGGTTTGAGTTACTTGCAGCACAAATTAAATCTTTCAGCCATCCCTCAGATTTTGCTGTAATAATTAAATTAAAGACAACTTCTTCTAAATTACTATCCCCTACAATTCTATCCAAGTTGTATCCTAATTCATAAAAAATCATCATCTTTAATTTATCTCTGCTTGGATAAGCACTGAGAAGACCTTGGCGTAATTTTTTACCCTGATCACCTGTGATTTGAAAATCTTGGTTATTCATAGTGGTTTGATTTTGATGAAAAGATTCGTTTCTCTCGATTTCTAATTCTTGTTGTAATATATTATTTTTATTATTTTCGATTTGCGATAAATTCACATCGTCAATCAGTCTCCGGACATCAACTTTTTCAAAGCTATTTTCACATTCAATTTCATACCTACCTTTTTCTAAACGTCTACGCAAATTTTCTAAATGATAAGTATAAGGCTTTTCGCTTCCCCTACATTCTTCACAGTTACAGGGAACCAAAGTTTGATATTTTAATCGTTCATAAGAATTATGAATTTTTTCTAGTTCGTGAGTGACGACTGCGAGCAATTCTTTTTTACGATTTCCCGATACTCTAACTTTAATTTCCTTTTGATTATGATTTTCAATGATTTCAGCGCGAGTTTCATTTTTTTTGAGAACAGCACCGCTTTTCCAAACTAATTTCTGTTCTTCTATAAAAGGATGTGTTTCTACAATAAAACGGGTGATAATCCCTTTAGGCATAAAATCATATTTGTAGCGCAAAATGAGATTATTAGATTTATCCCAAGTGTAATCGGGTAGATTCTCATTATCGAGTAATTGCGGTGCGATATAATCACTGAGACGATTAGGAATTGGATAGCAAAGTTTAAACCGCATCATTAATTGCAATAGTTCATCTTGCATATCTTTGTATTCGCTATCTTGCCAAATATCAGCGAGTTTCTCTTTGGTAAAACGTCCCAGATTTTTTATGACAGCTTCATTATCTAAAACTTTATAAACCGCATTTGTCGCCCATTCCGGCTTGAGGATTACATAGTGTTTTAATGTAGAATCATCTTGGAAGTGTAGACAAACACCGAGGTCGTGTAAAAAACCACTCAACCTCAGCATATCTTGACGGTCGGTTAAATTATTAATTTGACAAAGTTGATAATATTCGTAAAGCTCGATGTAATTGCGGGAATAATTTTCTAAAGCTGAACGAACTCTTACCCAGATTTTTGGTAAAGGTGATTTATCACCAACATGGTCAAGATTGCTGATGTATGTTTGAAACTTTTCTTTAATTTTATCTAAACCGCGATTATCCGCTAAATTAGTCGCTAAAAATTCTTTTAAATTAGAAAACTCTCCCCGTAATTGTCCTTCATTGACTTCACACTTACGGTTTTGTTTTTCATTTTTAATAATCACAACTGGACTGTTTTCGCTTAATAGTTCAACAATCTTTAGCCACCAGTAAAAATTGGGATTTTCTCTGCGGTTATCTGCGACTAAAACATAAAGGGAACGTTTGGAGAGGAAAAACTGGTGGGTTTCATGGTATATTTCCTGACCACCGAAATCCCAGATATTAACCCGAAATTCTTTACCGTTGAGTAGCGGAAATTTCCATTGAATTACATCAATTCCTTCCGTTGATTTTTCATCAGACTTGAGTTTATAGTTTTCATTTTCAATTTTCTTCGCTAAAGAAGTTTTTCCTGCTTCTCCCTCCCCAACAATCAATAATTTTGCTTCGTAAAGGGGTTCTGTTTCTGATGGGTCTTGGATTCGGAAATAAAAATCAAGGATTTCTTTAACATTACCGGGGTCTTCAACTAAATTTTTTGGTCCCAAAATTTCCGGTGGAATCGGAACTGGGTTTCCACGTAAATCTAGTTTTTCAAGTTTGGTGAGTTTTTTAATTGTTTCTGGTAAAGTACTCAGTTGATTTCTGCTGAGGTTGAGGGATTGTAAATTGGTGAGTTGTCCAAATTCTGCTGGTAAAGTACTCAGTTGATTACTGCTGAGGTGAAGGGATTGTAAATTGGTGAGTTGTCCAAATTCTGCTGGTAAAGTACTCAGTTGATTACTGCTGAGGTGGAGGGATTGTAAATTGGTGAGTTGTCCAAATTCTGCTGGTAAAGTACTCAGTTGATTACTGCTGAGGTGGAGGGATTGTAAATTGGTGAGTTTTACAAATTCTGCTGGTAAACTATTCAGTTGATTACTGCTAAGGTCTAGGATTTGTAATTTGGTGAGTTGTCCAATTTCTGCTGGTAAATTACTTAGTTTATTTCCACTAAGCTTGAGGGATTGTAAATTTGTGAGTTCGACAATTTCTGCTGGTAAATTTCTCAGTTCATTTTCTCTAAGGTAGAGGGTTTGTAAGTTTGTAAGTTGTCTTATTTCCACTGGTAAATTTCTCAGTTTATTGAAGCTGAGGTAGAGAGATTGTAAGTTGGTAAGTAGGACAATTTCTACTGGTAATTTAATCAGTTGATTGGAACTGAGGTAGAGTGATTGTAAGTTAGTGAGTTGGACAATTTCTGGTAATTCAATCAGTTGATTACCACTGAGTTCGAGGGATTGTAAGTTGGTGAGTTGGACAATTTCTCTTGGTAAATTTCTCAGTTGATTATTTTCGAGGTCTAGGGATTGTAAATTGGTGAGTCGAACAATTTCTGCTGGTAAATTTCTCAGTTGATTTTCAACTATCTGAAGTTCTTCAAGTTGAACGAGCAATCCAATTTCTTTTGGTAACTCGCTCAAATTATTGCCGATATAACCATGTTTTTCATCATATTTACCGAGAACCAGCTTCTTGAGTTGTGTCAACTTACCAATCTCAGGAGGTAAAGTCGTCAATTTATTACCAGAAAGGTCTAATTCTGTCCACCCTTCTGCTGCTGCTTGTTCAATTACCTCTAGCAGTTCTTCCTCAGTCATCAGCCAGAACCCAGATATACATTACATACAATAGACATCTCCAAAAATTAAATATTTGCGTCGTAGAACCCTTGTAGAGACGTTCCATGGAACGTCTCTACGTTCTTTTCTGGAGATGTCCAATATGTATTAGGGTTATTTTAATAGAACTTATGCACAGAGTCTCGAGCAATATATTCTCAGCCGGAGACTGGGAAGTAGGAACCAGGAAAAAAATCAAAATTTTAAAGTTGAGATCATCCCATTAAATAAAAATGTTATACCAATTCAATAAATGATTGCAACACATCCGTGGGTAGAGACGTTCAATTGAACGTCTCTACCCCAAATACATTTGTCGCATTCTTTTTCTAAATTGGTATTACTCTCTCCTTTAACTTCTTTCCCTTCAAAACAAAGGTACGTTTAAACCGACATTTATTCCTAAAGAAAAGTTATCCAGATCAATATCAGAATCATTAGAAGAACCAAATAAATAAGATGCAGAACCTCCTATAAATAGGTCGCGATTAATACTGTAAATTGCTTGCATTCCTAATTGGTGTCTGGTGTCAAATCTCGATTCCTGAGTAAAGTCTTGAAAACTTAACCGGTAGTTAATCGCTCCTTGGAGGTCTGGGGTAATGTCATAACGCAGACGTGCTCCTAAAGAGTTAGCGATTCTACTTTGTTCGTCAGGGGTAGTAAAACTACCCCGTAGTTCATAAAAAGAATCTAAACGTAACTTCTTATCTAACTGGTCTTGTCTACCTAGGACTAAGCGAAGGGAGTCATCTAACAAAACCCTGTCCCCATCATCATCTTGATAAATTCTATCTTGCGCCCATCCAAATTGAGCGTACATTCCTTTTCCTATTCTTTGTTGTACTCCTAAACTAAAATTGAGAAAATTATAGTTTGAGTCTCCCTCAGTGGCAAACCTTGCTAAACCTCCACCAGCTGTTGCGATTAAGCGAGTTTGTTTTCCCAGTTTTGGGGTTACAAGAAGAGTTGCACTATTAACAAAGATGGTATCACCATCACGAAGGTTTTCTAGAGATGTAATATTAGAACTGGTGAAAGCTGAAGAACGTAGCAATAACTGTGCATTGGGCTGTTTTCTTCTGGGTGGTTGTTTTACTTTTGGTTGAATAATTTCAATTTCACCAAGTTCATCTTTTATTTCTGATTCTGTGAGTGGTGGTGTTTCCTCTACGGGGGGAAAATCGGGAATTTCGGTTGGTGCGTTTGGGTCTGGTAATGTTTGGGTAATATTTTGGGTAATATTTTGGGTCTTATGGTTGATTACTAGTTTTGTCTTCTCTGTGATTACAGACAGAGGTGGTGAATTGGTGTTTTTGGTTAATTTTTCTATATTTGATTTTTTTTGGTCATTTGAAACTAGAGTGGAGTCAGGCGATCGCAAGAGCAAATTGGGTATCCTACTAGACTCCCCTTTTTCTCCAACTTCCCTTACCAAAGAGGGACTTTGTTGAATGTGTTGTTGAATAGTTTCTGTATCTGAAAAAGAATTGGTAATTGTTTCTGGTTGGGAAATATTTATCAGGTGATTTTGATAATTTTTAGTTGAATTTGATTTGTTTGTTTCTATTTTTGTTTTTATGTCTTGATTTTTTTGTGTTGATGGCTGTGATTTTTTGGTGACAGGATTAGCAACTGCTTTATAATTTATATCTAAGGTTGCTAATAAAGTAGCTAGCGAGTAAATTGCTATAGGATAAACACGCATAATTTCTTCACACTCACACTTGAAATTTATTATTTTTTACAATTAAAAAATGAATCTAATAGACATAGGATTTACGGGCTCGTAATGAAAAATCAGGCTTTGCGTTCTTGTCGTCGCAATGACGTAAATAGGTTGTATATGCGTAATTCCTGAGACAGCTTGATTAATAATGAGCTACTACACAACGGTTGATAGTTACTGTGGGTTTGGTAAGTCGTTTATATCCCTATCATTTCTATTGTTTGGGTTTGGTAAGTCGTTTCCACCAATATCATTTCCATTATCCGGGTTTGGTAAATCGTTTCCACCAACATCATTTCCATTATTTGGGTTTGGTAAGTCGTTTCCACCAACATCATTTCCATTATTTGGGTTTGGTAAGTCGTTTCCACCAACATCATTTCCACCAACATCATTTCTATCATCATTGATATCTCTTGGTGGAAGTACCTCTCGAACCCCTTCAAACTTATCTATGGGGTCGTTACCTGTAGTAATACAATTAGTAGAAAGAGTACTTGCTCCTCCACGTGAGTTTAAACTACATAAACCATTCACCCAGAGTGCTTGAGTCTCAATTGTGAGTAAAGTTTCTTTTCTTAATAACCTGAGAGTTTTTTGGACTGGTTCTGGTTCCTTTGTAATTAAATCTTCTTGTCCGGGACCCAAACCCGTAGCTAATTTGGTTGTTTGATAAAATTTCTTTAGGTCAAAGTTTTGTACTTCACCGATGGTTCCATCGTTAACCGTTACTGTTTGACCACCCCGTAAAATAACCGTCTGAGTTCCTTGGGGATTATTAATAGCAACAGGGTGACGAGTTAGATTCAGAAATCTAGTAGTTTTCTTACTATCATCAGTGATAATAGCTAAAGCACTACCTTTAAAGTTTTCAGTGATATCTGATGGTAACTGGTTTGGTTCTGGTGTTGGTTTCCCAGATATTTGCGATGAGAAAATATCTGCTGTTCCTTGAGTAGTTTCTACCTTAGTTGTACTACCACCCGGTGGAACCATAACTACGGCAACACCTTTTTTCATTTCCAGTATAGTTTCAGACCGGAGTCCGCGACCTGGTAGCTGAAGTCGTCGGGTTCCTGGTTTGAAGCGGAAATTTCCATTCGGACCGATACGAGCTAAGGAACCTTCATTAAAGAGCAACTCGGCACGCGATCGCGCTTTTGTAGTTAATGCATCTAATGGAACTAACACATCTCTTAATTTGGCTCGACGTGCTGGTTTATTTCTTAGTAATAGTTGAACTTGGTTGAGTATTTTGTATACTTCTGCTCTTGTCAATAAATCTCTTTGTGCTTGTACTGGTGCATTCCAAAGTAATGCAAGTAAGGTTGCAAGTAATAACTTGTTTACCGATGATTTAACTGATTTTATTCTTGCTAACTCCATCACACTCCACTTTAGTTTTCATATGATTCTGAACTATTTTATGAAAGAATTGCTGAACTAATTCAGAAAAAATTTAATTATTATCAATTCAGTGTTTTTACTGAAATGTGACGTTTAGTTTATTTGTTAAGTTCCTTGATTTGGGGATGGTTTCCTGATTTTTTGATTGCTTGTCATATATAAGGCAATACCGTTCAGTAAAGCCTGAAAATTCCAAATAGCGTAGGTTGGGTTGAGGAACGTAGACGCGGAGCGGCTTCTCGGAGAGTAACCCAACATTATCAATGTTTTGTTGGGTAACGCTCAAGCTCTACCCAACCTACAATTCCTCTTATCTGAAC
>JBCCDM010000242.1:0-10031 GCA_039030795.1 Cyanobacteria bacterium P01_A01_bin.84
ACCGGCACGACGCAGGTGATGGGAAAAGCCAATGTTTGAACGCTTCACAGAAAAAGCCATTAAGGTGATAATGTTAGCTCAAGAAGAGGCACGCCGTCTTGGGCATAATTTCGTCGGTACTGAGCAGATCCTACTGGGTCTAATAGGCGAAGGTACCGGAGTGGCGGCTAAGGTTCTCAAATCTATGGGTGTCAACTTAAAAGACGCTCGGATTGAGGTCGAGAAGATCATAGGTAGAGGTTCTGGATTCGTGGCAGTGGAGATACCTTTTACTCCGCGAGCTAAACGAGTTTTAGAGCTTTCTTTAGAAGAAGCACGCCAGTTGGGGCATAACTACATTGGTACCGAGCATCTGCTGTTGGGCCTCATCCGAGAAGGGGAAGGTGTAGCAGCTAGAGTGCTTGAGAACCTAGGTGTAGATCTATCTAAGGTAAGAACCCAAGTAATCCGAATGCTAGGAGAAACTGCTGAGGTGAGCACTGGCTCCCAATCTGGCAGAACCAAGACTCCAACTTTGGATGAGTTTGGCTCAAACCTAACCCAGCTAGCTACTGACAACAAACTTGATCCGGTTGTCGGACGTGCGAAAGAGATTGAGAGGGTGATTCAAATTCTTGGTCGCCGGACAAAGAATAATCCAGTATTGATCGGGGAACCTGGTGTAGGTAAAACTGCTATTGCCGAAGGTTTGGCAAGTAGGATAGCTGACAAAGATATTCCCGATATCCTGGAAGAAAAGCGTGTTGTCACCTTAGATATAGGTTTACTGGTGGCAGGAACCAAGTATCGGGGTGAATTTGAAGAACGCCTGAAGAAAATCATGGATGAGATTCGACAGGCTGGAAATGTAATTTTAGTTATAGATGAAGTACACACCTTAATTGGTGCGGGTGCGGCAGAAGGTGCGATTGATGCAGCAAATATTCTGAAGCCTGCTTTGGCTAGAGGAGAATTGCAATGTATTGGTGCTACTACCTTAGATGAGTACCGCAAGCACATCGAAAGAGATGCTGCTTTGGAACGTCGTTTCCAGCCAGTGATGGTAGGGGAACCCTCAGTAGAGGAAACCATTGAAATTCTATATGGTTTGCGCGATCGCTACGAGCAGCATCACAAGTTAAAGATTTCTGATGACTCTCTAGTCGCAGCAGCAAAATTATCCGATAGATACATTAGCGATCGCTATTTACCTGATAAGGCGATCGATTTAATTGATGAAGCTGGTTCTAGAGTCCGTTTAATAAACTCTCAGTTGCCCCCCGCAGCTAAAGAGTTGGACAAAGAACTCAGACAAATCTTAAAAGAAAAAGACGATGCAGTCCGTTCTCAGGATTTTGATAAAGCTGGAGAACTCCGTGATCGCGAAATGGAAATTAAAGGTGAAATTCGCGCGATCGCTCAAAATAAAGCCAACGGTAGCAAAACTGATGGTGAAGAACCTGTAGTTACAGAAGAAGACATTGCTCACATTGTCGCTTCCTGGACTGGGGTACCTGTCAACAAACTAACGGAATCTGAATCCGAGAAGTTGTTGCACATGGAAGATACTTTACATCAGCGTTTAATAGGTCAGGAAGACGCAGTAAAGGCAGTATCTCGCGCTATTCGTCGCGCTCGTGTTGGTTTGAAAAATCCCAACCGACCCATTGCTAGCTTTGTTTTCTCTGGTCCTACTGGTGTTGGTAAAACAGAATTAGCAAAATCTTTGGCTTCTTACTTCTTCGGTTCTGAAGAAGCAATGATTCGCTTAGATATGTCGGAATTTATGGAACGTCACACCGTCAGCAAACTGATTGGTTCACCTCCAGGATATGTAGGATATAACGAAGGCGGTCAGTTAACAGAAGCTGTACGTCGTCGTCCTTACACTGTGGTGCTATTCGATGAAATCGAAAAAGCTCACCCCGATGTGTTTAATATGTTGCTGCAAATCTTGGAAGACGGTAGATTAACCGATGCCAAGGGACGTACAGTAGATTTTAAAAATACCTTACTGATTTTGACCTCCAACATCGGTTCTAAGGTAATCGAGAAAGGTGGTGGTGGTATTGGTTTCGAGTTTGCCGATGATGCAAGCGAATCTCAATACAACCGAATTAAATCTTTGGTAAATGAAGAACTCAAACAGTACTTCCGTCCAGAATTCCTCAACCGTTTAGACGAAATTATCGTCTTCCGTCAATTGAGTAAGGATGAGGTGAAAGAAATTGCCGAAATCATGCTTAAAGAGGTATTTGGAAGACTCACTGAGAAAGGGATCGTCCTTGAAGTTACCGATAGGTTTAAAGATCGTCTAATTGATGAAGGTTATAGCCCCAGTTATGGTGCGAGACCTTTACGTCGAGCAATTATGCGCCTATTAGAGGATAGCTTAGCAGAAGAAATCCTTTCTGGTCGTATAAAAGACGGCGATACAGCCTTAGTTGACGTTGATGATAGCGGCAACATTAATGTAACAGGTCAGGAAACTCCAGAATCTTTACCGCAAGGTGTTTCATAAGAGATTATCTCAATAATTCTCAATAATTCTCAAATTATATTTATAAATGAAACGGCAGATGTAATTCTGCCGTTTTTTATTTTTTAGATTTTTGAAGAAAAAATAATATAACACTACTGGTATATATTAGGACATCTTAATAATTCTTATCTGGAGGGGGTTTGGGGGACTTCACGTCTGCTCAATCGGGGGGAAAGGGGGTAGTCTACCCCCAATTCTTCCTTTTTCTTGAAAAACGTCCTAACCCCAAAGCGTAGAGCTATATCTTTTGGATGAATTTTTCTAGCAAAATTAATTTGCTAATGTTGTAGAGTTCTAAACAACTGAAATAAAAGCTACAAAAACTAGACCAAAGGCATAGTATTGTTTAACATATATATAGACCTCACTAGTTGTGTGTTTTAGAACTTGGTTGCATTTTGGTCAAGGAGTGATAGCCTTGACCAATTTTTCTTTTTGCGATCGCCTATTGTGGGTGTCTTTACACCATGGCTTCGCGCAACCCCCTTAGGGTTATTGCTCCCAGCAGATACTAGTATCTAATAGCAAAAAGAAAACCTCAGTAAATATACTAAAATTTTTATCTTATCAAGTGACATATTTTTTATAAAAAATATGCCGGTAATAATTATTTAATTATTTTAATTTTACTCGTTGCCCATATTGTAATAATCTATCTATTGTGATTAGACGATTTTCCCAGGCTTTAACTTGATAAGGATGGTTGGTAGCATAAGGATAAATCCAAGTCCGATACTGGGATTTGAAACGGGTTAAAGATGCTCTGGCTACTACTAAGTTGCTTTTATTAGGTTTCTTGGCTAATCTATCTAATGCTCTAGCTAGGATTTGTACTTGGTTTTTAAATTTGCTACTAACAGACTTAGGTAAGGTTAACTGTTGGTTTTCAATTAAAAAGTCCCATTCTGACTGTAAGACTACGTAACGCAACTTTGCTGTTTTAAATGGTTCTCGTAAAGGAATAGGCTCTTTTTGATTTTTCTTAGTACCTTGAGTATTACTAAAAATCTTTTCCAATTGGCTATCTAGATTTTCAGCAGCAAATAAAGCATAACCACTAGTAGGTAAATCTCTAACTAGCTGAATTTGGTCAAATGTCCCCAATGCTGATAAATTTAGCAAACGAATACCTGGTACAACTAAAGTGGAACCTAACTGTCTGGAGTTAATCCAGGGTTGTGCCAATCTTTCAAAACGATTGGTATCTCTAGCGTAGGTCATGGGGACGATTAAATCTATGTCACCGCGTATTGCCCATAATTCCCAATGCTGCTGTAACTTCTGAATTCTCTCTTGTTTTGGTAAGGGAAAAACTGCTGCTGATAGGATAATATTTGGTTTCTTTTGACGCAACTTTTGAGAAACTTCTGCAACAAAACTATCTACTTGTTGGGTACGAAATGCTGTCCATTTTTGTCGGAGTTGATGTTGTTCGGGGGAAATCTTGGCTGGGTCTACACCCCATTTTTGCTGAAACTGCTGTCTTGCAGCTACACCGTAACCATATGTACGATTCGCTTTCGGGTCTTGGAAGGGATAGCGAATATAGTCTAAATGTAAACCGTCTACTTCGTATTTTGTGACTATCTCTTCATATAAAGAAAGTAGATATTGTCGTAGTTGAGGATTTGCGGGGTCAAAAAAGGGTTTATCTTGACGGGGTGGAATTGTATTACCCTTATTATCGTAACCAACCCAACTGGGATTAGATGCCAATGCTGGACCGGGATAATTAGGATCGAGGTTAAGAATTTTATTATGACGTTGATTTCCTGCGGCAAATACCCAGACCCAAGCGTGTAGCTCTATACCTCTTTTCTTCGCTAACTTTACCCCTGATGCTAAAGGATCCCATCCACGGGTTAGGGGATTTTGTTCTGGTGCAATGCGGCTTGGATAGACTGTATAACTGGAGTTGAGGGTTTCAAAAAAGACGGTGTTAATTCCTGCTTTTTTTAACTTATCAAAAATTTTAGCAAGTCCTTGCTCATTTTGAGCTTTGACTATCGTACCTCTATCAAGCCATATGGCACGAATTTCTGGTTGTGCAAGGGGACGGTTGATGGGAAACTGTTTCCAAAGTTCGGATTTAGCTGCTAACCATTGTTGACGGGCTCGATCGTATTGATTCTGTGCGACTAATTTAGGTAATAGTTGTAAAACATTCCGCGCTCTACTTAAAGCTTGCTCAGTACCAGAAATTGCACCGGAACGGATAGAAGCGGTAATAGTCGGATCCACTCCTGGACTACCACCTCTAACATTAGCTGCTAACTGAGCGCTTTCCACTCGACCTATTAAATTGCGTAAATCTTGCTGTAATGCGATCGCTTGGGTGCGACTGATGGGTTTACCTTGGGGAGGTATGTTGGGAATATTTACTCTATCTTGTATTTGGTCAATTGGATCTTGAGATTTATATTTACGTTCCTTAGCTCTAATAAACCTAGTTGGTTGAGTATTGCTATTGGTAGTAACTCTAAAAGTTGTGGGTCTAGAAATTTCTTTTGGTAAAGGAGGAATTTTCCTAGCTGTAGTTTTAGGAAGAGATACAACTGAATTTATACAGTTTGGGGACGTACCTGCAATCTTATTTAAATTTGAAGAGTTTGAGTAACGTTGAATCGCTGCATTTAACCAAGCAGTATCTACATCAGCAGCAGAAGCTGCATCTACTCCCCATCTCCAGCCGAAAAAAGTCGAGCGTCGAGTGGTTAAAACTGCTGCGGGATTATCTTGGGAATTCCAAACTGCTGCTTTCTGGGTTCTTGAACCTTCAGGAACAATTACACCACCTCGTACTTGTACGGATAGTCCATCTTTTCGTACCCAAGATGGATCTGTTGCTGATGCTTGTAGTTGTTTAGCACCATCAAGACTAAAACCCCAATAACCACCCAACAGACTGCGTAATAAACGACGAACTCCTGGTGCAGATAAACTACCTGTAGGACCGCTAGCAATTAACTTACCTCCTTTACCCATCCATTCTTCCAAAGCGATCGCTTGTGAAGGACTGAGAGTTTCTATGTTGGGTAAAAATAAAACTTGGCGATCGCCTAAATCTGTAGCGCTCTTCACATCCGATAATGGAACAATGCAATATCCAATACCAGAGGCTTCTAATCTACTAGTAATTCCCCGCCACTGACTAGCATTTTCTTGACTATAAACAATACTTAATACTGGTTTTTCTACTGCTACTGCTGATGGTAAATTCCAAATGGTAGTTATAAGTAAAAATTGAATTTTAAATATAATTTTGCCTAATCGTTTTATTTTTACTCTTTTATTGCTTGTCTTTTGATTATTCACTATTTTTCTCTATTTCGTTCCTATAATTTTTTGTTGTTATTACTTGATAAAATTTTTAAATACCGAATAAAAATATAATTTATACCTAATCTAGATTAGCTTCATATTTTTTCTAACAGTAATTTTACCCATAGTCAAAAAAGCTTATGAGAGAGTATTGAGTTACAATCCCATAATAATTAAAGACTCAAAATATCTTGTAATTAATTGCTATTCATTTATTCTTCTTAGAAATAAACTTGCGATTTAATAAAAATAGGACTTACGCACTCGTAACGAGTAATAAGGCTTTGCGATTACTTCCCTATGGTCGTAATGACCTAAACACGTAGTCCGTGCGTAAGTCCTGAAAAATAATTGCATTCAAAAATTAAAATTCATGTTAGTACACATTTTTTTGTATTATATGAAACAAGATATTGCAAATTCTTTATTACCTTAATGTATTATTATTCCATACATCAATGTATAAAAATTACCGTTATTTAAACAGTAAGATAATTTTATCCATAGTCAACTTACCAAAAGACATTATTTCTAGTTTTTGGCAAATTTAAATTAAAGATATGATTTATTTTTACTAAGATTTAATTAAGCAATGGCAATACATAGGTGAAAACCAAGAAAACTAATCATTTATCTATAGGCTTTATACAAGATGCAATCAATTCCTCAACTCCGGAAACTGGAATTATACTAGTATTTAATTTATCTTCTATTTCTTGCATACTTAGATCGTCCAAGAAAATCAGTTCTCCGTGTTTGAGCATGACAGTAGGTAGCAAAACACCATTCCCTAACTCTTGACCTTGCAAATTCAAGAGCAAATCGTGACCAGTAAGTAATCCGGTAACGCTGATAGCTTGACCCCAATAATCGCTATTTAAAGCACGCATATCTACCTGTAATCCTGCCACAGAATTTAACTGTTTGAGAATTGGTTGAAATGCTTTTTCCACAGCATTCCCAACGACCCAAGTAAACTTGCGCTCCGAGACTTTTTCTGGTAATAATTCTTTTGCTTTGCTAATAAACTGCTTAACAAATAATTGAATTGAACCAACCCCATTGTCAATTT
Source organism: Cyanobacteria bacterium P01_A01_bin.84 (assembly GCA_039030795.1). GTDB lineage: Bacteria > Cyanobacteriota > Cyanobacteriia > Cyanobacteriales > Nostocaceae > JBCCDM01. The sequence goes on from JBCCDM010000242.1 coordinate 6,915, forward strand.
GAGGATAATCTCCGTATTCTTCCTCTGATGGTAAATCTTCCCCGGCAATTAGGAACCATTCATCAGCTAACCAAACAAAGTTGTAACCAAAATCTGAGAGAAATCTTTTTTGTTGCGATCGCACTTGTTTGATAACTTCTTTTGCTTTTTCACGGGTCACTGGTACAAGTTCATCTCCAGAAGGACGAAATCTGTTTAAACCGACAGGAACCACTGCTACAGAAGCTACAGCAGGTAGTTCATTATAATGAAATGACCCTAAATCTTTTAAAGTTTGTTCCAAATGCTTGCCATCATTTATATTAGGACAAACTACAACTTGAGCATGAATTTGCAATCTTCTTTCTTGAAACCACTTTAATTGTGAGAGAATTTGAGCAGCACGGGGATTTTTTAACAGTTTGATTCTAATTTCCGGTTCTGTAGCATGGACGGAAACATATAAAGGGGAAAGACGCATTTGTTCGATACGTTGCCATTCCCGTTCTGATAAGTTAGTTAAAGTTAAATAAGAACCATAAAGGAAACTGAGGCGATAATCATCATCTTTAAAATATAAACTAGAACGCTTACCTGGTGGTTGTTGGTCGATAAAACAGAAAGGACAACGATTGTTGCACTGAATTAAACCATCAAATAAAGCTGTTTCAAACTCCAACCCTAAGTCTTCGTCATAATCTTTTTCAATTTCAATCTCATGAGGATTACCATTCGTGTCTAATACTTCTAATTCTAATATCTCATCAGCACATAAAAACCGGTAATCAATCAAATCCCGGGGTTTCATACCATTAATACTAACAATTGCATCACCCACTTCAAAGCCTATTTCTTCAGCAATTGTATCTGGTAGAACTTTAGTAATGACGGCAGGATTGATATTACTCATTTGGGGTTAGGAGAGAAGTCAGGTTTGTGAGATGGTTAAGTATATGAGTATTTTAGCTTTTGGCTTTCAGCTTTTAAGGATCTCAAACCGCTTTCCAAAAATTAGACAAAGTTGGACATTATCTATTTCTTAGTTCCTGCTTCATCAATGGACTTCGGAGTCTTCACCTCCACAGGCGGCATTGCTTTGGTATGCTTACTATGTACATCAGTGCTTCCTCAAGGGGAATTGCATTCGCCTTGAGGAAGCACACCAAGAGAGTAGTGTTGTTGGTTGTTATCTAAGATATCTTTGGTTAACCTTAATGCCCATTTCCAAGTATATCTTGCTACTCCTGGATGTTTAGCTAACAGAATTTTTTGTGTTTTATTTACTTTCAATTCTGTTTGAAACCCTAGCAGCATTTTTACTTTATCTTATTCCACGTTTTTGCGACTTCTGCTTTTGTACACTATACCATTGTTAGATGGTTTTACTGGATAAACTAGTACTTAAGCACTAGTTGTTATCTAAACTTTTGAAAACGATAATTTCAAGCATTCTCTTAACCCGAATAATGCTTATTTCCTATTTTCCTGTTAATTTAACCAAACCAATACCGCCGAAATATAAAGTTAGTACAGCTCCTGCTAATAAACTTTGGGTGAGGGGGTCTGTTGAAGGTGTGAGAACTGCACCCAAGATAACTGCACCAAAAATAACATAACGCCAACCAGCAAGCATTTTTTGAGATGATGCTATTCCTAAGTTACCTAGTAGTAGCTGAATAATGGGAACCTGGAAAGCTAAACCTGTACTAAATAAAAGTAGTAAGACAAATTCAAAATACTTTTCAATTGACCACTGTTGTTCGACTACATCTGCACCGTAGCTGATAAAAAAGTTTAAAGCAGCTGGAATCAGGGCAATATAAGCAAATACCAAGCCTAGGAAAAATAAGATACTCGAACCAAATACTATTGGTGCTAATAGACCTCGTTCTTTTCTAGTTAGTCCAGGGAGAACGAATTGAATAATCTGGTAAAGGATAAATGGACTAGAAATAAGTATACCGGAATAACCTGCTACTTTTATAGAAACAAAGAAAAATTCTCCTGGTGCAAGTTGAAGAAATTTTACATCTCCAGCAGGTATTTCCAGTAGCTGTACGATAGGTCTAACGGCAATAAAACAGATAATAACCCCTATAGTTATGGCAATCAGAGAATAAATAATTCGCGATCGCAATTCTTCTAAGTGATCGAAGATGGACATCTCAACTTCGTCTGGTAATTCGTTGAGGTAGTCATCACTTGATGGCTTATTATCGGTTTCTTGGTCGATGCTTGCTGTATCTGCTTCTGGAGTCCTGGTCATGGGTTAACTAGTGGGCATTGTTTGTTAATTATTTTATCTCTTATAGAAAGGAGAAAACCTCAAAGGAAAAGGATTTGTATAGGGTTATTATCTGGGAGTTATAGGGATACAGGAACTTTTTATGATTATTTTACGACTATTTACTTAAAATCTTCCGGTTAGGTGCTTCTTTTGGCTGCATGAGTATTTACAACTATAATTATATTCGATTACTATACCAACCCCAGATGTTTAGAGATTAAAACTAAGGGCTAAAAGTTACACTGTCTGAGGATAATTCTCTAATATTATTTGAGATGACTAATAAGTATGGTAAATAGTATTGTTTGCCCTTTATGTTGTATTTAATATTTATATTTTTGGTAATTTTTATACTCAATTTATATTCATTTTACACTCAACATATTAAAATATACAAGATAAGAACCAGGAATAAATGAGTAATTAATTACTTATATTATTATTTTAGTTTTCAATTAATAAATCCTGATTCCTATTTTTTTTGCTGTTTTCTGACTAACTTTATTTGTCAGTTGTAACAACTACAATAAGAAAACATGAAATCAGTTGATTATTAAGCACAAAACACATAATTGGTGCTTGGGTTTTGCATTTCTATAGCAGGATTTCAGTGACTGCATCATTATATGTTTTAGCTAAGGCAGGATTATAAATGGGCAACAGAATTTATCTTGGATTGATAGTATTGCTACCTTTTTTCTTTTGGAGTTTGGGTGGGAATTGGACTATGAAGGCTATATCTGGAAATCAAAGTTTGAGACAATCGACAGATGTCATGAATAGGACTAGATTTGCAGAAAGTTTACAACAAAGTTTAATCATCTTAAAAAAAAACGAAGGGAAAACTTCGG
>JBCCDM010000243.1:0-10020 GCA_039030795.1 Cyanobacteria bacterium P01_A01_bin.84
GTAGGGCGGCAAGGTTCGTTATGAGGGACTACCGGAGGACGACCAGCGTAACATCAATGCTAAAAGAGCTCAAATGGCCATCTCTTGAAGAGCGACGGAAAAAAGCTCGGCTTACGATGCTTTATAAGATAAAACACGGCATGATGGATGCAGAAGGCATAAAGAGTAAACTTATACCGCTCCCGCCAAGATCACGACGGGGACACAATCAGCAGTTTCTGGCACCACGATGCAGAGCGGACTATCACCTTCACGCTTTTCTCCCGAAAACCATCCGAGATTGGAACAACTTGCCCCATGCAACTGTGGAAGCTGCTTCACTCGACTCATTTGTGACTCTTTTGTGTAAACATTAATCATCTGCCATCCATGCATGGTAACCTCATATGTAAATTTTTTATTCTTCTTTTTTAGATGTATAATACAGAAATTATTTAGCTTAGGGGCACAAGTAAACTCCTTTTTAACAAGCAAATCAAAAAAAATATTTGCAAATCCAGATAACAAGTAGTCCCAAATGCCGAAGCTGAAGTTATATATGGAGCGTAGTTACTCTAGCAGAACTTACGCAAAAGCTACGTAATTCCTCCGTCATTACGTTAGCTAGCGCTACACTACGTGAATGCGTAGCATGTCTGTTAGGATAAACGATAGCGACGTAATCACAGAGTCCTCGCGTTAACTACGTTATGCTCCGCAAACGCTTCCGTATGTCCGATGGGACTTGTGCTTTTCTACACGTAGTGACCGTCGCTTCGGACAAATCTTCGTTGCGTAAGTCCTGAAGCTCTTATAGATTTTCATAGATTTTCAAAAATTAATATTCATTGCCTGACATCTCCCCTTATGATCCCAAAAGTAGAAACCTGATTATTGTCATAGAAGCTGATTGATGAGTGCTGCTATTAAAACATCTGTTGATGTAACCTCTAAGTTAGTAAATGGTATATTAGCCATTAAACCTTTAGCTGATTTTGCCAAGCATCAAGCTCGACAAATGATGATTAAACGAGCTGAAAAAATTGGTGTACCTTGGACTCAAGAGGTAAATAATTTCCAGAAACGCAGTTGGGATGCTGATTTTTCTCAAATAGAAAATCCTCTAATTAAATACCCAGATTATTATGTGACCTCCTTTCATGCTTATGAAGAAGGTAATCTTAGTTGGAGAGCAGCTTTTGAATTAGAATCTGCTGCTCGCGCTGTTCATGCAAAAATTTGGCAAGATGCTGGTGCTGGTGGTGATGCAAAATTACGTCAAAGCTATCATGATATTCTTCAGCAGAAAATTGAAGCACCGCAAGATATTGTAGATTTTGGTTGTGGAGTTGGTTTAAGTACCTTTCCTATACAAGAAATGTATCCTGAAGCTCAAGTTACTGGTGTAGACTTATCCGCATACTTTTTGGCTGTAGCTAATTACCGTTCTCAACAGCATCAGATGAATATCAATTGGGTTCATGCTGCTGCTGAGAATACTAAGCTACCAGATAACTCATTTGATTTAGTTTCTATATTTTTGGTATGTCACGAGCTACCCCAAACTCCTAGCAAGGAAATATTTGCAGAAGCTAAACGTTTGTTGCGTAAAGGAGGTCATATAGCAATTATGGATATGAATCCTTGTTCGGAAGCTTTTAAAAAAATGCCTCCTTACGTTTTTACTCTGTTAAAAAGTACTGAGCCTTACTTAGACGATTATTTTAATTTGGATATAGAGAAAGCTATCGTAAATGCTGGCTTTCAAGTACCTTACATTACTCAAAACAGTCCGCGTCATCGTACGGTTATTGCAAAATTAGATTCTTAAGAAGGGCACACTATTATTGTGCCCTAATGTTGTGTTTCAATTGTTTCAATAGATAAAGATAATTCTATACCTTTGCTAAGACAGGTTCCTTATTTACAGAACGATGAGAATTAGATTCTGAATCAGTACAATAAATTTCACAAGAATTATTGGGACTTTCAATCAACTTAATTTTATGTAGTTTTGCTCCAGTTTGAGCAATAGGCGATCGCAGTAAGTTACTAATATGAAACGCGATATTTTCAGCAGTCGGGACAGCTTCAGCAAAGTGGGGAATATCTTTATTTAAAAAACTATGGTCGAATGGCTCTAAAACATAATCTTCTATAATTTTGTTTAAATCGCCCAAATCCGCAATCATTCCAGTACGTTGGTCGATTTCACCTTTGACTGTAACTTCTAAATGATAATTGTGTCCGTGTCCATGAGTACGGGCACATTTACCATAAATTTCAAAGTTTTTTTCATCACTTAAATGGGGACTTGCGAGCCTATGTGCGGCGCTAAAGTGAGTACTAATAGTAAGATAAGCTTCCATTCCATTTCCCATATAATCTGCCCAAAGTTCAGGATGTTCAAATAGTTGCACGTTAACTAAAGGTAAATGAGGTGCTAATCGCTGCCAAATTACTCGTGCAATATTTTCAGTGGTAGGGAGAGTCTCTCGGAAGTCTTCCCACACATCGTTAAGGTAAGAAAAGTCCAGTTGAGTGGTTACTTCCTTTTTTATTACCTGCTTAACATCAGATAAATTTAACACCATACCATATTCATCTAATTCTCCTGCTAAGGAAATAAATAAAACATAGTTGTGTCCGTGTCCGGGAAACCGGGAACAAGCACCAAATCTTTCGATATTTTCTGCCTCACTCAATTCAGGTAGCCAATAACGATGACTAGCTGAGAACTGAGCGCGACGATTTACTACACATTGCATGAGTATGCTGTCAGCTAAATTTAAAATTTCTTAATCTTTATCTACTTCCAGCATAAACCAATTTATGTTTTCAATGAACCTTTCTTTAATTAGTTGATGCTTGTTAGTTGATAGATAATTGCTAATGGGTAATTGGTAATAAATTCTTTAGGAGAAACTACGTTAGCCTGCTTCTGAGTAATTCCTGCGTACCCTACATTCCGGCATGATTACCCCATCAATGTAGCTTGCTTCTCCCCAGGGTTATTGAGGGGATTGTATCCATTTTATTTTTTGATTAACGCTATTTATTTCTTATTTCTCACCATCTCCCACTCTCCCCTTTCCTTGCTTCTTCTATGTATAACTAGTGACCGAATCTTGAGCTTCATAATATAAACTTGAAGCTATACGAAACATTTCTTGTCCAGCGTGGAGATAGCTTTCGTCGTAGTTGAGGGGGAAATATTCTAATTCGCCTAATCCATCCGTAATTCTATCAAGGCAGTAGTATAGATGTGCCGCAGCCCTTGCTAAACTTGGGGGATTAGGTAAAGAGCGAAAGGTATTTTGTGCTTGCTTGAGATTGACTTTGCAAGTTTCAAGATAGTCTTGAAATTCTTCTAAAAGTTCGTCATCAAAGGGATCGGCTGCTAATTCTTCAATTTGCGATCGCAGGGAAAACAAAATATCTTCTACAGCACTGCTAACTGGTTGGTAAACGAAGCGTAACCATTCCTCAATTAATTCATCTTTATTTTTTCGTGTTTTACGTCTAGCTTTGTATTCTTTTTGTGCTGCTGCTGTACGTTTTTGTCTTTCTTCAGTATGACTGTAATTACTGTAGTTGTAATGATTTCCTGTAGCACGTAGTTGTCGGTCGTATGAGTATCGTTTTTCTTTATCTCCCAATACTTCATAAGCCGCATTGATACGAATAATTTGCTCGTTATCAATAGTTTCTTGGTTACTATCGGGATGATACTGCTTGACCAAATACCGATAAGCTTGCTTAATATCTGCTTGGCTAGCATCAGGATTCAAATTCAGGGTTTGGTAATGGTTATAATCTTCTGCCATTATGAAAATTGGTAGTTAGCTTATAGAGTTAGCTAGCTGTGGTTCCAAATCTTGAAATAATGGTGTACTAAGATACCTTTCCCCAAAGCTTGGCTGAATCATTACTATCAAGCGTCCCTTATTTTCAGAACGTTTAGCAATGTGAATTGTAGCACATAAAGCCGCACCAGTAGATATTCCTGAGAGTATGCCTTCTTTCTTTGCCAACAAGCGACCGTAAGCGATCGCCTCATCATCGGTAACAGTAATTACCTCATTAATTAGTTCTACCTTTAATACTTGAGGAATAAACCCTGCGCCAATACCCTGTATTTTATGAGGTCCAGGTCTGCCACCAGATAATACAGGACTGCTAGCAGGTTCAACAGCGATCGCCTGGAAGTTAGGTTTGCGTGCTTTAAGTACTTCTGCAACACCAGTGATTGTACCTCCGGTACCTACACCAGCTACAACCATATCTACTTTCCCATCAGTATCTTTCCAGATTTCTTCTGCTGTAGTTTCTCTGTGTATTTTACTATTAGCAGGATTACGAAACTGCTGTAGCATATATGCATTTACCGTGGTATCTACTATTTGTTTTGCCCTTTGAATAGCTCCACTCATTCCTTCAAGACCATTGGTTAATTCTAACTCTGCCCCATATGCCCTTAACATTGCTCGTCTTTCAGCACTCATTGTATCTGGCATTGTTAAAATTAGTCGATATCCTTTGGCAGCAGCAGTCATAGCCAAGGCAATACCTGTATTCCCAGATGTAGGTTCAACGAGTATTGTTTTTTCTGGAGAAATTAAACCTTCTTCCTCGGCAGAATTAATCATACTCACACCTATGCGGTCTTTTACTGATGCTGCTGGATTCATACTTTCCAATTTGACTAAAATCTCTGCACAGCAGCCTTCAGTTACAGGAATATTATTTAGCCTTACTAAGGGAGTAGAGCCAACTAGTTCAGTAATATTACGAGCAATATGCATAGTAAATTTAACCTTTGAGTATTAACTGTGAGTATGTAAATTTTTTGCCGATAAATGATTCGGGCAACATTAAATTCATACAATTACTACTTACCAGTTTCTCATGTTTGATTATGAAATTTTTCTATAGTTTTCTATATGTAATACATAATATCTGTTTGTTTATGGGAATCTCTTCGATCGCATAAGTCTGCCAATGTGTAATTTTGTAATACTGAATTAGCAGCCAAACAAGCCTCCTGCCAAATTTCTTCTACAATGATGCTTTCTAAAGTCTTAAGCTGGGTATCTTCATCGCATTTTTTGAGCTTATCTACTCCTTCGAGGCATACCAAAATATCAAAAACCTTAATTTTCCACGGTTCTCTAGTTAACAAGTAACCACCTTTAGAACCACGTTGACTTTTGACTAAACCTCCACGTCTCAAGGTTGCTAATAATTGTTCCAAGTATCTATCAGGTATACTTTGTTTAGCAGCTATTTGACGAATTTGCAGTGGTTCCCCGCTTTGGTAGCGAGCTGCAAGTTCAATTAATGCTAAAATTGCATATTCAGATTTGCACGATAGTTCCACGAGTAAAAATTTTGTTTTGGGAAAAATTGAAAGCAACAACTCATACTGGGGTTGCATTACCTAGTAGTTCAAGTTGTTGAGGTTGCTTCTTTATATTCTGTTTAAGTCGGCATAACGGAATACTATTTTTGATCGCAATACCGGTATCAGTAATGGGAATTCCAATAGATATCTCCGGAAATTAAGGTTTAGCCCAGTAATCATAGGCATTTGAGGTTAATTATCGGAAGAGGTCTAATGAGGATTAATCCATTGTATTTACAAGATTCTCTCAACTTTTCTAGTATACTCCGGTTCTCCAGTGGGGTTTGCTTCTTTCCATAAATCAATCAAGAATAAACCAAAGATAAACAAATAAAACCCCACCTTTAAAGGTGGGGCTTTTAATGCTTCAATAATGCTTTATGCTTCTATCTAAATAGTCAGTTACCAATTTACTAATACGATCGATTAGAACGTAAAGGTCGTTCTCAAAGTACCAATTACTGCGTCCTCAGCATCATTACTTTGACCAGGATTAGTTAAGAAAATAACACCAGGAGTAATGGAAACGTTATCATTAACTTGATACTTGTAGAAACCTTCGATAGAATAAGGTCTTTCTCCACCAGTTTCTCCACGATAAGGTTGCGCACCAGCAAAGACACCCAAAACATTACCCTTCTTACCAAAATCAGGTAGTGCTACACCAGCGCCATAACTCCAAACTTGGCTGTCATCATCATTTCCAAAACCGCGAACATCGGTATAGGAAACAAAACCACTGATAGAGAACTTGTCACTAGGTCTAATAGCTGCCGATACACCATAAGAGTTACTGGAATAAGGACTAGCTGCTCCCAAATTATTTGGATTGTTAGAGACTCCTACCAAGTTAGCTTGAGAAGTACCAACTAAAGCTCTATTGTCTCCAGAGTCAAAAAGCAAACTGCCAGTACCGTGATATCCATGGACATAGGTTGCCGCTAATGCTATGCGACTACCAACATTAAAGTTTAATTGTCCTAAAGCTGCATAATTACCGTTGAAAACACCTTGGTCATTGCCAGGGTTATCAGCTTGAGAAGCTAAGTAACCAACAGTTAAAGAACTAGGTCTAAGTATGCTACCACCTTTACCTACACGCAACTTCAGGGCTGCACCAGCTCCACCACCAATGCGGTAGATGGGATTTTCTGAGGCAAAGGTAGTCAGCGCTCCGCTACCACCATCTGTTGTACCATCAAAGAAGTATGGATTATTTACAGCAGCATAGTGGCTGTGACGACCACCGACAGCAGCAACATATAACTTACCTGGGCCGAAGGGAGTCTCGTAGGTAAGTCTATCTAAATCAACGTTGTTACCACCGTTAGGAACATCAGCAAAAGTTTGAGTTCCTTCAGCAGTATTTACGGAAGCGTTATTATCGTCACGGATGTCAAAAGGCTGTGCATTACCAGAAGCTAAACGTGTAGTTAACTTGTCTTTACCAGTAAAGCTAGTATCTAAGGTTAAGCGGACTCTATTCTGAAATACTGCATTATTCACATCTCCGGTGTTATCACCGAAAGCATCAGTTAAAGCAAAAATAGCTTCACCCTTTAATTTGGTGGTGGTAGAGAACTGATTTGCTTCTAACTCAGCAGTACGCGCTTCCAAAGCATCTACGCGACCCCTTAAGGTTGCTAATTCTGCAGAAAATTCTTCTTGCAAACGCTGCAAAGTTGCAAGGTCTTCCTTGGTTACTAAATCAGCAGTTGCAGTTGCAATTAGTTCGTTAACTCTATCTAAACAAGCATTCAGACCAGCGGCAAACTCATAACGCGTTAAAGCACGGTTCCCACGGTATGTACCATTGGGATAACCAGCGATACAGCCATAACGTTCAACCAATGACTGTAAAGCCTGAAATGCCCAGTCAGTAGGCTGTACGTCAGAAAACTGGGAAACTGACGTTACCTGAGACTGAGAGTTTCCGCTTCCTTCATTGCTGTAATTATTAACTTTCTCAAGAACGTCAACCTGTACCTGTTCTTGAGTACCTTTTTCTTCTACTTGCGCCAATATTTGAGGCTTTTGAGTTAATGAAAATTCTTGCTTATTAACTGCTTCTGCCTCAACATTACTGGGAGCAGCGATCGCACTAGTGGAAACTAATATCGAAGCTCCTAAAACTGCTGGAGTTACCACTAGGGATTTCCATAAAAGATTAGACATCTTAACCTGTTCTCCTCACAACCTTGTCTAGATGATTTCTTTTTCTACAACTCTCTACTTTAACAGTTTAAGAGTTTGTAAACCTTATTCATCGGAAATAATTGCCCACACTTTAGATTTTAGTTTTTTTTTGAAAAGCTAATAACCAAAAAGTTGGCTTTTCTAAGCTACGTAATTAACCTATGCTGTAATCATATGTTTATAAAGTTATCTTATAAAACATCTGAATTGAATTACAGTGCTTAAAAAGCAATCATCATAATACGTACTCAGTATACATAACCTAGGAGTAGATATACCTTGGGGGTAATACCCATTATGGACAATTAAGTATTACTGAATTACACTCTATCGAAAAAATTTACGATTTATTCATAATAATATTAGCCTTAAAAACTAATTTTATTGAATGCGGAGTAAATTTCCTGAATAAAATATTCATAAAACCAAGCAATTTAATAGCAACTTCACAAAACATTGTTTCTATTAGCCAATAATTAAGAAACAGTTAAAGTTTTGCCAAGATTGAAGCTGTATAAGTAACAAACAAGTGAAATCAAATATGTTTCCTACCAGCTTATCTACTATTTTGTCACTTTCAGTCTTGACGAAAAAATTCAGATTTAGTTTCCTAATTTTCCTATATAAGTTAAAAAACTTTTAGTAGCGAATAATGCCGAAGTTAAACTTAAAGGCTGTAGGTAAACTAATACAAATTCACAATCATAAGGTAGCGCACTCTAACTCTTTAAATCTTATACTTCGCAAACGTAAATTTTTTCATTGCAATTTAACTTGAGGATATATCTTAGTTTTAATCAGCTTTCCCTTGCAACCTTCTTATGGTATATATCAACCTATGTCAAATGATAAATTTAACTTCTATCTGTAAGTGTAAATAATTTAAAACAGTAATATTTTCTAAATTTCAAAAATAGGAAAGATAACTTTCATAAATTTTATATATTAAATATAGATATACAGCCGTTTTCATATGGATACAGAATACAGGTTATATCGCTTTGACACTCCTCGCACCTTTAGAACGAGGATTCTTTGGTTTAGCGACAAGACTTGCTCAACCAGGCTTCCACAAGCTGAGTAGAGGTTTCGTCTCCCCAAGGGTTTTCTGCGCGGCAGCCTGGAGGAAGAATAAATTTACCTCCATCTTACTTGTAAGACCACAGTAGTCCGATATGCCCTACCGTACTAAGTCCGCGATGCAAAATATTGATAGCTGGGTTCTCATCCCTATCTAACACGCACCCACACAAACACACATGAGTTCTAGTAGATAATGTTTTTTTACAACTTGTCCGCAGCTAGAACAATTTTGACTGGTGTATTGAGGATTAACAGCGACCGTGTGTGGCTTAAATACTTTCCCGAAATATTTAAGCCACACACGGAACTGATACCAAGATGCATCATTAATAGACTTGGCTTTTTACCAGGCTTTCCTTTCTTACAGTTCTCATAAAAACGATTGATAGATGACCATGCTCGTTCTGCACTGGCTTGTCTTGCCATCGAGTTAAGTTCATTCGCAAACGGAAACTGTTTAGCCAATACAGAGGAGTATTTTTGCAAATCATTTTTACCCGTTCCTTTTGTCCATCCATAACCAAATACAGCTATTGCGGACAAGTTGAGCGGTAAAGATTGCTTCATCTACTGCTAGGTACTGCTTTAATTTGACCTATACCTTGAACTCAAAGATTAACATGGAATCTAAAAATTATTATATTACCATATAGAGTATAAACATTCCGGATAAAATAAAAGCCGTCCTATAAGTATGAGGATTTAAACCCAGAATTTTCGGTAAGTAAAAGATAAGTAAAAAGTATTTACAAAAAACTATCCGCTCTTTCCTCAGATTAAGAAACCTAATGAAAGAGCGGTCTAGCGGGTCATCAAGTTGTAACCAGACTGCCGGATGGAACTCCAAGCAACCTTTTTCCATTGAGACTATCTAGCTTCTCAAAAAGAGCAGATTAATCCTAGAGAACAGCCCCGGCGCACAGCCGGCTAACTACAACTTGGTGACCCATGGGTATATTACTATCTGTCATGGGCATCACCTCCTTTTTGCCTAAGCGGACTTATTCTCAAATTGTTTTCTTGTATGAATATAACATACAAAAAAAATATGTGTGGAAATTTCCTGCTTTATTATCAAGACTTACATCTTAACTAACGTTATGCAGAAGCAAACGCTTCCGCGTATCCGATAGGAATCATGCTAACCCTACACGTAGTGACCGTCGCTTCGGAAAATTCTTGTTGCGTAAGTCCTGCTATTGATAAATTATTACTAACGGGACTTAAACAGTTATAAGTGCAAAAATAAGTTAAAATACTTACTGAATCAGGTTTTTACGTCGCTTTGATAAAAGCTCCCGATTATGAGAGAAACTACTCCCTCAGCTATGCCTCCCTGTTTTGATAAATGGTGCAAA
>JBCCDM010000244.1:0-9989 GCA_039030795.1 Cyanobacteria bacterium P01_A01_bin.84
AAAATATTCTCACAAAAAACTTATATGTAAATATAAAAGATAGCAAACTTAATAACCAATTTACCTCCATAATAAATTTAAATGGAGATGAAGAACATAGCATAGATATAGAACTTCAGTGCAATCATTTAGACTGTGAAAAACAATTAATAGATAACCGTTTCACAAATGCGATTCAACAGCTAGGTAATGAAAAGATAGAAACTCGCTCTGGAGCGATCTATGCATTAGAAAAAATTGCTCAAGACTCTCCAGAATATCATTGGGTTATTATGGAAACCTTAGCAGCTTTTATTAGGGAAAATGCACCAATAATAGAGATAGAAGAAGAATTTGAGTACTTATCTAGCATTTCTACCGATGTTCAAACAGCTTTAACCGCGATCGCTAGACGTAACCCACAACAAGACCCCGAAAATAAAAGGTTAGATTTACATTCGACCGATTTAAGGGGAGCAGAATTAATAGGAGCAAATCTTCGATTAGTAGATTTTACTTCTGCAAATCTAACGGGGGTAATGTTTTACCAAGCTGATTTATCAGAATCATATCTCACTGGAACTAACTTATCAGAAGCAGTTTTGTATGAAGCGAACTTACAAAAAGCCGATCTATACGAAACTAATTTAGAACAAGCAGTGATGAGAAAAGCAGACTGTTTTCAAGCAAATTTGTATCAGAGTAATTTACAACACGCTGTACTTTACGAAGCAAATTTAGAAGAAGCAATACTGTATGGGTCAAATTTACAAAGTGCAACGCTATATGAGAGTAATCTCTTTCAAGCTAATTTGGAAGGTACCGATATGAGCAAAACGAATTTGATTGGTGCAAATTTAGCACAATGTAAATTAATTGGTAGTAATTTAGAAGAAGCTGTATTTAGTACTGCAAATCTTTCAGAAGCTAATCTTTATGAAGCTAAACTTTGCAAAGCGAACTTTTCAGAAGCTAATTTATCCCAAGCAAATCTGACTGGTGTTGACTTGGAAGAAGCAAAATTATTTGCAGCAAATCTGTCCGGTACAAATCTCAGTAGAGCAATAAATATCCAAGCTGAACAAATTTATTCTGCAAGAGGTGATAATACAACTAATCTTCCTGATTATTTGGAAAAACCTTCCAGCTGGAATACCTCTAGTAATGAAAATTCTTAATTGATACTTTTCTTTTAAAAAGAAGAATTGTGCTCATAGTCCCAGCATTGATTATTTTCCCAATCTCTACCACTCGTTTCACATCGAAGTTGATTTTTAATCCAAGGAATTGATGTGGGATGTTCAGAAATAAAATTTGAGTTTAAATAGGACAATAGAAAAGAAAAGGTGTAGAAACTAGTAGTAGAAAATATAGTAGCCAAGCCTGCAATCATCAGATTTTTTCTAGTTTTAAAAAAACTAGAAAAATAAAATTTCCTTTTTTTTAATCTCTGAAAATTTGACATAAATATTTTTATTGTTTATTCAATTAAATTAATAAATCAAATCATTGGAAAAAAACCAAAATAATTGATTATTATAAATAAGCGATAGCTAAAAAATTCATCAAGAAAAACTTAAGACAATTAAGTTAATCTAAAGAGTTAAAAAATTATTTATCTGAATAATACACTGTTTATATTTACACATCCTTTAGATAAATCATAGAGACATACAGTGATATTCATTAAGAAATAATACTTACACTATCTTCTTAAAGATTATGTATTTTTACTAGATTAACATATGTGGCACAAATCATATTTAATGAAATCTAATAATAAAAATAAAAGATAAATAAAAAAGCTGAATTGTCGCCTGAATTTTGATTATTATATTCAGCGAGATTAGAAAAACTACATTTACAGCAGCAATCAGGTTCTAAAATACTGTAACCATGGGATAAAAACTGCTGTTAATTAGATTACAAATAAATTATGAAACGCCGAGATATTCTAGCCAAAAGCGCGATCGCTAGTGCAACAGCTGCTACAGTAGTCGGTTGTAGACGCTTTCGAGGTGGTGGTGGTAGTTCAGCACCAGGAGTACAAACAGGTTTACCCAGAATTCGTTGGGATATGGCTACAAGCTGGCCCAAATCTTTAGTAATCTTTGATGGTGCGAAAACTATCGCTCAACGAGTTTCCCAAATAACTGACGGACGTTTTACTATCAAAGCTTATGCTGGAGGAGAGTTAGTTCCACCATTAGGGGTATTGGATGCTGTCCAAGAAGGTAATATTCAGTGCGGTCATACAGCTAGTTATTTTTATATCGGTAAAAGTCCTGCTTTAGCTTTTGCAACTTGCGTACCTTTTGGTTTTAATGCTCAACAACAAAACTCCTGGTTGTATTACGGGGATGGACTCAAAGCAATTCAAAAAGTTTACGCAGATCAATTTAAAATTATCAATTTTCCTGCGGGAAATACTGGAACTCAGATGGGGGGATGGTTTAAAAAAGAAATTAAATCTTTGGTTGACTTGCAAGGTTTAAAAATGCGAATTCCCGGATTGGGAGGACAAGTTATGAAGCGTTTGGGAGTTAATGTACAAGTATTGCCAGGTAGTGAAATTTACTTAGCACTCGATAGAGGAGCTATTGATGCTGCTGAGTGGGTAGGACCTTATGATGACGAGAAAATTGGCTTACATAATGCAGCGAAATTTTACTGTTATCCGGGTTGGTGGGAACCAGGTTCTACTTTAGATGTATTAGTTAATCTTAAAGAATGGGAAAAATTACCCGCAGAATATCGGGCAGCTTTTAGTACAGCAGCATATGAAGCTAATTTAAATATGCTTTGTCAATACGAAGCATTAAATGGAAAAACCCTGAATAAACTTGTAAAAAATGGCACAAAATTAGTCCCGTATAGTCCAGATATTTTACAAGCAGCACAAAAATCAGCTTTTGAGATATTAGATGATAATGCCGCGAAAAATGCAGATTTCCAAAAAATATACGAACAGTGGAAAAGCTTTAGGAAAGATATTTATCAGTGGAATAATACAAATGAACTCAGTTTTTCTAAATTCGTCACTAGTGGTGATTAGATTTTAATTTGTCAACTCTTAGCTCTAAACCAAAAATCACAAGCCAAAAGCTGAAAATGAACCGTATTGAACTACAATAAATATTAATAAAACCCTGATGAATAAGGGTTTTTCTAGGAATTTTGCCCTTAAATAGACAAATACAGCAACATCAGTACGATATGCCAATTTCTAAAGCAGAAGCAAAGCAACTTTTAACCAGAATGATTTTTGAAGATGCTGTTCCTCAAGAGTGGGTACAGGATGTATGGGGACTCAGTCCAATGTTGGGAGATAGTGCTGCAAAATTATTAGATGCTTTTGAAGCTTTGATCGAATACACTCCAGAGTCTCAATTGGAAAATTTGCTGAAAAGCTTACATTAAGCTTAGGTTTATCCTTAGAGGGTGTTTATTAATATCTTTAGGGATATGGCAGACCGTATAAGGATATATTGCTCAGGGAATTATACAATCGACTTATACACGATTGGTTGACACCAACTTTGCATGAAGATTTGACATTTGAGATTTACTCACCTTTCATACATCACCTTTCATAAATGACCTAATTTCCCCATTTCTGTTACAGCTCTCTTCAAAGCTCCATCAGGCAAACTTTCTAATTCAAAAGATTTAGCTTTCTCTACTCGTTCCAAAGCTTCAAAAAATGCCTTTACCCCATTAGCTGCACCGTCTGGATGATCCATTATTCCAGTCCCAGCGTTAAGGATCGCGTCTTTACCGTAATCATTTAAGACTTTGGGTACTATTCCCGGATGAATACCAGCCGAAGGTACGGGAAAAACCCCTCTACCACGTAAAATATCTCTAATTCTAGCTTCTTCCTTAGCATCAAAGGGTAAACTACCGTAGTGGGCTGGATAAAGTACCGCATCTGCACCACCATAAGCCATTAAAGTTCCTAAGACTACAGAGTAAGCCATTCCATGCTCTGGTGCAGCACATATAGCTCCAGCAAAAGCTGGATGGACAAAAATAGGAATGTTAATCTCAGGATCCTTTGCTAAAGCTTCTAATACCGAAAATCCATAAGGAAGGACATTTAATAACAGTGCATTTGCACCTTCACTAACTAGTAATTTAGCTTTTTCTAATAACTTATCTGCTCTTCCGGTAACATTAACTGCATATAAAACAGTTTTTCCGGTTTCTTGCTTCACTTCTTCTATTACCTGACGACAAGCTTTGAGACGTTGTAAAGTTGGGGCTGTATCTAAATCCCCTAAAATCTCATCGTCTTTAATAATATCAAGTCCAGCATAGGCAACTTCTCGCAGTATATCAGCGTGTTCGGCTGCTGATAGTCCCAATGCTGGCTTAAATATTGCCATAACTAGGGGACGGTTATCTATTCCTAGTCGTTCTCTAATTCCCTTAATTCCTACTTGAGGAGATAAACCATAACCTCCAGGAAGACGTACTGATAGAACTTTACCAATTCCAGCCATAGAATACTTCCCAAAAATCATTGTCAATAGGCTGGAAATATCGTTTTCTACATTGATTTGAGGGAAGCGGATTGTGGCGATGTTCTGAGCGGTTTCTTTATCTTCTCGTATTGAGATGACCTCACCAAGATGGGACTTAAAAGTATCTACTCTGTGAGCAAAATTAGCATTCCATGTGCCAGCAGTTTGTCCCACCGCGATCGCTCTAGCTTGTTTTTCGACTTCTACACCTGCGCGAAAGCAATAATCAACTTCTATCCACATAGTAAACAATTGTAAAAAACTTACGCCTTCTTAATATTTTTTAACTATTTTTTAATCATCATTCTCAATTCATGAATATTTTATTAAACGTTTATTACTGAAAATCTTAATTACTGAAAGTCTTTATTATTTAAAGCGTTTCTAAATAGCTTAACAAGTCAGCCATTTCTTTAGTACTAGGCTGAAATTTAGGCATGGGAGGTGTTTCTCCACTAATAACTTGGTGAATTAGTTTGTAACGAGATTTTCTTTTCGATACATTTTGTAAGCTAGGACCTACATTGCCATTTGCTTCTAAGCCATGACATCCAGAACAATTAATTTGAAAAATAGCGTGTCCTTGAGCTAAATTTCCCTGTAAAGATAATACAGTTTTAATGTAAGGGTCTGATACCCGAAATGCATTTACAGCAAAGCATCCCAAAACTACTACCAGTAAAACTGTCATAATTATTAACACGATTCGCTGTATTTGGATTTCAGGTTTGAGAATCTGGTTATCCAAAAGGTTCAACACTAAAATCAAGGTTTGCAGAAAATATTAATTTCATACACATAGCTTAAAAGTTCTTGATTGTGTCTGCAACCACAATTAGCAATTATCAATCTCTCAAAAGCTATGGGTGAGGGATTTACGTCAGATTTGGTAGAATCAAAATCATGGATTATAAAGTTTAACAATTATAAAGAGGAGAATTCCAGTGATTGAACCCCTACTATGTGGGATTGTTTTAGGCTTAGTGTTTATTACCCTAGGCGGACTGTTCTATAAAGCTTATGACCAGTACAAGCGTGGCGACCAGCTAGGCTTATAATTTAAATTCGTTAAATTAATAGGGACGCGAATCTCATCGCGTCTCTTGAGCTAGAATAAGTGCTGGGACGGAACTAAATATCAACCCAAATTTAAATAAAAAGTTAAACCTGTATTTCCATAAACTTTCTGACGACAGATTTCCCAACCATCTATACCTATCGGTCTCCAGGTTTTTGGGTTATGTTCTACTGCAATTTCCCCACCTGTTTCTAGAATTTCGTACTGATGAATCGCTTCTAAAACAGGTTTGTACAATTCGCTTGCATATGGTGGGTCGAAATAAATTCGGTCAAACTTTTGTTTGGATTCTTGTTTGGGTAACTGCTTTGACAATTTTGCTATCTGTCCGACAACATCTCCTTTAAATAAATACCATGTCTGCTCATCTGAAGCTACTTGTTGCCAGTTTTGTCGTACTACACTACAAGCACGACTAGATTGCTCAATACCTACTGCTAGATTAGCACCTCTACATAGTGCTTCTGCACCCATTGAACCCGCACCAGCACATAAATCTAACCACCTACACTCGGCTATTGTTCCTTGCCAGATATTAAAAACTGCTTCTCTTACTCTCGCAGCTGTAGGTCTGGTATCTTGACCTGGTAGGGTTTTTAACTGCCTATTACCGTATATTCTCAGACTCATTAATTTTTTATGCAGTTTACTTGATTGGGAAGCTACCAATGTTCAGGTACATCGCTTTCTTACAATCAGAGTTTATCTCAACTAATCCAAAAATGAATTATTGAATTATTTTGCAATAAATACACGTTCTTGATTCTCGACAAAATTAAGATCCTGGTCGCAAATCATGGTTTATAAGATGGAGTCATGTCATCCCATCTATTCACACAATGTCTCAACACAACTCATTATGCAATACATAAATTTGGCTCCAGCAAAATCAGCTAAACCTTAAAGTTATACCTAGTTATATCTTCTGTTTACATGAATTCTACACAGTCTTTCCGTCTACCAATTTTGCTTCCTGATTTGGCGGTGCAAAACTCCAAATTGAATATTGGTTTAACTTTTATTGAAATTTATCTTGGAATTTACTGATAGATTTTTTGCTAGATGATAAATTCACCCTATCTTCATCAAAACTTTAAGTTTTCAAGTGTTAATTTTTTTAAACTGTAACTTTTTCCCTCACTTGAGATACAAAATTAGAAAGAATTTGTAGTCCAATGTTAGAAGATTTTTCAGGATGAAATTGTACAGCCATTAAATTATCTTTAGCGATCGCAGCAGTCACAGCTTGATTCCCATGAATAACGTTAGCAGAACGAAATTCTGCATCTTGTGGCTCTACATAATAGGAATGGACAAAATAAACCCAAGGTTTAGCGGGTAAATGCTCCCATAGCATACATCTATTTTGTTTGATTTCGAGTTGATTCCAGCCCATGTGAGGGATGGTAATACCAGCTTCTGGACGAAAACGTTTGACTTTTCCTTTAATAATTCCAAGTCCGCGTTCTCTTCCTTCTTCGCTGGACTCAAACAGAATTTGTAGTCCTAAGCAAATCCCCAAAAATGGCTTACCAGAAGCGATTACAGCTTTGATTGCTTCTTCTAAACCGCGCGATCGCAAGTTACGCATCGCTGGATCAAAAGCTCCGACTCCAGGTAATACCACAGCATTTGCTCTTTCTAATTCTTTAGAAGAATCAGTTACTTTCGCAATTGCACCAGCTTTTTCTAAACCTTTGCAAACTGAGTGCAAGTTTCCCATTTCATAATCGACGACTGCAATCACAGCCATTTTTCTACTCCTGATAAATTTAATATGGAGGGGCTATTAATATTGTAAATAATAATTTTAATGACGCAAAGATTACTATTAACTTCTTTTTCAACTTGGTTGCCTGAACAACAATCAAATTCTTCTGATGATTTATTGGTAGAACTCACCAAAATTGATGCAATTGCTCATGATTTAATTCTACTACAACAGCTACCAGTTGAAGTTGAGATTGCTAGTTCTCAAGTAATTAAAAAAATCTCTACAACTCAACCAGACTCTGTTATCTGTTGTGGTATGGCAGAAAAAAGAACTCGATTGAGTGTAGAATCAAATGCTAGTAGTGCAGCAATATTTTCTGATAAATTAACTGGGGATATTGGAGAAAAAGTAATGTATACTCAAGTCGATTTAGTGTCATTAGTCGGTAGGATACAAAGCATTGATATTAGTCACGACTGCGGTAAATTTGTCTGCGAAGGTCTTTACTATTCAGTCTTAGATTATCTGAGGCAACATCAATTAAACATACCTTGCATATTTGTACACGTTCCTATTTTGACAAGTAATAATTTGCCACAAATCCTTAATGATTTTGTATTAATTCTTGATAGAATGGCACTTTCATAAAATTTACTGCGTCTGTTAAGACACAAAAATTCTCCATACATATGTTGTCATTCTTACTAAGTCTTTCATTAGCTCAGATAAATTCTGTTCCACCACCATCTACAGAAATCATTGAAAAACAAGAAGTACGTCCCTTACCCGGAAGACTTGACAGCATACCGGTTTTTAATAGCAATAGTCCAGAATTAATTCTTGAAGAAGGAATCTTATTATCTACATTTCCAAAGAAAGGTAAAAAACATAAAAATGCACATTTAAATTTTCCATTTCAAGGAAGATTTGATATCTTTGCTCATCATGTAGCGAAAGCAGCAACACCAGAAGATCTACGTTCCTTGTATCTTGGTGTTATTGTACATAATCCTGGAGAATCACCTGTAAAGGTAAATATACTCCATGCTGGAACCTATCTCAGTCAACCAGATGCACCATTTATTGATTTACCAGATCAAAGAAACAATCTCTTTGGTACAGTCTATGCTGGACCTGGTAGTCGGGTAACGAATGATATCCTCCGCAATCATCGTCAATCAATTTTTCCACCACAGTTAATCATACCTGCCGGTGAAAGTCGGATGTTATTAAATTTACCAATCCCAGTCAAAGAATTAGACCCACCCATTAATGGTCGTTCTACTCTGATGCGATTGCGAACTGATGGAACCATATACGTAGCCAGTCTAGCAATGTTTGCACCAAAAAATGAAGATGAAAGCGAGCGATCGCCTACATTAGCAGAATGGCAAAATTTGCTTAAAAATGGTGAATTATCATCTCCACGAGATAAAGCACCTACTCTTCCAGAGAATACCAAAAAACCAATAATTTATGGACGTGTAGCTGGAGTTTCTCAAGGTTCGGAGTGGAAAGCATCATTGACAGACAATCCCCAAGTCAAATATTTAACTATTCCCGACCCCGGTCAGGTTTTATCATATGGCATTAGTACTTTACATCGGGGAACTTTAGGCACGAAGCAAATTCAAAGCGCACCTATGCTAAGACGTTATCCTGATACAGCATATTATGCCCATGGTAACTATGGGGTACACTACAATTTACATTTACCGTTACATAACAAAACAGAGAAGCCACAAACAGTATTACTCTCAGTACAAACTCCTATTAAAGAAGATACCCTCTCTCAAAAAGGATTACGGTTTTTAAAAACACCCCGTAAACGAGTATTTTTTCGAGGGACAGTACGAGTACGTTATAACGACAGACAAGGAATATCTCGCACCAAATATGTGCATTTAGTGCAAAACAGAGGAGAAAAAGCGCGAAAGCTTGTGAGAGTAAACTTAAAACCAAATAGTAAAGAATTTGTAAAAGTAGATTTTTTATATCCCCCCGATGCAACCCCACCACAAGTGTTAACTATTGAAACTATGAAGAGCGTCCACCCAATCGAGTAAAGGTTTTAGTCTACCCTAATTCTAATTTTTTAAGAAAACGTCATAACTCAAAAATCGAGAGCTATAGAGTGGGTTAAAGGTTTGTAATACAAATGTAGAATAGGAAGCATCCCAAGAAAGAACAAACATTTTAACCCAACACCCCCGAAGGTTGCAGTTATACAAAGCAAGAATATATTGTAGCCCCAAGCTTATAGCTTGTGGGCTTTTTGCACAAATGGTTTAGGTTCTTTAACTGTACTGCTATAAATACTTACGAGCAAAAATATCGAGAAAGGATACTTAAAAAATCTCCAGAAAAAAGCTAACACTTTTAGCTTTAAAATTACTGCTCTTCCAAACAAAACTGAATGTGTTTTTTAGAAGAAGTAATGTCTATGTCTCTGATTCAGAGATATTACTGTTACTGTCATATCAAGCTAGCTCATATCATAAAATTGATAGCATATTTTTTATTCAAAAAATTTCATAATATACTAAGCAACCATAGTAAAAAAATTCATCATACTTTTTAGTCATATTCATATACTGAATTATCAGGGTTACAAATGGGAATATTTGCAATCATTTTTTTTATACTAATTTGGTTAAGCGTACCAATTATTTTACTATCATTTTATAATCTG
>JBCCDM010000245.1:0-9922 GCA_039030795.1 Cyanobacteria bacterium P01_A01_bin.84
CTCGTTAGTTTTTACTAGCTGGGGAATTTTTTTACCTAAAATAATTTTCTAAAAGAATTGGTAGATGAAAGATTTTAGTCAGTTTTTCCGGATAAAGGTAGTTTGATAAAGAATAGTGTATTGGTAGATGCACCCTGATAATCAACTCTCCCTCGTTAGTTTTTACTAGCTGGGGAATTTTTTTGTCTAAAATAATTTTCTAAAAGAATTGGTAGATGAAAAATTTTAGCTAGTTTTTCCGGATAAAGGTAGTTTGAGAAAGACCAATCTATTGGTAGATGTACCCTGATAATCAACTCTCCCTAGTTGACTAAATTACTAACTATTTCGTTTCTATAAATTTAAATGTAGCTAAGAATTTCACACTTCAAATACTTGATATCTTTGCTGAGATATGTATAATATATAGCACGGATTTAGGGATTATTACATATCAATACTGGATATTAAAAGTATCTTTACAGATAAAACGCTATTCTTAATAAAAGTTAGTTTTTCACTATTACTTAAGTGGCAAATTTTACTTAAATAAAAACTTTTACTAAGTTCCCTGAAAATGATTAACTCAATAAGAATCGTAAAATCAACCGGTAAATTATCATAACGTATATTTTCAGATATTTAACAAAGAAAATTATTTTTTTACATTTGAAACGCGATTTTTGTATATTGATATTGGACATTATTATTTCCCGCAAATCTTAAGATAAATCAATATAATCTTAGATTTACTGAATCAAATTACCAAAAGTACAGCATTTGTGTAATTTAGCTCATACTACATATAAATATAATATAAATCTGTGGGTCAAAGAATGTACCAGAAGCTATATATTTTTCTCTAAACGAAACCTGAAAGTATCGTATTTTCTTTTCCAGAAGTTTGAGACTAATTTCAATCTATAATTCATAACTAAAATATTAATAGTACTTTTGTTTTTGTCTGAACTGAATCAGTAAAAAATTAAATCTATTTTCGTTTTTTTTTTGGAAAATTATTATAACGGTAATCGCCTAAAAAATCAATATATCAATTTTTACTCGTAACGCTATAAGTGCTTGGATCAAATAAGTTGTACTTAATTGTACATTTCTCCGTTGAGCTACTTATATGCCGTCGGATGTCGATATGGGGAAGAAAAAACTTGGAAGATTTATAACAACTAACGCCGGTTTCATACATTTTAGGTCGGCAAAGCATCACCTGTATGGTAATATTTCGGCAGAAAAATAAAAAATTGTCACACTAAAAATAAGCCCTTATAAGCCTATGTCTTTATCTATAATCAAATTTTCCAGCGAAGACTGTGGTATTTGCCATAAAATGTCGTTTTATGACAAGAAAGTAGCAGAGGAACTGGGTTTAGAGTTTATTGATGTAAAAATGCAAGATACAGCTACTTACCGCAAATATCGTCAGATACTCTTAAAACAGTATCCTGATAAATCAGAAATGGGATGGCCTACTTATCTAGTATGTAGTTCTCCAGAGGGAGAATTTCAAATTATAGGTGAAGTTAAAGGAGGACATCCTAAAGGAGATTTTAGGAGTAGATTACAAATGATTATTGACGCTTAATCGGAATTCATTAATTCAAATGATTGCACATCTAAGACAGGACCAATCATTGCAGTAGTCATAACATCTTGACGTATCTCCCCTGTGACTTTTGCTTTTTGTCCTGATATGAGTAGTTTTTTATCCGCACCTCTAAGAATTTCGTAAGTTTTATTTTCTTCGGTAACTAAAGCCCAAGCTCCTGTACCGATATCGCGACGTTCAATTGTACCCGTTACTGTAATGCTCATTAAATATTTATGTGTTGGTTTTATGTAGTTATGGGAGCGGAAAATTGCCTTAAGCGATCGCTATATAATAATTTTCCTACTTTGAATTAGCTGTGAGGCTAAAAGCCTTTTTGAGATTAGTTTTATGCGAAAAAGGGGTAATTCATGAATTACCCCTACAAAAATTATGATACTTTTAGGCTTGTTTTGTGTAAGTATTCAATTTTTTATTTTAGGCAGTCTGTTCGTCATTTTTCATCGCTAATCTAGCTAAACCAAAGCATAGTAGAGCATTAATAATTAAAAAGCCACGGGATACAATAATGTTGCTTAGTCCCCAAATTTCTGGGTCGAAAACAGCACTGACTGTCAAGCAAGAAGCAACACCTATCGTGGAACCGATTGCAAACCATTTCCAGCGTGGATGTCCTAGTAGTAATGCTGTTAAGGCAATAGGAATTAGTACGCTAGCAAATAAAGGATTTAAAGCATCTGTTCCTTGGATAGTGTTACCAAGTTCGGGAATAGAACTACCAAGTAAACGTAATGGCCAATGAGGTATATCAAAGATATGGATGGTTTTAAGAAAGAATAATCCCGAACTACCTGTAATTAGACCAGCAGTTAATGTCCAAGTCCAAGCGAAAGGAAAGTATACCCGTAAAAACCAAGCAAGTAGATATGAACCTACTACCATCAAAATTTTAGGTAATAGCGCGATCGCTCCGCCATCAATCCAAAAGCCGGGATTTAGATAACCGTTGTCCCGCAACCATCGGAAAAAGTCTGGAATACTAATTTGTCCTTGGGTGGCAATTTTGACTGCTTCTTGAGCATTTAATTGTCCAGCACCGTAGTAATTCAACTCGTCGTCTTTTTCGTTACGTGCTGATTTTGTCAGAACATTCAAGACTTCCGTAGGTTCTTCTACTCCTGTAGCTCTAATTAATGCAGCGACTCCAGCAACGTGAGGAGCTGCCATACTAGTACCTTGGAAACCAAGAAATACTTCTTCTCCCTTATTTTCAGGGTCAATTGTTTGTTGCAGAATTTTACCACCTTCGCTACCACCAGGAGCAGAAATATCAACTCCAGCACCAAAATTAGAATAAGGAGCTTTTTCCCCATCTGCACCTATGGCAGAAACTCCTATTACATGGGGATAACGAGCGGGATAGGAAGCACCATTTGCACTTTCGTTACCAGCTGCTGCAATAATTACGACACCTTTTTTATGAGCGTATTCTATTGCTTCCTTCATCAATTCACTTTCACCACCGCCACCTAAGCTCATGTTAATTACATCAGCTCCGTTGTCAGCAGCAAATTTAATTGAAGCTGCAATATCAGCTACAGTTCCTCCTCCATAAGCACTAAGTACTTTTAAGGGCATAATACTGGCTTCATAAGCAACACCAGCGACACCGTAAGCGTTATTAGTAGATTGAGCTACTGTACCTGCAACATGAGTACCGTGTCCGTGATCGTCACTGGCATTGACTCGGTCGTTAACGAAATCGTAGCCTTTGACAAATTTTGTTTCTTTTAAGTCTCTAACTTGGGTTACACCAGTGTCAATGACAGCTACTGTAACGCCATTTCCTTTTGTTTCTTTCCAGGCTCCCTCAATATTTATATTACGCAGATTCCACTGTTTGTTATACATGGGGTCGTTAGGAAAATCTAGAACTGTGCGACGTTCGTCAGCACCTCTTGATTCCAGAATTTCTCCCAACCACGTTTTATTCTCTTGAGGAGGAAGTGTATAAATATAGTTTGGTTCGATAAATTCAGTATCTTTTGATATTACTGATTTACGCAGTTCCTTAAGAACTTTTTTATCACCTTTGATAATGTAAACATTATCTTGCGCAGACCACTTATTATCTAACTTGGGTGAAACTTGATATTTTTGCGCGATCGCCTGTAAATCTTTAGACAAGATTTCTTCGGGGCGATTTTCTCGAAAATCAATCAAAATTGTTTCATAATCGCCTTTAGTTGCTAAGCTTTGAAAATTTACAAAATGAAACAAAGCAGCACATAACCCAATAAAAAATAAGCAAAATAGGATAAATTTTTTCATCTTAAACCTACAATCGCTTTTACTAGCTTGCTCACTAACATAACTTAGACCACTCTGCTATGGCTTTGATTTAAAGCAATAGTTATAAAAACAATAAATAACTGACTGATTCCGAGATGTTTATTAAAAGTAACTCAAGGACTGTAACAAAATACCTTTTTATTAAGGGACTATACTGAATGTTCCCCCTTCCTAACCCCCAAAAAACTTAAGAAATTTACGTAAGTCCTGAAATAATAGTTATTTAGCTAAATTTATAGAGATAAATATTACGATGGAACGTGGTCTTCTGTGGTTGCCTCTACTTATAACGTTTTTCTGGCTCGCTAGACAAGGAGCTAGAGAATTTCAGAAAGTAGAAGCTTATAAAAACTGGGCAGAACAATTTGAAACAGCTAAATATGACATATATGCTGTTATTGGTCAAAAAGGTGACACTATCACTTGGGGAAAACCAACCCCCAAAGGTCCAATTGATTTAGAAACTTTTTCTTTGAGTAATGTCAAGCAAGTAAATCTTCTAATAAACGGTAAAGAAGTAAAAATTGATGAGCTCCCTCAAAAAGGTAGGAAAATTGAATTAGAATTTATTTTTTTTCAACAAAATAATTCTGAACAAAATCAATCTGTAAAAATTCCATTTACTGAGATACCCTTAGGAGCAAAATGGGGAAAGTTTCTTCAAGATATGTTGACAAATGGATCGTAATGCTAATGGTATTATTGCATCCAATTTTAAAAGAGCTAAGTAGAAATGCCTGGAACCTAGATATATCAAGAAAACAGGTAAATCGATCTTAAACACTTGCCATATCAGCTTTTGAAGTTATTTTTGACATATTTTCTGCCTAAGTCCCATTAGAAATTTTTATGCTAAAAACCCTTAAAAAAGTTAGAACCTGGAATTATAAGAAGCTGTAACGCTACTAAACAAAAGTCAAAAGCCAAAATAAATGAATCAAATCTCTAGAGTGCCCGTAGCTTTAACTATTGCTGGTTCTGATAGTGGTGGTGGAGCAGGAATTCAAGCAGACTTACGTACTTTTGCTTTTCACTGTATTCATGGGACTAGTGCTATTACTTGTGTAACAGCTCAAAATACTTTAGGTGTAAATCGAGTTGATGCAATGTCACAAGAGGCTGTTATAGCTCAAATTGAAGCTGTTGTGGAAGATATTGGCGTACAAGCGGCTAAAACTGGAATGCTGCTCAACGAAGAAATTATTATTGCTGTAGCAGAGAAAATAAAAGCCTTACAATCATTACAAAAAATAACACACTTAGTTGTAGACCCCGTTATGGTATCCCGGGCTGGGGCACAGTTAATCGATAACAACGCTGTTAAGGCTTTACAGGAAAAACTTATTCCCTTATCAGCTATTGTCACTCCTAATCGTTATGAAGCCAAAATTATCAGTGGTGTAGAGATAGATTCTTTGGAAGATATGAAAAAAGCTGCTGAATTAATTGTGGAAAGACTGAGAGTAAAAGCAGTACTAATTAAAGGTGGGGGAATGACTAAAGATATACTAGGGAAAGATATCTTATTTGATGGCAAAGTCTTAGAAGTACTTGAAACAGAGCAAGTACAGACAAAACATACTCATGGTACTGGCTGTACTCTTTCGGCTGCGATCGCGGCTAATTTGGCTAAAGGATATAGATTAACCGATTCTGTTCGATATGCAAAAGACTATGTAACTATGGCTCTTAAATACTCTTTAGAAATTGGTATGGGACAAGGACCTGTAGGTCACTTTTTTCCTATTATTAATGGGTGATTGGTGATTGGTAATTTTATTTTGTAATCAAATCCTGACATATAAGTATTGTATTTGTGGTTCAAGCTTTGTCGTATCCTAGTATCCTATACAGGAAGTTTGTATAAATATTTTCTTGCGATCATGGCTCTCTTACTCTCCAATTTAATTAATTGTACTAATTGTGAATAAAAGTCTTTGCTCATTCCTCTCTTTTCTACTATTCTTGGGCATAGTCTTGCAGTTCGTTTTGTAAAATTGGTACTTAGCTGACGATCTACACCTTATTACTTTTTATACTAGTTATTTTATGAGAACTATCTCACAACCTGTACGCGGTCAAGTAGGATACACAGTTTCTGGCGGTCACTCACCTACTGTACCTATATCTGTATATCGCGATTTAGCTGCTGAATTACAAGCGGCACAAGCAAAGTTAGATGCTTTAGCTAACCAAAATCAACAGTTAGTACAGGAAAATCAGCAACTACGACAGGAAATTGGTAAAGCAATTCAATCTGTTTTACAACTACAAAATTTCGCTGAACCCCCCAAACACTCATCTAATCCTCAATCAAGATATACTCAATCACCCCGTAATCTGAATGAGAGAACTGAAACTGTTCCACGAATTAAGCGAAATAATCCACAACTAAAAACTCCCCGTCCTCGTTCTATACCCGAACCTATATTGGTGGAAGAACAAGAAGTACGCTATTACCGCTCTCGACCACGAGAAGTCTCAGCAGGTAATGGTTGGTTTTTAGCGATCGCAATTTTATTGATTATTTTTGCAGCTTTTGGTGCTGGATATTTGATAGTTAGACCGCTATTAGGACTTCAAAATCGCTAAATAACTGTAGAAAAGATCGTTTTTCTTATTTGGAAGACGAAATACTGATAAATTAAGGATAAAACTTTTATTAGAACGGCAAATTTAAATCTCAAAATGGGTAATGGTAGCTAACTCAACTTTAAATAAGTAGTTAAAGCATCTACCGTTAATGAATGGGGAAATGATAAATATTTATTTGAACAGTTAGAGTAACTGCTAAAAAAGGCGACGGATCTGATTAGATAAATAAACAAGCAACCCACCGAAACAAGGAGATAAGGATGAAAAAGGTAGAAGCTATCATTCGCCCATTTAAATTGGATGAAGTCAAGATTGCGTTGGTTAATGCCGGTGTTGTAGGAATGACCGTTTCAGAAGTCCGAGGTTTTGGACGTCAAAAAGGTCAAACTGAGCGATACAGAGGTAGTGAATATACTGTAGAGTTTTTACAAAAATTAAAAATAGAAATTGTCATTGAAGATAATTTAGTTGATATGGTAGTGGATAAAATTATTGCTGCCGCTCGTACTGGTGAAATTGGCGATGGTAAAATATTTATCTCCCCAGTAGAGCAAGTTGTCAGAATTAGAACTGGGGAAAAAAATATGGAGGCAGTATAAAACTATAGTCGGGTTATGGAACTATGATTCTTGATTTTGAAAAGTTCGCTTTATTTCAGAATCAGAATCTAATGATTTCAATTTTTGTATAAAAGCAGCAAATGCCTTGCCTCGATGGCTAATTGAGCGCTTCAACTCTGGTGTCATTTGGGCAAAGGTTAGTTGCTTTTGGGGAACATAAAAGACAGGATCGTAACCAAAACCACCTTTACCACTTGCTTCTTGAAGAATTTCTCCCCGACAAATACCTTTGGATTCTAAAATTATCTTTCCATCCGGACGAGAAACTGCGATCGCGCAAACAAATTGAGCTTGACGATTTGCTTGATTTTCCAATTCTCTTAGAAGTCTAGCTATACGTTCGGAATCGGTTTTACCATAACGGGCAGAATACACTCCTGGTGAGCCATCTAAAGCATCTACTTGCAAACCAGAATCATCTGCAATTGACCAATTTTGTGTAGCGATCGCGACCTCAGAAGCTTTCAAACAAGCATTTTCTTCAAAGGTCTCTCCTGTTTCTTCGACTTCCAAATCTTCAGGTTTCAAAATCAATTCACAATTAAATTTATCCAGATAAGCCTTCATTTCTTTCAACTTACCTGGATTACCAGTAGCAACAACAATTTTCATAATTAAAAATTTTGAATTAAAAGCCCTGAAAGATTCTAATTCAAAATTCCCCATAAATAAAAAATAGAATAGGGAATAAAGAAGAAAGATAGGAAAACTGGGAGACTGGGAGATTTGGAGTGAGACAAAAAGGAGAAAGGAGACGGGAAGTGATGAAAAAAAATTAATAGCGCACCTATTACTCTTATCCCTTAACCCCTTATCCCAATTACCCATTACTATCTAGTCAATACACCAAAAAAATTTGGAGCAAGTTTAGAGATCCTTGAATCCTAACAATCGTAGATTTTGGAGAGAATTTACCAATTTTAACTCTACTCTGCCCAATCTTTAGCCCATGCTAAAGTCTTATGTACGGTTTCTAAATCAGCAGCTTCACAATATAAACGCAGAACAGGTTCAGTACCACTAAAACGGATCATCAACCAACTGTTATCTTCTAAACGGAACTTGTAACCGTCAATAGTTTTACAATTAATTACTTTTTTACCCAAAATTTCGGTCAAAGGCTGATTTTTTAGCTGAGCTAACAAGCGCGATCGCACTTCCATACTAGCCAATGGTAAGTCTATGCGGTCATATGCAGAGCTAAATCCTGCTTGAGTTTGTAGATGTGCATAATAGTCTCCCAAATCTTGCTGAGAATCTACAATCGCTTCTAAAACGTACAATGCTGATAGTAAAGCGTCTCTTTCAGGAATATGGCTACCATAACCAATCCCTCCAGATTCCTCACCGCCTAATAATACTTTAGCCACTAACATTCTATCGGCAATATACTTGTACCCAACAGCTGTTTCATACACATCTAGACTATGCAGTTTTGCCACCTTGGGAATTAAATCAGAACCGCTTACAGTTTTAACAATTTCTCCCTCAAAACCCCGTCTTTGCTTGAGGTGGTCAATTAATATAGGAATTAATATTTGAGAACTGTGGAAATTACCCTGACCATCCACAGCCGCAATGCGATCGCAATCACCATCAAAGACTAAACTGACAGCTAAACCATCAGGGTTATTTGCTCGATAAGATTTTATTGTTTTAAATAAGGTAGATAAATATTTTGGCAGTGGTTCTGGTGCTCCACCTTCAAATAGGGGATCGCGATTAGTGTTGATTTCTCGGACTCGATCGCCCAGTAGCATTGTTAATCCACCTGCTGCTGCACCATGCATTGCATCTGCAAATACTGTTAATTGACCATTGTTAATAGTATCCCGAATTTTAGCAATATCAACCTTACTTTCTAAACCCTGGCAATAACTTTCCCAAGGATTAAATTGAATCTCCTTCCCAGGATTTGCTGCAGGTTGTATCTCCTCTGAAATTCTCGCTTCTATTTGTTTAGTCACTTCTGGAGGTACAGAACCACCAAAAGCACTTTTTACTTTTAGTCCTAAATATTGTCCTGGATTATGGGATGCTGTGATCACCAATGCCCCCAAAGCATTTTCTTGTTTTGCAGCCCAGCTAAAAGCAGGAGTTGGAGCATAAGTTTCACTGAACAAGACATCAAATCCCAATGCAATCAATGCATCAGCTACCTTACGAGCAAAATTTTCTGCCATAAACCGACGGTCGTAACCTACCACTATGGTGCGATTACCTGCTTTTTCTCCGTAAGTATCTAATAATACTTTAGCTGCTGCTGGTGCGACCAAAGCTAGACGTTCAAATGTGAACTCATCGCCAATTACACCACGCCAGCCATCTGTACCGAATTTAATTGATTTAACTGCAACTGGCATCGAGTTATCCTAATGTATAGTCTTCTCGATGGATTCTAGCACCTTCATAATCTAAAGGGTAACAAAGTAAATCAGTAAATCAAGGAGATTTTGTCAAAATACACTTTCAAGCATCGATTAACAACTATAAAAAAATAATCTTGTAGTTTACTATTTATTCATTATTCACCAAATTATTTTTGTATAAGCCCACATTGCTTTGGTAGACTATTAAAGTCAAACACTCGTTCGCCTCGACAGCATGGAAATTGACGTGGACCTCGATGTGCTCGGCAGCCAGATGGGCGATCTATCTGTGCGACGCGCTCGGCTTTTGGCGCAGATTGAAGAACAGGACCGTTTCAACGAATCTGACGCCTTCTCTCAGGTGCCGAGCGGTGTTTCAAAGCAGCAGTGGTATGGGGCCTTCCTAACCCAGAAGCAACTTTTTGACACCGAAGCCAGAGCCA
>JBCCDM010000246.1:0-9921 GCA_039030795.1 Cyanobacteria bacterium P01_A01_bin.84
AACTGTATACAACTTACTTCGTTTTATATATTTTTATACTTAAAATAACTTAGATTAAGTATAATCTCTAATAAAATAATGAAGAAAAATGTCTATCTTCACAGAGAATTAATATAAATATTCAAAAATAATAAAAAGTCAAAAAAATATTTTATATTCAGTAGTACTTACGCATTTATAACAAAAAGGCGGTGTATTCTAAGTATTTATAGCACTACCGGTATATGTTAGGGCATCTAAATACTTCCTATCCGGAGGGGGTTTGGGATAGTCTACCCCAATTATTTCTTCTTCTTGAAAAACGTCCTAACCTAAAGTCTTAGTGCTATATATTCCCCAAACTCCCTTTTTTAAGGGGGAATTGTGTCAAATTCTGTTCATATTCAGCTAAATCAATAACAACTAAATAAACAACAAAGTGTATTAAAAAGGGGAAATTCTGTGGTGAATGACCAAGATAAGGCAAAACAAATACAGTCAAATTGGTGGCGCTGGTTAATTGAGTTTTTATTTCCGGATAAAAAATTTGACGGTCAATTACAAAATCCTGGTAGTGAAAGACTTTTTGATTTTGATGATGTCATTAGCAGTAAAAATCCAATTGCTGTAATTCGTCAAGAGATTGCCTATTACCCCAAAGGTGATGACAAAAAACTATTTGCAGTATTTATTTCTGGGTTAGGACAACGAGAAAATGATTCTTCTAAGAGGAGTCGCAGATATGCAGCTACTTTAAATACTGGAGTTGCTAATATGAATAATTCTTCCTATCTTAAACAAAGTCCTATTTTAGGGATAATTAATCCTTACCTTGACTGGATTGATGCTGCTGTACATCGTCTTGGTTTTTCTGATAGTCCTGCAATTGAAAATACAGCTAGCCTGATTCTTTATGCTCTCAATCAGGAGATACCTTTAAATTTATCAGGTGATAGTCATGGGACAATTTTACTGGCTAGAGCAATAAATCGTGCGAAAAGATATTTTATTGATAATTATACAGGTGTCTGGAATTTTAAGAGAAGACGTATTCGAGAAGTAATGTGGGAACAACGCACTAAGTCTTTGATTAATGTGTTTGCATTTGGAAATGGCTATCGAAAATGGGTGAAAGGACCAAAATATATCATGGTTTCGATTAGTGGGGATCCATTACCCCAAAGGTTCGGAATTACTCCTCAAAGAGCTATTAAACAAAGACGAACAGATATTAAATTTATTATATTTGAGCGTTTGTTTCCTGAAGGTAGTTTTGAGGCTCATAATATGATGTTTACTACTGAGTTACTTCGCCACACTTTTGTAAAAAATAATATAGAAGTTGGTGATTTTCATCGTTTATATTACCAACTCAAGGAAGATGTATTACAACTTGCCATTCCACAAGAAATGAAGTGGTCAAGTGATATAAAAGACTACGTGTGGAGTGAAGATAGTCTTGACTCGATTATACTGAAAAAATATTAAACATATCTTAAACATATAATTCCTTAGCTGTAAGTATTTTCTCATAGTCCGAAGCTACAAACCAAACAAAAGCTAAATAAAATCAATTTAATCATAATTTAATCATAAATAATTTCACCCTTAAAAAGCTACCCAGATATATATAAAACTCTGTATGCTGAAATTAGATTAATAGTTCTTAACATTTTTTGATTATAAATTGTGCAGGAAGATTTTAGATTAATAATTGATTTAGTGTCTGTATTGGCAGTAGCGGCTTGCGGGGGGCTTTTGGCATCGCTGTTACGACAACCTGTACTTTTGGGTTATCTCATTGGTGGTATGGTTGTTGGTCCGTCTGGGTTAGGTTTAATCAAAGAAGTAATTCAGGTAGAGACTTTAGCACAGTTTGGAGTTGCATTTTTACTTTTTGCTTTGGGTGTAGAGTTTTCCTTTGCCGAACTTAAGAAGGTACAAAAAATTAGTTTGGGTGGTGGTGGACTACAAATTGTCTTAACAATTTTAATTACTACTCTCATATCTTTAGGGGTGGGATGGGTAAATTCACCTGCTCAAGGTGTGTTTTTAGGAGCTATTTTATCTTTATCTTCAACAGCGGTGGTACTGAAGTGCTTAATGGAGCGCAATGAGGCGGAAACACCCCACGGACAGGTGATGCTAGGTATTCTGGTAGTGCAGGATTTAGCTTTGGGATTAATGCTAGCTGTTTTACCAGTTCTGAATCAACCCGGGGAGACCATTGCTTTAGGGGTATTGATGGCAGTATTGCGTTTAGCTTTATTTGCTGGGGGTGCTGTTGCTGCTGGAGTTTGGCTCATACCGCCCTTACTACGTTTGTTAGCTCGTACGGAAAGTCGAGAGTTATTCTTGTTGGGTGTGGTGACTTTATGTTTAGGTATTGCCCTACTTACCGAGTATTTGGGACTTTCTATTGAAATGGGGGCATTTGTAGCGGGTCTTATGATTTCGGAGGTGGAATATGCTGACCAGACTTTAACATATGTGGAGCCCGTCAGGGATATATTTGCTAGTCTATTTTTTGCTGCCATTGGAATGTTAATAGACCCGGTATTTCTTTGGAAAAATTTGGAATTAATTTTAGGATTAGTAACCCTAGTATTTATTGGTAAATTTTTAATTATTACACCTTTAGTAAAACTGTTTCGTTACCCGCTAAAAACAGCTCTGATTGCAGGACTAGGATTAGCTCAAATTGGTGAATTTTCCTTTGTTTTAGCCAGTTCTGGTCAAGCTTTAGGTTTGGTCTCTAGGCGAGTATATTTACTTATTTTGGGAACAACAGCAGTAACATTAGTGATAACACCTTTTGTATTGCAGTTAGTACCTTTAGTTTTTGAATTTATAGAATCTATACCATGGCTGAAACCTTATTTCGATGGGGATGGAATGCCGCGAGAAATATCAGATGATTTACCTTTTAAAGACCATATCATTATTTGTGGTTATGGAAGAGTTGGAAAAAATTTAGTCAAATTATTGCGATCGCACAATTTACCGATAGTGGTAGTTGACCAGTCAGAGAGACGAATTCAACAGTTACGGGAAGCCAAAATTCCTTATGTTTATGGTAACTGTATTAGCTTTCATGTATTAGAAACAGCCGGGGTAACTAATGCAAAAGGAATGGCGATCGCGCTTCCGGATCCCATGAGTATCCGTCTTTGTTTAAAACGTTCCCTGGAATTATTTCCAGAATTAGATGTGGTGGTACGTGCCAATAATGATAAAAACATCGAAGTATTTTATCAGTTAGGGGCACGGGAAGTTGTACAGCCAGAATTTGAAGCTAGTCTGGAAATGGTAACGCACTTATTAACTGATATCGGTTTATCCCTAAATTTGGTGCAACGAGAAATGCAACAAATACGGGATACTCATTATTTAGAATTGCGTCCAGAAGAATCTGCATCACAAGTCTCGCGGGAATTACGTCAAACAGCTCAAGAGTTAAATAGTAAATGGTATCCTCTACCAGCTGGAAGTCCCTTAATTGGAATGACATTAGAACAAGCAGATATGCGCTATGTCACAGGTATCAGTTTAATGGCAATTCGACGTAAAGATGGTGAGGAAATTAATTACCCCTCTACTGAAACTAGATTAGAAACAGGCGATCGCTTATTTGTAGTCGGTTCTAATCGGGAGATAGCAGCATTAAACGAATTTGCAAAAGGACAAGCTACCCTACCTGGAGAAAACAGTGCTTGTCAATGGTTAATGGTTGGTACAAACTGCGAAATTATCGGCAAAAGTCTCCAAGATTTAAATTTACGTCATCAACACGGGGCACAAATACAAGCTATGCGTCGTGAGGGTAAATTTATTCGTTTTCCTGATAAAAGTACTCTGATACAAGTAAACGATCAATTTTTATTATGTGGTAGTCTCACCAATCTGACTCAGTTAGAAAAATTATTCTCTCCGACCACTGTACAATTACAATCTATACCCGTTGTCACAGCAGTAGAAGCACAAGGTTTGCGACAATATTTACCCCCTGATGAACTGCGAGGAGGGAATTAATTTGGGTAATTGGTAATGGGTAATGGGACGGGTTCGTTGAAAATGTTCCTGTAGGATATGCAGGAATTTTGAATTTTGAATTTTTGTGGTCTCCCTCAAACTAAATTTGTTTCATATAAGCGATCGCTTGTTTCCAAACGGTGATTTTTTGTTCTTCACTGTCTACCAACAGCATACAATGCTGGTCTTGCCATATAATTTTTCCAGCAATAATATCTCCAGTTACTAGCTTTAACTCTAGCTGTTGGGTTTGTTGAATAAAGCTCTGAAACTGTTTGATACTGGGTAATGAGGTATTAAATTCGGTAAGCATTTTTAATAATTGTCAAGCTAAAGAGTAAATAATTAATTATTGGTTAGTATTTAGTTACAAATGGTACATTTTAACTACCAGTAGTAACTAAACTAAGGTTACTTTATCCGTGATAATTTATTTATGGGGAAAATGGCAATAGATTTTACTAAGTATCAAGGCTTGGGTAATGATTTTATCTTGATAGATAATCGCTCAAGTTCAGAACCACTAGTGACTCCAGGGGATGCAATTAAATTATGCGATCGCCATTTTGGTATTGGTGCTGATGGTGTAATTTTTGCTTTACCAGGTGATGATGATACTGATTACACCATGCGGATTTTTAATTCCGATGGTTCTGAACCGGAAATGTGCGGTAATGGTATTCGTTGTTTAGCTCGGTTCTTGGTTGATTTGGAGGGTAGTAATCGTAAAAGTGATAAATACCGTATCCATACCTTAGGAGGGGTAATTACACCTCAAATAATGCCTGATGGTCAGGTGAAGGTAGATATGGGTAGTCCTCGTTTACTTGCAGGGGAAATTCCTACTAAACTTGTTTCTGAAAGCGAGAAGGTAATCAATCAAAGTCTTGAAATTGCGGGAAAATCCTGGGATGTCACCTGTGTAAGTATGGGCAACCCTCACTGTATAACTTTTGTAGAAGATGTGGACGCGATCGCTTTAGAAAGTATTGGTCCTGAGTTTGAAAATCATCAAGTATTTCCCCAAAGAATCAATACTGAGTTTATTCAAGTTATTAATCGTAATTACTTAAAAATGCGGGTCTGGGAACGAGGTGCTGGGATAACTTTAGCCTGTGGAACTGGTGCTTGTGCATCTTTAGTAGCAGGAGTACTGACAGATAAATGCGACTCGAAAGCAACTGTAGAGCTTCCTGGTGGTCCTTTACAAATTGAATGGTCTCAAGCAGAGCAAAAAGTTTATATGACTGGTCCTGCGGAGCTTTCTTTTACCGGAAAAGTCTAAGGAAGGTATCAAAAATAGTTGATAAGAAATAGTTACTCTTGTTGGGTTGTGCCGTTCTCGAAATTTTGCTTTAAAAGTAGATTTTTTATATCAGTACGACACACCCTTTATTAAAAAATGATAGCCTGAAATATTTAGAAATTCCTAATAATAATAGTGACAAGTAAACAAGCACTACTTATAATTATTCCCAGAATCGGAAATAATCTATTTTTATCCTTTTGTAAAAGACCTATAATTCCTAGTCCAATACCAAGAAAAACAAGTAGTAGAAATTTTGTATATGCTTCTATATTTAGATAGTAAATTGGGCGAACTACAAAAATAATCAAGGTTGCGATCGCAGAAAGAATAAAGGAAATAATTCCTAATCTAGAATGTTTTAAATTATGGCAGTTTTGAGATACGATACTCATTATATTTATTATATTGTTTTAGTGAATTGGGAACAGTAGGGTTAGCAATAGCTAGGCAAAACCTTGGACGAAATTACCCATAATTATCCAAAGTTGTCTAAACAGGATTGCCTCTGAGGAAGTATTACAACAATTTCGGTTACTGGCTATTATCAGTTTTTCTGCTAGAGAGTACTGCTTGTAATTTTGCTTGAGTCTTAGCTTTTTCTTTTGGGTCTAACTGACAGTACTTATGCACGGACTACGTGTTTAAGTTATTACGAGCGATAGCGACGTAATCCCAGAGTTTTTGCGATTACTTCCCTACACTATGTTCCGGTCGTAATGACAAATTTTGGTTGTGTAAGTCCTGTTGATAATAAATCATATTAACTATTACCATCCTCCCCACTTTACAGTTTGAGCAGAAGGATTTCTAACTTTTCTAATAATTTTGTATCCCCGCTTCCTTGCCCATTCTTTAGCTGCACCTTCTAAAGTACTTTCTTTACTGTTAAGATAAGCTAAAGCCATATTTTTACTACCCTTATTATTAAGAACTGTTACCAAAGTAGAAATAATATCTTTATCACCAAGGCTAATAAAGGCATATAAACCATTAGTGATTTTCCGATAATTTTTTGATTGAATATCTTTAAGTAAAACCTTCTTAGTTGTATCCCAATTTTCCCTTAACTCCTCTCCTTTTTGATTAGCAACTAGAAAATGAATTTTATCTTCATCAGTTTCAGGTTGCCAATTTAGCTTAGTTAAAGCTTGGGCTACATATATATTTGAACCCCAGTCTGTTAAATTTTTAGTTAAAGGAGTAATAGCCTTAGTATTGCCGATTTCACCTAAAGCCTTTGCTGCATTTGCACGAGCAAACACGCTTACATCTGTAAGTTTAACAATTAAAGGGTCTACTGCTTTATCTCCCGCTTTCCCAAAAACACCAGTCATCGGACTATTTAATTCATTTAATTTAGGAAGCAAAGACTTCATAAGTTGGGGATTTTCAGCAACAATCTGTCCTAATCCCCTTTGAGCAGCAGGTCTAACTATATAATTTCCAGTATTAACCGCAGTCATTAGGGGTTTTACTGCGCGATTATCTTTGATTTTACCCAATGCGATCGCGGCTCGAGCAGCAACTTTACCTTTACCACTCTTCAAGGCTAAAATTAAAGGCTCTACAGCCTGTTTGTCACCAATATTACCTAGAGCGGTTGCTGCTTCATCAGAGGAATAACTATTTTCTTGTAGGATAGTAACTAATTGGGTAACATTCTTTTCTGTTTCTAACTTCTTAACTCTCGATACACCACAACCAGTCATGGTTAGCAATAGTAAACCCATAGTAACTGGCATTAATTTAGGTAAAAATATTTTTTGTAACTTTTGTATTTTTTGTGGATTTTGTAAGTGTTGCATGATTATTTACATAATTTCATAACTCTGCTTTAGTACTTACTCATCAGAGATTATTTTTAAAATTACGCAACCATCTACAAAAAATCTAAAAGGAAATCCATTTGAGGTTTGATGATTCATCAAAACAATCTCCTCAACTTCTGTACTTTAACTTACAGCAAAATCCAAAAAAAAATCTACGTTTCTTAAAATATAAAACGAATATTTGATGAGAAAATAATAAATGGAATAAAAAAGGGAGAGCCGCTTGGGCAACTCTCCAGATCATCAGGGTGCATCTACTAAGCACAATATAGCATTAATGGGGTGAGGGGTGTCACCCATTATTTAGTTTTTTTCTGTAAATTTTTTATGAAGATTATCCGGGTAAGTACTAATGAAAGTATTAATACTTAGAAGTAAATACTGTTATTTGATGGGTATTAGCCCTTAGCTGTGAGCTTTTAACGGCTTTTACAAAAAGTTCACATTAGTAGATAACGACAGGAATCAACCAATAATTTATAACTTTACATAAAGCATATAGGGTGAAAGATAATCAAAATTAATAATTAAGCGAACTATGGTAAAGATGTTCTATTAGAACGTCTTTACCATAAAGAAATTAAAATTAATTAATCTAGTTTAGTTACAAAATCTAGCTATTGAGCTTTTTCGCAACCAGTTGATTGGTAAGTTTAGGATCTGCACGTCCGGATGTTTGTTTAAGAACCTTTCCGACAAAGAAACCCAAAAGCTTAGTTTTCCCAGCGCGGTATTTTTCTAGTTCGCTGGGGTTAGCTGCTATTACTTCATCAATAATTGGTTCAAGTACCGATGGGTCAGATATTTGTTCTTGTCCTTTAAAAGCATCATCGGGGGATGTGCCGGTTAATAAATCTGGTAATTTATCTTTAGCTTTCTTATTACTGATAGTACCTTTTTCAATCAGTTTAATAACTTTAGCTAGATTTTCAGGAGTTAGTGCAAGTTCAGTGATATTGAGCTTTTGTTTGTTTAGATAAGCTGCAATATCTCCCATAATCCAGTTTGCAGCTAACTTAGAGTTACCACCTGCATTAATAGTTGCTTCTAAATATTCTGCGGTGGCTTTTTCTTCCGTCAACACTCTAGTATCGTAAGCAGAAAGTCCGAATTCTGTTTGATAACGATGACGTTTTTCTCTGGGAAGTTCTGGAAGTTGACCTTTCCAGTTATCTAGTTCTTTTTGGGAAACTTGAATTGGACCTAAATCTGGTTCGGGGAAGTAGCGATAATCGCTAGAACCTTCTTTGACCCGCATACTAATAGTACGTTGGGAACCTTCTTCCCACAAACGGGTTTCTTGAATTATTGGTTCTCCCGCTTCCACTGCTGCGATTTGACGCTCAATTTCGTGTTCAATAGCCTTTTGAATAGCACTAAAGGAATTCATATTCTTGATTTCAACCTTAGTACCAAACTCTTTTTGTCCTACCGGACGAACCGAAATATTAACATCGCAACGCAAGGAACCTTCCTGCATATTACCATCGCTAACACCCAGATAGCGTACAATACGACGTATTTCTTGTGCGTATTCAGCAGCTTCCTGTCCAGAACGCAAATCGGGTTCTGAGACAATTTCTATCAGGGGTACACCAGCACGGTTGTAATCTACCAGAGAATAAGCAGAACCAGACAATCTGTCACTTCCTGCATGGACTAATTTACCAGCATCTTCTTCCATGTGTAGACGGGTAACACCGATTTTTTTTCGTTCCGGATTACCATCAGCATCTAACACTTCGATTTCTAACCAACCATGTTCAGCGATTGGTAAATCGTACTGAGAGATTTGATAATTCTTAGGTAAGTCAGGATAAAAATACTGTTTGCGGTCAAATTTACTATACTTGGCAATTTGACAATTTAAAGCCAAACCAGCTTTCACAGCATATTCTAATACCTTTTCATTCAATACAGGCAATACACCAGGCATACCCATGCAAATCGGATCGATATTAGTATTAGGTTCAGCACCAAACTCTGTGGAACTGTCAGAAAATATCTTGGTTTGCGTACTCAGCTGACAGTGAGTCTCCAAACCAATAATTGCTTCATATTTAGTTTTTGCTGGAGCAGCAGAAGTCATAACATCACAACTTGTGGTTTATTTCTCATTCAGACTATTATTTTAGACTGCTATTGCCTAGAACTGAATACGGTTATTGAGGTAGGGGAAGAGGGAAAGGGGAAAGGGGTAATAAAATCGTGTTAATGTTTGTTTCGCGCTAAGCTGACATCAGATAATTTGTGTTGTGTAAGGAAAGAAATAGCAATGTTCTTACTTTTAGACTATGTCTTACCAATTACCTATTATTACTTATTACCTACCAGTTTAGATAATAATGCCACAATAAGCGTGTAGCAATACTTCTATATGGTTTCCAGTTATCACTTATATTTTCAATCTCTTGTGGTGTTGGTTTTGTTTCTAATTTCTTAATTTTTTGAATAGCTAAGATTAAACCTAAATCTCCTTTAGGTAAAGCATCTAATCTTTTCAGTGCCATTAATAAATATATATCTACAGTCCAATCACCAATACCCTTATATTTTTTAAGTGTTTTGCGCACCTTTTCATCACTCATCGTGGTGAGACTATCTAAATCCAATTCACCTGAGATAATAGACCTGACTTTTCACGGGATGTGGAAAAGATAAAGCGGTTCGCCATTTTAAAGATTCTGTTGGCGAAAGTGTTACCAGAAAAATACAACGATATTACACTATCGAGAGAACGATAAATTTGAGGGATTGTAACACTTCTGTTTC
>JBCCDM010000247.1:0-9917 GCA_039030795.1 Cyanobacteria bacterium P01_A01_bin.84
AAATTCCAAATAGCGTAGGTTGGGTTGAGGAACGTAGACGCGGAGCGGCTTCTCGGAGAGTAACCCAACATTATCAATGTTTTGTTGGGTAACGCTCAAGCTCTACCCAACCTACAATTCCTCTTATCTGAACCGTATTGGCTTATAGTCTGGGGCTATGATAATTATTACCCAGCTTAGTGGGCTTTGTTTATATCGTCGCGTTTGGGATACTCATCTATACGATCGCTTAGGTGAGCAATCCTAGAGATTTTGAAATTTTTACATTCTGTTACATAGTTATATTTATTTGTGCCTGCCAGGGCTTAAGCTTTTTCAAGTAGATTAATTTTGTTGTATTAACGGTAATTTTTAGGTTAATGTAACAATTTAGACTACTTTAATTTTTCGTGTCATTGATTTATTTTAAAATCATGGCTTGAAATTGCAACTTTATCCAAGTCAAAATGAGCGAACTTAAATCCGCATTAAATCGTCTCCGGGAAGCTCTTGGTACTGTCATTGTTGGACAGTCGGATTTGATACACCAGTTTTTGATCGCAATGCTGGCTGGCGGACATACTATTTTAGAAGGTGTTCCTGGTACCGGTAAAACTTTGTTAGTTAAAGTATTAACCCAGTTAATTCAAGCAGATTTTAAGCGGGTTCAACTAACTCCAGATGTTTTACCAGCAGATATTACGGGTACTAATATTTTTGATTTAAACAGTCGTAGTTTTATTCTGAAAAAAGGACCGATTTTTACTGAAGTTTTACTAGCTGATGAAATTAATCGTACTCCCCCCAAAACTCAAGCATCCCTCCTAGAAGCTATGGAAGAAATGCAGGTAACTCTGGATGGAGATACTTTACCTCTACCAGATTTTTTCTGGGTAGTTGCAACTCAGAATTCCTTAGAATTTGAGGGTACTTATCCATTACCAGAGGCACAATTAGATAGATTCCTATTTAAATTAGTTGTTGAATACCCCGAATTAGAAGCTGAAAAGCAAATGCTGCTTAATCGTCGTGCCGGTTTTGCTGCTAGACGTAGTGATATAGCCAATCTCAAACCAGTAACGACTGTAACAGAAATTTTACAAGCCAGACAAGAAGTAAAAAAAATAGAAGTATCTGAAGCAATTGTAGATTATATTTTGGGTTTGGTAAGAGCATCTCGTCAACTACCAGATTTAGCTTTGGGTGCTTCTCCTCGCTCTGCGGGTGCGTGGTTAGTTACCTCTCAAGCTGCTGCTTGGTTAGGAGGAAGAGAATTTGTCACACCAGATGATGTGAAAAGTGTCGCTGCACCATTAATGCGTCATCGTCTAATTTTGAAACCAGAAGCAATGTTAGATGGTTTAGAAATAGATGGGGTGATTGCATCTACTCTCAATCAGGTTCCGGTACCAAGGTAAGGGTTTGTCTCTTGCTTTATGTTCACCAGTTGTAGAGATGGCTCATAAGAACGTCTCTACGGGGTTTTGGTAACAAACGAAACCATCAAAATAAATTCTGAAAACCTTATGGAAGTGGACTTCGTAACTGTAGCTTCAGC
Organism: Cyanobacteria bacterium P01_A01_bin.84; assembly: GCA_039030795.1. Classification (GTDB taxonomy): domain Bacteria; phylum Cyanobacteriota; class Cyanobacteriia; order Cyanobacteriales; family Nostocaceae; genus JBCCDM01. The sequence continues at coordinate 1,538 of JBCCDM010000247.1, forward strand.
CTTCTAGGCTAAGAGGGATTTAGCTAGACTACACATTTATATCAAATTTTGATTCTTTGTCTTTACACGCTCATACAATTCTTCCATGACTTCAATAAAGGAATTATCTTTGTCCCAAAAAGGTGGGTAATCTCCTTGTTTTTTAATCAAAATTGCTGATACTCCGCTTTGAGCAGGGACTTCAATTGTTTGAGGTAATCTTTTTTTCCCCAACCAGAATTCTTTGAGATTTGGTTTGTTGGTAATTGCTTTTTTCTCTAATTTGGGGTAAAAAGATGTGCAGGGTTCGATGGGAATTTCCTCAGCATTTAGTTGAGAAGAAAGTGCTTTACCTAGTGGTGATACTGCTAATTTCTCTTGTAGTTCCGTTTTAGATAATCCCCGTAGTTCAAATAATAAAAAGGGATTTTGGTCTAGTTGGGATGCAACCAGGTAATATACCCCTGCAATATGCTTGCAGGGATTAGCGTAATCTGGACAGGAACAACTTGTTTGAAAATCTTTTCTGCTATGGGGTAATAAGTGTAATCCTAATTCTGAAAATGTGTCTTCAATATTTTCTGGTACTTCGTTTAATAGTAACCGCGAAACAATACTAGCCTTAGATGATAGTTTTGTAATAGCTTGTTTCCATTTGGTTTTCGCAATCGGCGTAATTGCTATTTCAATATGATATGTTGGTTCTTTATAGACTCCAAAATAAGGGTTTACTGAACCTCTAACTTGAGCAGTTATTTCATTTTGTTCAATTTCAAAACTTTTAACTTTCCCACCACGAGCATAGGAACGTCCCCGTTTTAATCTATTATCATCGGTAAATTCTTCTAATGCTTGAATAAAGCGATCGCCCCACCAAGTTCTACTAAATTTAGCCATGTTCTTTACTCCAATACTGCACTCTTATTCAATGCAATTAATTGCTTAAACCCATCGTTATCTAATTCGGTCAACCAAGATTCATCGCTACCGACTACAGCAGAAGAAAGCTTTTTCTTATCTTCAATCATTTGGTCAATTCTTTCTTCTAAAGTCCCAATCGAAACAAATTTATGTACAAAGACGTTCTTTTGTTGACCGATACGAAAAGCTCTATCTGTAGCCTGATTTTCTACTGCTGGGTTCCACCAACGGTCAAAATGGAAAACATGGTTGGCTTTTGTAAGAGTAATACCAACACCACCAGCTTTGAGGGAAAGTATAAAAGCTGATGGTTCTGTTTGGGGGTCTTGAAATTCGGAAATCATATTTTCCCGGCGTTTGCGGTTAGTTCCACCGTGTAAATAGTAAGTATTGCAATACAAATTATGTTTTATATATTTCTCAATACTTGAGCATATTTCAGTAAATTGACTGAATATAAGTAAACTTTCCCCCTCCGAAACTGCTTCTTCTACCATCTCTGCAAGCCGACTCAGTTTGTGCGATCGCTGTGGGGAAAATTCGCTGTTATCTTGGAGAAATTGGGCGGGGTGGTTACAAATCTGCTTTAATTTCATCAGGGTGGAAAGCATCAAGCCTTTGCGCTCAATTCCTTCTGTTTCTTGGAGTTTTTTCTCTACGTCTTTGACGACGACTTCGTATAATGATGCTTGCTCTTTGGTCAGGTTCGTGTATAGTTTCTGCTCAACTTTATCCGGTAAATCGCTGATAATAGATTTGTCAGTTTTTATCCGACGTAGAATTAGGGGTTCAACTAACTTTTTTAAGGTAGTAGATTTTACTTTATCATTATCCTTCTGGATGGGTACTTCAAATGATTTGCGAAATTGCGTTTGTTTACCTAAATAACCAGGATTGAGAAAGTTAAAAATTGACCATAAATCCAGCAAGCGGTTTTCTACGGGAGTCCCAGTTAAAGCTAGTTTATGTTTTGCTTTCAGTTTGAGAATCGCTTTTGTCTGAGCAGCTTTAGGATTCTTAATATTTTGGGCTTCATCTAAAACTATGCGTTGCCATTCAATACTATTAAAGAGCTTTTCATCCTTACGGGCTAGGGTAAAGGAACTAATTACCACATCACAATCTTGACAAGCAGCTTTAAACTCTGGATTTTTTTGTAGGCGGCTTCCTCCATGATGTACCATCGTTTTCAGATGGGGTGCAAATTTAGCAATTTCCTTTTGCCAGTTTCCCACAACGGAAGTAGGTGCAATTAAAAGGGTTGGTAATAAAGGGTTTTTCTTCTGGTTTTTCTTCTGATTCTTCTCTCTTTCTTGTACCAGTCGCGCAATCACCTGTACGGACTTTCCCAAACCCATATCATCCGCTAAGCAACCATTTAATCCCAATTGTTCCAAGTAATCCAACCAGGATACACCCCGCTTTTGATATTCTCGTAAAGTTCCTTGTAGATTTGCTAATTCTGAAACTGGTTCCAATTGACTTTTATCTTGCAACTTTGCCATCATCGCTGACAAAGCTTCATCATGTTCGATTTCCCACTCATCCCCCACTTCCGCACTTTTTTGTAAGAACTCCAGCAATGTCATCTCTGGTTGTTCATCCCCATGAGATTGCCAGAATTCCAGTAATTGCTGCATTTTATCGCGATCGAGTTCCATCCATTGACCGCGAAAATTCACTAAGGGAGACTTTGCATTTACCAATTGTTCCCATTCACTGGGAGTGACAATTTGCTCCCCAATGGCTAACTCATACTGATACTGCACCAGAGCATCTAAATCGAAATAACTTTTCGTCTTACTTTTAGTTACAGAATCCTTACCTGAAGTTGCCTTAAGACGGATTTTAGCACGACGGCGACCGGCGGGAGTATACCATGCAGGTACAATTACCTTAAAGCCGGAATCCTCCAGTACCCAAGCACTTTCCTTGAGAAAATCAAACGCCTCATCTAAAGTTAATTTTAATCCCATCGGGCGATCGCTTTCTAAACCTTTCCACAAAGTGGGATACATCCGTGCTGCATAACCCAGATTCAGCAAGAGGTTATTTTCAAAGTCTGTACCAAAATCTTTACGTACACCAGCTTTAGTTTTGGTACTCATGTTCCAGTAATCAGTTAGTGACAGCTTCAGGGAAGGGTCTTTTTTACTAGCTACTAGAAAATGCATTTGCCAATTATCTACATTATCTACCTTTGCAGAGTCCAGTTGAAAGCACAAATGAAAAGAAGAGTCAGCTTGGGTACGGGTAATTTTAGTTTTCCAACCCAACCATTGTTGATATTCCGACCATACAGTATTTGTTGTCAGGGGATTGTGCCGCCGGGAATGAAAGCAATGGTAAATTAAGGAATCTGCAATCTTTTTATCAAAACTTGCGGTGGACTGGGTGTGAGTTACCAAGTTACAAATTAAATATTCGGAAAAGTGACGCAACAAGATTTCTGGGTCGAAAAACTCTACTGTATCGCTGAGTATAGATGAACCAGCCATACAAATTGGTGGCATATATTCAATATATTTTTTAATATTAGCTTCGTATTGTTCGGAAATTATTTCCCAGGTCGGGTACATCTCAAAGTTCAAATTCTTGCTTTGATGAGACTTTTGCTTACTTTTTTTCTTAGTAGTTATAGCCTCCAACTGTCGATACTTGAATGCTGGAATATACTGGTCTTTGAGAATTATCGGCTTAAAAGCTTGGGTGTAGTGATACCAAAATAATACATCCGAACCCAGTTGAAATTCACCTAAGTTATATAATGCTAGAAAGTGAATATCATTGAGAAATTTTATGACATTAACAGCAGTCGCAAGGTGAGAAAAATCTGTTTTGGTACAAGCTACGGTTTTATAACAATCTACCTTCCAGTATTGAAACCCCTCATATTCTTCTACAATTTCCCCTTCCAGATATTTAGTTAACTCCGGTGAGGGGAGGGGTTGGTTATTAGCTGTAGGGAGAGCAAAATATTTGGGAGAGATGCGTTCTTTTAGTTGTAGATTATTTTCTTTCAATCCCAATTCTTGAGTCAAGAAAGTAACTAAATTATCCTTTTCGAGATGTCCGGGGTGAATTTTTTCCTTGTTGTCTTGTCTCTGGGAGGGGGGATTGTCAATCCAAGGGACTTCTACCCACAGATAAAAAGAACCTGCTTGAATAAAATCAGACTCGGCACTTGGTATCCAGCTACCATGGAGGACTTTCATTGCAAAATGCCTCAGTGTAGGTAATTTTAGTTGCTTAGAATTAATCTACCTGTATGGGAGTAATGAGATATTTAAAGGTAACACTTCTTAATCTTTCCAATTCAGGATTTACCCACGGACTAGTAGTCCAGCAAGCGAACTTTGGGGGTTGTTCGTGAAAAGAAAAAGTTTCTTCTCCCCCTGCTCTCAACCGCTTCCCCTGCTTGCCCTTACCCGTCAATTTTGACTTTCACGAGTACTAGGTATTTACGTCCGGAGCGACCGGTATATAACCTCTTACCCGCTTCAGGGTAGAGCTACTGAGAAACAAAGTCCAACGAAGGTTGGACTAGTAGTGTACAAGTTCCGCCTACAATGGTAAGAAACCATTTTAAAAGAATTCACCTTCCACTGCCCCCAAAGCCATTAAAGAAGCTTTCTCAGGGTATGTCAAACCTGTAATATCAGTAATTTCCATTCCTTCATAAAAGCGATAAGAATCGAGTTGTCTGATGCGATCGCAGGTTTGAAAGTCCCAAAGTTGAATTTTTTCGTCTTCTCCACCGCTAGCAAGAAATTTGCCATCAGGGCTAAATGCTAGACAGAGAACCGGTTTGGTATGTCCATTTACTAATGTACGTAGCAATGCACCTGTTTCTAAGAGCCATAATTTAACTGTAGTATCACCGCTAGCTGTGGCTAAAATTTTACCATCGGGGCTAAATACTACCGAGTAAACTGGTTGAGTGTGTTTATCTAAGGTGTACAAACATTTACCAGTTTTCAAGTTCCATAGTTTAATTGTCTTGTCAGCACTACCACTAGCCAGGATTTTACCATCTAGGCTAAAGGCAACAGACCAAACCAAATCTTTGTGGTCATTTAGAGTTCTTATACATTTTCCTGTAGCTATATCCCATAATTTCACCGTAGCGTCAGCACTACCACTAGCCAGAATTTTACCATCTGGGCTAAAAGCTACTGCCACAAAATGGGAATTTCCGCAAAGTTCTCGAATACATTCACCTGTATTCACGTTCCACAGACGAATAGTGCGGTCTTCGCTGCTACTAGCTAGGATTTGACTATCTGGACTAAAAACCACCATAGATACCCAATTTTCATGTCCTTTGAGGGTTGCGATTTCAAAACCATTACCAACATCTTGGATATCCCAAAGCTTGATTAGACGATCTGCACTACCACTTGCTAAGATGCGACCATTTGGACTAAAAGCTACTGAACGGATTCTACCTTGGTGTGTCCGTAACTGATTGCATTCAAAGTTTTGTAACTTCCACAAGGAAATTGTCTTGTCAGTTCGACCACTAGCAAGAATTTTACTATCTGGGCTAAATGCTAAAGAATAAACATCACGGGTATAACCTTTTAAAATATTCCAGCAAGTTCTCTTTTCTACATTCCAAATCCTTGCTGTTTGGTCGTCACTACTACTAATGAGGGTACGTCCTGTGGGATGGAAAGCAATATCCCATACTTGGCTTGTATGACCGGATAATATACCCATTAATTCGCCACTTCTTGTATCCCATAATCTAACTGTTTGGTCTTTGCTACAACTAGCAATTACATTACCATCAGCACTGAAACGAACTTTATATACTTTTTGTTCGTGACCAAAGAGAGTATTTTTACAACTACCTGTTGCTAAGTCCCAAAGTTTAATAGTCTTATCTGCACCACAACTGACTAGTAGTTGACTATCGGGATGAAAATCAATAGCATAAACGTCACCATAATGTCCTAAGAAAGTTTGCAGACATTCTCCGGTGTAAATATTCCACATTTTAATACTACCATCAGCACTACTGCTGACAATAATATTGGGATAGACAGGATGAAAACTTACAGACCAAACCCAACCAGTATGTCCATTTAAGGTTTTTTGACACTTACCGGTTTTAACATTCCAAATTTTAATACTTTTGTCTTCACTACCACTGCTTAGTAGGGTACCATCAACATTAAATGCTACCGAATACACCTTATTAGTATGTTCGCTTAGTGTATAAATACATTCATCACTGTCAATATCCCATAATTTAATTTTGCAATCTGCACTGCCACTGGCAATAATTTTATTCTGGGGACTAAAGGCTAATGTCCATACCCAAGCAGTATGTTCTCTGTAAATACGAATTTGTTGAACATCATCAGTTTGCCATAACCGCACTTCTCCGTTTAGTACCCCTGTGGCAAAATACGTACCATCATGACTAAAACTTAAGGATAAGAGACTAGACATTGTATCGCTAAATACTGAGCCTGTTAAATTACTATTTGTAAACTTGGTTTTCTGTAATTTCACATCTTTAAAATAAGCCTGCCAAATTGTTAAACTGGAAAAATCTAATCCACTTAAATCAATTTGTGATTTATGAATTTGCAGGTAACGTAGTAAGTTGATAATATTACCGGCAGCATATCCTTTCTTAACTAATGTTTTCTCCTGTAATTGTTGCAATATATTTTTTAAATGGTCTGCTAATGCTTTTTCGCTACCAAAATACCCAATCAGTTGTTGATTCAATGGTTCCAAGATAGATTGTTCTTGCTTCTCGCGGAAATGATCCAGCGATCGCGCCTTAATTAAGGGATGATGATTAATAATCTTCAAATCATGACCGTCAATAATTTCTTCAGCAGCTTCAGCGATCAATAGATTCGTAACATACTCCATGACCACGGACTGCTGACTAAATCGAATCCCACCCACACCAGCTACTTTTTCAATTAGCGATCGCCTAAGTAGAGACTCTAATGCTTCTATTATTTTGACATTACCTGGCATCATCAAATCTTTCTTTATCTGTCCTAGAGAGACCCAATCAAAATTGATTGCAAACAAGTACATGAGACGTTTCTCTAATTCAGATAAACGGTTAAATTGTTCTTCTAATAGTGTACGAATATCCCCATAAATAACCGCTTCCTTACTAATTTGGCGTAAAAATTCCGTAATATTGTTATTAAATAAATCATATAAAGTTGTAGCAACCATTTTTAGTGCCAATGGATTACCAGAGTAAAGCTTTACTAATCTCTCTAACTCTTTTTGGGAATAGTTAGAGTCTGTAACTCCCTTATCTTTAAGAATGGCACTTGCATCTTGTAATTTTAATCCCGCAAGTTGTAATACTTTAACAGGTAAATTTTTCCCTTCTAGCATTGCTACTTGCAAGGGTTTTTCTCGACTTGTGAGTAATAAACAACTCTGATGTGATGTTTCTGCTAATTTTTTAAAAAAATCACCATAATTTTCATACCCATCTTCATATCTTCCTGCTAATTCATGACTTTTCCCTTCTCCACTACTAAGTAGAGACTCGACATTATCTAAAATTAACAAGCAGCGATGTTTTCGTAATACATCAATCAAACGTAAAATTTTCTTATTATGATTGTCGTCCTCCAAGTCCCAATCAACCTGATTATCATTAGGTAGAAAGTGCAAAATTTCACTCAGGATATCATTTAACCATGGAGAGTTACGGAGGCTACGCCAAATTATATACTCAAAGCGATCGCGCACCTCTTGAGCTATTTTAGCAGCAAGAATGGTTTTACCTATACCCCCCAATCCCAACACCGCTACCAGACGACAGCGCTGATTTTCTATCCACTGGGTTAATTCTGATATTTCCTCTTCCCTACCCCGAAAATCTTCAATATCAACCGCTTCTCCACTATCTTCAATGGTTTGTAAGTTGTCTTCTAAAGAAGCTTGGTACTTTTGATATAAAGATTCCTTGAGATTATAAATTTTCTTATTACTATTCCCTGAAATTTCAAACTTTTTGTAACTTTCTCCCAACCGTTTCCGTACTGCTGCTGGTGATATATTTAACTTTTTAGCAATATCAGGTCCAGAAAAGCCCTGTAGTGCTAATCGTAAAGCATCAAGTTCTGTTTTTGTGACACCTTGTTGAGCTGCTACCTCCTCAATAAAAATATCTGGTAACTGAAATTTATTGACAGTAATGTCCATGTCACATTAGCTCCATATCACATATAAGTATGTGAGATTGATTGATTTTTGATTCATTTGCTTCAGACACACCTTTTTGAATAAGACATTGTATTTAATTTATAAATCTTTACTAAAAATTTACTAAATCTTTACACAATAGCTCAAACAGCTTGTCAGCTATCACTAACAATCTATTTTCCAGTTGAACCCAGAGTTTAATATAACTTTTTTCCTCACAAATGTGAGATAGTATATTTACTCATTGTTATTATTTAGTCTATTAAAGATTGAAAAT
>JBCCDM010000248.1:0-9905 GCA_039030795.1 Cyanobacteria bacterium P01_A01_bin.84
CAAATATATTTTGTAAATACGTTGCACCTACTTTGTCCCTAAAATTAATTTTTAAAATTGAAATAAATTGAACTTTTATAACAAAATAATATTGTAAATATAAATTTAATTTAAAATCAAATAATAAGATTTTTTAGTAATTTGTAAAAAACAAAATAACGGGTAAATATGACTAATACCGATACAGAAGTTATAAAACCATACCGAGGAGACCCCTTTATTGCCAATCTTTCCACTCCCATTAATGATTCTCCCTTAGCAAGAGCCTTCATTAATAATTTGCCAGCCTATCGTAAAGGTTTAACCCCATTCATGAGGGGGTTAGAAATTGGTATGGCTCATGGTTACTTTCTCGTGGGACCAGAAGTTGTAGTTGGACCTCTGCGCGAAACTGCACATGGAGCTAATTTAAGTGGATTGATTACAGCCGTTTTTATTGCAGCATCAGCCTGTTTGGGGATTTCTATTTTTGCGCTAACAACTTTCCAAGGAAACCCACGAGGGGCTTATAACTCTTATTGCAAAGACCCTCTAAGACCATTGAAAACTCGTGAAGAATGGAATCAACTTAATGGTGGAGTATTTCTAGGTGCGATGGGTGGTGCTGTGTTTGCTTACTTACTGCTAGAAAATTTCGATGCTTTAGATGCAATCCTTCGAGGTGCAGTGAATATCGGTTAATTAATTTTGACAAGCACTATTGTGGGTAAGTATTTAGTAAAAACGACTCCTGAGAGGATTTTTACAAGAGTCATGATTCCCACATATTTAATGATCAAAGATGTCTTTTAATAACAGTAGGAGAAATAATCATGGTAGACATGACACAACTCACAGGAGAATATGCAGCCTCTTGGCTACCTTGGATAATGATTCCTTTGGTTTTTTATATCTTACCTTTTCCCATTTTTGCTATTCTTTTTCTTTGGATTCAAAAAGAGGATATTGAAGAAGAAACAACTTCAATTTCAGCAAATCAACCGATGGGTAATGCCACAAATATGGACTTATAATTTCAAACGGTTTAAACCCCTATTCTATAATACTTTTGACTTTTGACGGTACTAGTCTTTTCTATAGAACTCTTTCAGGGAATCCTACGGTAGTTCCGGACATCAACACGTAATCCGTGCGTAAGTCCTGTATATGTGGAAGTGTTTATTTAGGACTTATGCAAACATAACAAAAATATAGTATTCCAAGCTTTGAGATGGCTTTACCACCCCCCCCAAAAAAAATATCGGGGGGTTTTGTGTAAGTCCTGTACTTTTTACACTAGGAATTGCAGATACGGTTATGAGTAAGATGTCTTCTGGTACAAAGTGAACAAAGCTCAGGGTTAACTGATAAGTGATAACTGATAACTGATAATTGGTTATTGGTAAACGGGTAATAGGTAAACGGGTAATGGGAGAAGAACAACAATATATCCCACTTTCTCAACTCGAAGCAGTTGTAGATAAGTTGGTAGAGAAAAAAATGCAGGAGAAATTTGGTACGATTACGGAACGTCTACCTTCCGTAATCGCGTCCCTACTCAAAGGTGGTGAGAAACAAGATAACAACTCTCCGACAACGACTGAGTGGTTAAATCCGCAAGATGCAAGCAAAGTATTAGGACGCAGCGTTAGGTATTTGTCAAAGATGGTTGACGAAGGGGTTTTACGCTTGAAGGTGCAAAACGTTAGACTCCCAGAAGTTAGAGACATTCGTCTACCAGGTTCCGCTAGACCTAGCTATCAGTACCACATAGAGCGCTGTCAGAAACGTTTAACCATACCACCAGAGGAAAGATAAGTCCTGTTATTTATTTAAAACCAAACTTTCAAAAGCTTCTTCATGTTCATTTCGACTTATCCAACGCTGATAAATATTTAGATGGGTTGATGGAGAATGTCCCAACCAAGCAGACGCGATCGCAACAGAAATTCGGTACTTGTTATGGGCTCGAATTGCATAAGCGTGACGCAGTGCATAAGGGACAAAACCTACACTCCGGTTTTTAAATGCACGATTAATTTTATTCCCGCTTTCTCGATAGTTTCTTGCTGGTGATGGTATTTTAAAATGCTTAAATATTTCCCATTTGGTTATCCAGTCAATATTGAGAGGGTAAACCCTTCTTGGACCCGTCTTACCTTCACTTATTTTTAGAGTAAATTTTTCAATATCTTCGACCTCACAGAAAAAAACCTCATGATTGCGTAGACCGTATACAGCCATTAACTCATAAACAGTTAACCACTGAGAATCAATAAATAAGTGACGTTTCTCTTCTATTTCTTCATCTGAAGGAATATGTCTTTCCTTAGTTTTACGATTTCCATAATTACCTTTGTAAGGGGATATATTACATTCAATTTTTGCAAACTCAGCTAAAGCTTTTAAACTAGCTACAGTTCTTGCTCTTCTACTACTATTGGCAGGAAAACTTACCGCGACCTTTATCAACTCATCACAAGTTAAATTATCCCCAATTTTTTTAAATGCAAAATTAAAATTATTTTCATAATTGAATTTAGTGCGATCGCTTTCTCCATGTTTACGAAAATAATCTTCTCTAAATTTTTCTATCCATATTTGAGAATCAGTTTTGACATTTTTTAAATATCTATTCCAATCAAATTCACCAGTTACAAGTAATCCTGAAATAACTTTTGCTTCTGCTTCTGCTCTTTGCAGACCCGGGACATTCCCACGATAACCCAAAGATATGTATTGCTGTTTGGGTTTACCAGTTAACCCTGGTTTTAGAGGTAATGTTGCACGTAAATTTAATACATTTCCTCTTTGTACAACAGTAACACCAGTTTTTGCAGCTTTTAGCCTAGTGTTAACTGCATCAACAGACCAATCTTTCCCCATGTCCTAAAAAATGTACTAATTAATATGTTTAATGGTACATTTTATTCCTTCTTTTCCACTATTTTTGTGTCAAAAAGCGCCCTTTTAGATATCTGAAGCAATTGAAATCTAGTAAATTGTTAGTTTTACGTTAAATTTATATTTCTTCTCTACCAAAAGAAGAACTAAAGCTATTTTTAAAAATACGTTCTCAAGGACAAAAGCTATTCCGTAAGCAACCCGATATATTACCAGAAGCTGTAGATTTTATGTCTCGTCCTTATGCCTATTCTATTAATAAAGCACGTCAAATTTTAGGATATGAACCACTAGTAACTTTATCACAAGGTTTAGAAAAAACTCAAGATTGGCTGAAAAAAACCGACCTGCAAAAATTCATGGATATGTATAAAAAGAGAAATTATTAATCATAAGTAATTACTCATAGGAAATCATGACTGGAGAATAAGTACAGTTATTATTTCTTCCTTATAGTACTTACATCTATCCATTCCTTGCGAGGGAAACCTCGCAGAATTTTTATCATCTGAATTTTCTTCGATAAATCATGGAAAAACAAGTTATTTATATGGCAGTCTTCATGGGATTATATGGTCCTATATGTACAGGTCTTTCTATCGCAATCCATCGCTTGAAAAATCAGACATTTTTACCAAGACAAGAAGTATTTTTAACATCCACTGAGTTAGAGACAAATTATGTGAGATATGCCAATAATAACCCATTTCCTATTAGTAACCAAGTAACAGAGAAGTTTCCTTTCTCGATAGATGAATTATCTAATGATTTCAAATTATATGAAAAATCATTAGATTAAAAAATTACCTCTGAGATATATTTTGTATTTGGATAAGCAAAGTGTTCAAATTTATTACGAAGATATCTTATTGGCATCAATCTAATTTGTATCTTTTCAATTAAAGTATTACTTCATATAATATGAATGAATTAGTAACGTTTTTGTCTTTTGCTTTATTACTCTGGTTGAGTTTGCAGTTATTACTATCATTTCTTTTTTTATGGTATGTGCGTTCCACGAATGGAACATCATTACCAGACGAAGAGCTACCCAAAGCTGCAATTATTCTTTGTTTGCGAGGTTCTGACCCATTCTTAGAAAAATGTTTGCGATCGCTCTTACAACAAAACTATCCTGAGTATCATTTAAAACTTGTTGTTGACCATGAAGATGACCCTAGTTGGGTGAGTATTAACAATATTATTACTGAATATCAACCTACTAATATGGAGGTTCGGGTTCTCAGGGAACGACGAGAAACTTGTAGTCTAAAATGTAGCTCTATTGTTCAAGCTGTTTCAGAATTAGATAATTCTTACAGCGTCGTTGCTTTTGTTGATGCAGACGCAGTCGTTCATCCTGACTGGTTACGACAACTTGTCAGTCCCCTTGCAGACCCTAGGGTAGGAGCAACTACGGGTAATCGTTGGTATTTACCAAATGGTAAACTTTGGGGTTCTTTAATACGATACATCTGGAATCTCTCTGCTGTAGTTCAAATGTATTTATATAAAATTCCTTGGGGTGGGACATTAGCAATCAAAACACAATTAATTCGGGAAACCGGTCTATTAGATAAATGGAAATATGCTTATGCTGATGATACTTCCATTAGTCGTACTTTGGCAGCTTATAATAAACAGGTAAAGTTTATACCTTCATTGATAATAGTCAATCGTGAAGAATGTAGTTTACCTTCTCTATTTGGCTGGATACGTCGCCAAGTCTTTTCTTCACGAGTGTACCATCCTTTTTGGTTGGCAGTAGTTGGAGATGCTTTACTAACAGTATTTATGCCTAATTTATTACTGATTTTAGGTATAAAAGCTTTTGTATCTCAGGAATGGAATATTGCTATAATTGCTTTTAGTAGCTACGGTACTTACATATTTGGGTTACTTTTAATTGCGATCGCTTTAGAAAAGGTTATCCAACAGATAATCAGTTTGCGTGGCGAACCTATAAGTAAGTTATCTTTCCCTACAATTATTAAAATATTTTTAGGGACTCCGATTGCCCAATGGTTTTATAGTATAGCGTTAATATTTTCCTACTGGATGCCAAAAGTTGTTTGGCGGGGTGTAGAGTATCGAATTAAAGGACCTTGGGATGTCAGGTTACTCAAGTATAAACCTTATCAGCGCGTCAGACAAGATAGAAATGGAAGAGATGTTTCTTTATAAAATCATCATATGTAGAGATGAAAATTTACATACGGTTCCAATTTAGTTGGAACTGAGGGGTAGACTGTCAGGGGGAACGCATCTTGTCATTAAGAAGGCTATATTATCAACAAGCTTTCAGGTAATCGCATTAAGCAATGCTTATTGACTTACTACTTAGTTTAATTTTTGACTCTGATTTTATAGTAGACAAAACGCTTTCGACAATAAATCTTATTTTTTTGATTGGTCTATATTAAAAGCATTTTGTCAATAGCCTATATCCTAAATTTAGATGCGTTTGCCCTGAACCAAATACCCGCTTAAGAGCACCGCTATACAAACAAACCAAAGCCCAATTTCCTAGATAAGTGCCTATGCAAAATTAATTGTATATTCTGAACCGAAGTTTATGAGAATGGTGTCTACAGCTTCGACTAAACCCAAATAACTATTGATTTTACACTAGTACTTACTTATTTTTTGCCCAAAATAAAGCTACACATCCTATTACTTGAACAGAGTTTTCAGAAAAATTATTTGCGAGATTTTTTTGCAAAGCTTCCAGGTTGTCCTGTTTATTCCTAAAAATACCTTTTTCGTTGTACACGTTCATTAAATATCTGGCTAAAAAATTGGGCTTAACTCCTTTTGACAAAATAGTTGAACCAAATACGATTCCACCAGGATTGAGTAAAGGCAAAATATTTTTAAAAACAACCTCTTTGTTCGCCATTGTATCAGGTAAACAGTGCAGCAAATAATTTAATCCAATCGAATCAAATCCTTGTTCTTCAAACTCAATTATTTCTAAAATATTCACTTTCTTCATAAAAGGTTGATATCTTCGGATTCGGTGAGACGTAAATTGCAAGCAGTTGGAATTAATATCCATTAAAACCAAGCGTGGGTATTGGGTAGGAAAAGTACACCTGTCTAAAAAAAACCCGTTCCAACTCCTATATCTAAATGATTATTTGAAACAAATTGGTTATAAAATTTTACTATTTTGGATGAGGGACATTCCCAGACTAAATGACTCGATATTAGCAACGCCAAAAAATCATATATAGTCAAAGTAATTTTGTTATACATTGCTTGTGTAGCTTCTACTTGCTGTTTATTAATCTGCTTCATCCGTTGTGTCGTTTTCAAGACTTACAAGTACATTAAATTGGGACTGAGAGGATATTTAGAAAGTATACGGTACCAGTTATCAAGAAGGCAGAAGTACGAAGGCAGTCCCTATCAAAAAATTTATCACCATATATGAAAATTTCTTTTTCCCCTGCTACACCTGTCAGTTCTGCTCCCCCTGCTCGTTCAAAAACATTCTCTTAGACACAACAAAGTAGGAAAATACTTCCTAGTAGTTTGCCAAGCGAACTTTGCGGGTTGTTTGTGAAAAGAAAAAGTTTCTGTTCCCCCTACTCCCTCCGCTTCCTCTGCTTCCTCTGCTTCCCCTGCCTGCCCTTACCTGGCAACTTCGGCTTTCACGAGTACTAGCTTTTAATCGCAGTGTTGAGTAACTGCATTGCTTCTTGCTGAATATTTTCAGCTTTTGCTTGCAACATAGTTGACTTACAAACAAGTGTAAAAAATAACTGTTTTTCTACAGTAGTTACTCCTACAAACCATGGGGTTTTCAAACTTGGGAATCCAACAGGACCATAGATTGCATGAAGCTTAAGCCCATCAAAATATTGGGAAAATGTGATGCGTCCTAAATTAGTTACTACCAGATCATATTGAAATTGTTCTTCAATTTCTTTTACTACCACAGAGGGAGTAGGATTTGTGGATATCCATGCCTGAAGTTGAGAAACTCCCTCAAAGATTCTATCAGGTGCCATTCCCTGATTAAGTTGTTGTTTTACAGAGCGGGCAATGTCATATAGATTTGCACTGGGGGTTAAGGTATGCAAAGTCGTTAATCCAGTATGATATAGACCAATATTTTCCCCAACTCTAGGTATTAAGTAGTTCCGGGTATTTATAGCTGATAAGCAATTGATGTTCTGCGGTTTTTCTGAGCAATTTTGCTGGATAATCGCTTTAAGAAAAGCAGCACAAATAACACCATGAACAGTTGTTTGCTCTTGTTGAGAACGAGCAATTAACAACTCTGTCGTTTCTGATGTAAGGGAACCAGAGCGTAGGCTAAGATAACTCGAAGACAAGAGAGTTTCATTACAAGTAACACTCTTCAAAATTGGATTTCGGGAAGAAAATTGTGTGTCAAGGTTTTGTTCATTGAGCAAGCTGGTATTGTTGGATGTTTCTTCGTTAGCTTCCTTTGGAATCAAAAACTCTTGCGGAGGAATTTCTGGCAATGCTTGGAGCAAGGCATTAGGTTTGGCGAGAACTTGCAAAATATCGCGAATCAAGTAAAGTGCAGACATTCCATCCGCAATTGAGTGATGGCAAGTGACGATGATTTCTGAAACATTCGTTGAGTGGAGTAATACTACGCGCACAAGCGGAGCTTGGATCCAGACAAAAGGTGTGGAAATTTCTTGCTCCAACTCTCGTTTCCAGTCTTCTTCTCCTTGTCGTTGCACAACTCTGATCGGAATCTTAGCCGAATTTTCTATGAACCACGGTCGTTCAGCTTTATCAAGGGCAATGCTTACCCTAAGCAATGAATGTCGCTGTTGTACTTGAGCGAGTGCTTGCTTTAGTTGTTCAATGCTAAATTCTCCCCTAACCTGTGCAGTTAGTGAAAAATGTATCGGACAAGCCTGGTCGTAGAGCCAAAACATATGCTCCCACAATCCTAAAGGGCGACCAGAAATTTTCTGAGTATTATCAATTAGTTGCATAATTTTAACGGTTTACATTTTCTTAGAAATCACCTAAAGGGTAAAAAACGATGTCTCACATTAAAGATAGAAACAATTCACACTTCCGATCTTTGACGAATTTCTTAACTCAAACCCACCGCTCTTTTAGCTGTACGTTTACCTGTCATAACTAGAGGTACTCCATTACTTGGAGCAATAGTCATGCCTCTACGCTGGGGTTTTATAACTTTGTTATCGGCCAAGGCTAAATTATAATTGGATAAAATTGTACCTATTACCAATTTCATTTCTAAAATTGCTAAAGCATAACCCAGACAACGTCTATTGCCACCGCCAAAGGCTATAAATTCATAGGCGGAGTAGTTACACGAGAGAAACCTTTCTGGTTTAAACTGTTTCGCTTCTGGATAAAGATCCTCGCGATGATGAAGCGAATAAATAGAAGCAACAAGCACTGTCCCAGCCTCAAACTGACGATCCATAATCTCTACGGTTGACTTAGCCATGCGAGGAATGCTAATCAAGGAAATTGGATAGATGCGCAAAACTTCTTGACAAACAGCTTTTAAGTATGGTGATTCAAGAAAATTATCTCCCAAAATATCTATTTCTTGCAGTAATTTTTCTTTAACTTTGGGTAACTTGTAAATCCAATAGAAAGCCCAGCTTAAAGCAGAGGCAGTTGTTTCGTGACCTGCAAACAAAAAAGTTAAAACTTGATCGCGCAAATCCTCATCGCTCATTGGCTGACCTTCTTCGTCGGTTGCAGATAACATTGATATATAAATTTGTGGCGTTGCTGAATCAAAATATGAATCAATAATTTCAGGTTGTTTGGAGAAGTTAAATTTAACGTATAAATAAAAATTTTGATGACAATACAAAATTGTAAACAAATATATTTCATTGCATAATTCAGCAATGCCGAATTTGTTCTATCTAATAACTACAGCAATATTGATTATATGGAATGTTATTTAAATTGGGATAGTTAATAATATAAGCAGCAATAAGTAGCTAGCACTAAAATAAATCCATCTATGTCACGAAATGTAAAAGGCTCGATCGAAACTCTTGCGATTGCTTCGCTTCACTTCGTTACGCTCGCAATGACCTAGTTAGGTTTATCCTACTTATCTATTTAGTACACTCATTTGCTCTACAACTGACCAAGCTGTGTTAATTGCTATACTACAGACCTCCAAAAGTATAGGCAGCTATTTTGATTTTACTGCCAACTCAGTTCCGCCTCTCAAATTTAGCGTTGTTGAACAATAACCGTTGGCTGGATCTTGTAGAAAATTAACATAGCTTTTCATGTCTTTTTTGAAAGTACCAATATTATCGGATATAACAATTCCCCCTTTTCTAATAAATGGATCGATTAATTTTAATACGTCTAGAGCGATGGGTGGCCAGCCATCAATCAGTACCATATCAACTGTTTGATTTAAGCTTTTAAGACTTTCTAAAGCATCTCCCTCAAGTATGTTCACATAATTTTCTAATCCTGCTTCTGCAATGAATTTTCTAGCTTGAACAACTTTTTTATGAACAATTTCTGTTCCAATAACTAGACCTCCACCATTATCTCTTACAGCAGTAGCTAAATAGATTGTAGAAATACCAAATGAAGTACCATATTCAACAATTGTTTTAGCATTGATTGAACGTGCTAATAGATATATAAAATAGCCTTGTTCTTTTTCGATCGGGATATATTTATCTTCGTAAAAATCTATATTTTTTTTATCCCATTTCAGACCTTTTCCGAGCAAAAATCTAGGTATTTCGGGTAAATGGTGAAATATTAAACTAGTTGTTTGATTGTCGGCTTCTTTGTGTAGTCGATTTAAAACTGCCTCAATTTTTTTATCTTTAATAACGCTTGAATTATTACTTTGACTCATGTTTGAAACAAATTCTCTTAGTGTGGGATTCTCAACATAATTTCGTTAACTTTCTTTATTAAATATTTTATCACTCCTCTGAAAAGGTAATACCTATAATGATTTATATTAATACTATGATTTTTTTAATAATGCTTAATAAAAA
>JBCCDM010000249.1:0-9904 GCA_039030795.1 Cyanobacteria bacterium P01_A01_bin.84
AAATACAGCAAGTCTGGTATTTACAGTCACAAATTATTAATAGCATTATCTGGCATTCTTATTTAAGATTATCTTGAAAATAGTAACTTAATATTTTGCTAGATTATTTGGCTAAATAAATTAGCAGTAATTAGGATGTAATACTTTTCAAGAAAAATTGCATTAAGTAAATAAAACTACGTGAAGAGGAAAAATTCCCCTCTCTGTCTCAGGGAACTTTTGAAATAAACAGAGGGTCAGTTCTACTCGTAGTTAAGAATTACAACATGGTTTAAATAAGCCGTCCTATTTAAAATTGATAAAACCTTATCTATATAACAATACAGTTTAGTTCAGCCTCAAAACTAGAAATAGTGTAGGTTAGGTCTCATACTTCAAGCCAACTTTCCTAGTGATAATGTTGGGTAACGCTCAAAGCTCAACCCAATCTACAATTACTCTGAACTACTATTTAAAATCGGTAAAACGCACTCTATATAAGCAGTTTTAATTTTCAATTCTTAATTTTTAATTTCCCGTAGTAGTGCTAATCAGACTGACTAAACTGATGTTAAAAATAATCAGTAATCCTGACCATAATTAACTTGACCTGTATACAGTTTATCGGATAGCCTTAGCGTTCAGTGACATTTATACTCAAAGAAACCTATGAACAAAAAATTTATACTCACTTTACTTTCTAGTCCTACCCTTTATGCATCTCTAGTATCTCTACTAGCGATGATTAACCCCGCATATGCTGGAACTCAATCTATTAAAATTCAAGCAGAACAAACCTGTATTGATAATCCTCACGGATATAACTTAGTTTGCGCACGAGTTCCTAAAAAGCAAGAAATTGCTCGCATCCCTGTAGCCCAAAAAACACCTGCACAAGCTCTTCCCGATGATGTAGTGGAAGTTAAATTTACTGAAGAAGAAAGTGATAGTGCGATTGATTTATTTGGTTGTGACTGTCCCTCATGCTTAAATGCTTTACGGGGTATGCGCGGTCAAGAACCAGTTGTATTCTAGTTAAATTCTTAAATTCTAAATATAAATGTCAGAATATTTGCTAGTACTTGGCATTTTTCGCATTTTTTTAATTTAATATCCCTCTTTAACTAGACTCCCATCTGTTTTTAAATGGGAGTATATTTTTATTTATGATTATTTGCATTTACATATTCTTAACAAAGCCCTATCAATGTCAAATTCGATTTCACCATCTGAAAAAGTCCGCGTTCATGCATTTATTTCTGGGAAAGTTCAAGGAGTAGGGTATCGTTACTCGACTGTGGAACAAGGACAAAAGTTAGGTATAAATGGTTGGGTACGCAATCTCAGTGATGGAAAAGTAGAAGCTGTATTTGAAGGAAAACCAGAAATTGTAGAACAGATGATTCGTTGGTGTCATGATGGTCCCCCTACTGCAGTGGTTTCAGGGGTAGATTTTGAGTATGAAGATGTGGAAGGTTTGCAGGGATTTGAGTTTCTACGTTAATAGATATCTGTGGGAAAAAATTGTCTCAGATGTTAAATTTAAGGTCTGGGACAAGGGTTCTGGGAAGTACATATTTCATTATCCGTAGATGTGTAATAGACACAATTAGAAAATTTATGCTACTTTCTATTTAATTGACGTTTCTGATTAAAACTCTAATGCTCCTTAGGGAAATGAGTTTACCTACAGATTTTGACGCGGTTGCTAGGTCAAAGTTTTGAATCATTCCAAGTAGAAATGTCTTGAATGTGATTTTTTGAGTAATGCTTAGTGTGATTGAGCGATCGCTAATCTTTAGGTATTATTCCGGCATTGCTCTGGTATTAATACTTTCAGGTTCAATATTGAAGCCTTAAACTTAGAAGTCCCTCCGCGTCTACGTTTTTCAACCCAACCTGCACAGGAAATAGCCTTGTTCCTCGCAATAACGATAAATGTAGAGACGTTACATATAACGTCTCTACCTGTAGATTTTTGAGGTTTTTAAAAACTTATAAATCTAGTTACAAATCTAATTAGAAATTAAATTAGAAATTAAAATTCAACTACCGTACACTTCTAATCAACTCTCTCCACTCTTGTACAACCAACTTCAAATCTTCAGGTAAGTTTTGACGAGAAACATCAGTATACTCAACACTACCTCTAGAAGTAGTTAAAACATGAGTTCTGTAATCAGCACTTCCTCTGGATGTAGGGTAACGTAAGTTATCAAACTCTCCTCTTTCACGTCTGAGTAGTCGTCTAAAATCTCTTACTTTACTAGAAGAAACTCTCCATACTTTACGTTCAGAGTCATTGATATTTCCCATACGAGATAACATTAATCTGCCATCTCTGAATAATAATAATTCATAACTTCTACCTGCAAAACCACCGCTAGAAATTTGTCTAAAAACCACATTTGAGCTTAATGCTCTAGGGAGTTCTGCTCTGGGGATAGGTACTGCTTTAGAATCACCCACATCTCCATTCAAGTTACTTGCTGCTGCATTGAACTTGACCCGAGACCTATTATCAGTATGGTAAACCAAGGTCTCTCCTGCCACTTTAACAGTTACGCGCCAACCTTCAACCACTCGTAAAGCACAGTAACGTCCTCTAACGCGTATACCCAAACAAGTATCAGACCATCTAATTTTTCTTGATTCTACAATATTTCTGGGTGTCGGGGATATTCTAGCGCGGATGCGTCCTCTTGCGTCTTTTAAAACTTCTCTAACAATAGAATCAGGTAAATTATCTACAACAGCAACATCATTACCGTTGTTTTTAACTAACCTAAACCGAGAACCATCTTGCTTAACCTTATAAACCCAGCTTTCTCTACCGTTAGATACAGTCGCTTCCCAACCGCGACCATTTCTGTAATTACCGTTCCAATTTCGCAACGATTTAACTTGGATCACTCTCAAATCTTTGTTACGACGGTTTCTAGAACGTCTGAGAGCATCTTTTTTGATTGCGATCGCGGCTGGTGATGATAAACTACGACTGCGGTCTAGTGCCACAATAGAAGCATTTTTATTAACATGATAAACCCATTTTTGGGTCCCGCTATCTACTGTGACTTCCCAACCAGGAGTAGGAATAAAAGCAAAGTTGCAGTATCTATCAAAAGTTAATTTACAAGGGTTGTTCCAATTTTTACTTTCTACGTTTACAATCCGCAGTCTCCTCTGGGATATACGCGACCATCTGGAAGCATCCCTTAATACTGCATCTTTAATTTGCTGTGGTAAAGTACCATCTGCAATTCCACTAGCTCTTTCATTAAGTACAATTCTGGAACCATCAGCAGTCGCATGATAAACCAAAGTTTGTCCCGTTCTACCCTTAAATTGAGCAACTACCACTCTCCAACCCCGAACAGTAGTACGAAGACAAGCTTGATAAGGTATAGCAATTCCTAAACAACTATCTTGCCATTGTTTCTTCTCTGACTCAACAATTCTTAATCTAGAAATTGGTTGTCGTAATTGTCGAGATGCTGCTCGTAAAATACGATTTTTTAAATTATTTGGTAGATTACTTGTTTGATTATTTGTGGCACGATAGCGACGAGCAAAACGCACCATTCGTCCATTTCTATTAGTATGATATACCCAGTTATATCTACCATTAGAAGCTACAACTTTCCAACCTCTAACAAATGCTTGAGAACAAGCTTCATTAGGACGTGGTAACTCTAAACAACCATTACGCCAATTTTGAGGTGTATAGTTAATAATTCTGATTGCTCTAGAGTTAATTCTTCCTCTCCGAGAAATATCATTTATTACGGCTCTCGATACTCTTTTAGATAAACCTTTTTTACCGAACAGCCTTTTAAAAGACTTATTCGCTCCGGAGTCCTGAATTTCTGTAGTTTCTGCTGTCTCCGTAGAGATTTTTCCTCTGGTGGTACTTGCAGCTTCAACTAAACTGATATTACCACTTACAGATAAAATACTAGTCAGTAGCAAAGCACTAATCATTTGTGCTTTTTTGGTGTTAAAATCGATATTGAAGATACTTTTCATACAAACTCAATAGCTTAGTAATTACTCAACAGTAACCGGTCGCTAATTATTAATTAACTAATAACTAGCGTATACAAATAATATTTTTTCTCCCTTCATCCTCAAAGCATTTATTTTAGATGAAAGTTGAATTTTTTGGCTTTATTCAGATGTAATAAGAGACGGACTTATATTAATACTTTGTTCCTTATATTTCTAAGAAAACTTTAATAAATATAGTTAAATAAACTTTTGTCTCAGTAGTTTCTACCAATAATAATCATGGCGGCAGAATGAACAATATTAATCGTATATCGTAAAAACTCTGAAAGTAAATTTACTTTATCCTTTCAAAATTCTTTCATCTCTATGTATATCCGGAAACTTTATTTCTAAGTCAATTTATCAAGTGCTATACATGAATTAAAGTACTTTAAAAGCCTGATTTTTCAAGTTAATCAGGCTTTTATAGATAATTATTTTAATAATAAAAAAATATGGAAAAAAGGAAAAAACTATCAAATAATACCTTATGCACTTAGAGGTAAATGACTTATCTGCTCATCTATCGGTGTATCAAATCTAAAAGTAGTAGACCAATCCTTAAAATCAGGCGCTAGACGAATCATCTTACGAAGAATTTCATCATTAAGCCACAAAACTATAGGAAAATTAAACTGCTTAGCGAACTCATCTCGCATCAAATTAGCAGATACAAGTAACTGACTAATCTCTGTAACTGATTCCAAACCAGTTATCATCAAAGCTTGGGGCTGAAGAGAAGCAATATTATTAGCAATTTTCGTGTATAGTTGCTCAGCAGATGATGGTAGTCTCATGTGCCTAACTTCCACTGGAGAAAATTCTTGTAGTAGACTCAGTATTTGTTTTTGCTTAATAGTGGAATTGCAACACGCGAATACTAAGGAGAATTGCTGATTCGAGAACATGATAGTTCTCACCAACCTTTGAGCAACTGCAACGGCATCAATTGTATTGCTTTGAGAATCAACTAAGCTAATCATTAGTATTACTGAGTTTTAATTATATAGTTATCTAAGGAATATCAGCAAACTTACTCACTTAAACTCGGGGATAAATATGTTATGGGAGTAAGTTTGATGACACTGATTTGGGATAACCTATGTTGATTGTATGCAGGGTGTATCGGATGAGGATGAGGTGTATTACCCCACATTTACGGAGAAGTGATATGAAAATATTGTGTGACACCTTACATTTACGTAAGTAGGTTATGAGTATACGTAAGTGTGTAAAAGGGAATTGGAAATTGGGAATGGGTAATGGGGAAAGGTAAAGATAATAGCTGTGCTATTAATTTGTTTAGTCTCCGAGTCTTTTAGTTTTATTTTTTAATTTTGTGATTTTTGTCCAAAGTCCAAGTTTTTGTAGGGTGTACATGAATTATTTGGGTCATCATGTCTCTACAATTTGTTGATATTTGGCAACTTTAAGATTATTTTCTTAGTCAGAGTGTTCATGGTTTGATTGAGCCAGTGTGAAGTTTTGCACCAGTGAAATAAATATGAGTATTGCGAGCAAGTGGTGGTTGAGAATACTATCTGTAAATAAGTGGGTTGGTATAAAAACCTCGTGGTTTGCGGGGTTGGTTGCTTTTGGTATTGTGTTAACTAGTACGCTTTCTTGGGTACCTGTTAATGCTGGGGATGTTATTATTCAGACTGGTTCTACATCTCCTAACCAAACTTTAATAACTCAGAGTTCTGTAGGTACAGAATTACGTGGAGTTTGGCTAACTAATGTTGATAGTAATGTGTTATTTGGTAAAAGAAAATTAAATAGGGCTTTAGAAAAATTAAAGAATTTAAATTTTAATGTCGTTTATCCTACCATTTGGAATTGGGGTTATACACTCTATCCAAGCCGGATAGCGAGAAAAGTGATTGGTCGAACTGTAGATCCAACACCGGGTTTGCGACGCAGAGATATGCTCAAGGAAGTTGTAAAACTAGGACATGATAAGAATTTAAAAGTGATTCCTTGGTTTGAGTTTGGATTTATGGCACCTGCAAACTCATTACTTGCAAAGCGACATCCTGATTGGATAACTAATCGTAGAAATGGTAGTAAAGTTTGGATGGAAGGAGTCCACAAACGAGTTTGGTTGAGTCCTTTTCGTCCGGATGTACAAGAGTTTATTAAAGATTTAGTTGTGGAAGTTGTTCAAAACTATGATGTTGATGGTATCCAAGTAGATGACCATTTTGGTTTACCGTCAGAACTGGGTTATGATAACTACACTGTGGCACTTTATAAGAAAGAACATAATGGTAAAGCACCTCCAAGAGATGATAAAGATCCTGAATGGGTGAAATGGAGAGCTGATAAAATAACTGATTTCATGAAACAGTTGTTCTTTGCAATTAAAGATGTTAAGAAAGACTGTATCGTTTCTGTCTCTCCTAATCCACAACGCTTTTCTTATGAGTACTTTCTTGCGGACTGGCAAAATTGGGAAAGAATGGGATTGGTAGAAGAATTAATTATACAGTTGTATCGTAATGATATGAATGTGTTTACTAGCGAAATGGAACGTCCAGAAGTGCAAGCTGCACGTACTCATATTCCTGTCAGTATCGGGATTTTATCCGGTTTGAAACGTAAATATATTCCTGTCAGACAAATACAACAACAAGTTGAAGCAGTACGCGATCGCAATTTTGCTGGAGTATCTTTCTTTTTCTATGAAACATTGTGGAATATAGCTAAGGAAAGACCAAGATACCGTCAGAGGGGTTTGCAAAATCTTTTCTCCCGACCAGCAAAGTTTCCTCATCTCCTAGAAGGTTGGAAACCCCGGGTTTAAATAGATTCCCTTAGAGATGGACGCTAAATACCTCTCATTTCCTAGATAAAAGTTTGAAGTGAGAGGTTAATTATTTTTTCAATCATAAAACAGCAATTTCAAAGATTCTCTAAGCAAAACTTACCGGGAGAAATAATAAGATTAACTGCCTTTTACACTTCCTCAATTTTCTCTCTAAATGCTTAGGTAGAGAGAAAATTAAGGTGAATGTTTTATATTTCATTTTACCTACTTGTTTACTAGGAAAAATTTTGTACCTCCGATTAATTGAGATTTAAGACAATATTCTGAACCCAAATTTTTAACTGAACGGATGTTAACTAGTAAATACAATAAAAAACAAACAAAGCCTGTCCTCACAGGCTTTTTGTTCAGTATTTATAATCTATAACTCCTGGGAAAAACTAAATTTTTCTTATTACTGAATATTTACTTCTTGCAACAAACTACCAGGATTAAAACCCTGAAAACTTATATTTGTTCGAGATTCAATAAAGGGTTTTATTGCTGGTTCAAAAGTACCCTTTGGTGAAGATGCAAACTCTGGCTTTTCTCTGTGTTGTTTTTTTGCCAAAAACTTTTGTTTTCTATTGTATTCGCTTAACTTAATTTGAGCTTTGGCATATACGGGAGAATTTGCAGGGATTTTCTTCAGAAACTTAACAGCATTATCAAAGTCTTTTTGTTCGGCACTATTGTAAGCTTGTTGTAGCAAATAAGTAGCTCGAACGTCTTTTTTCTGGTTGTATTCCGCTAACTTTTGTTGAACTACATTCCCAGCAGAGCTTTCTACAGGAATTTGACGAAGATAATTGAGAGCGCTGCTAAAATCTTTAGATTCAGCTTTTGTATAAGCTTTAGTTAAAAGTTCTTGACTTTCTGCTTCCAGATTAGACTTTGCTATAGCAATAAATTTATTTAATTTAGATTGCCAATAAAGAATATCAGGTGCTAAATTTGCAGCACGGACAGCCTCTGACCATTGACCTGCTTCATATGCTGTTTTAGCTATTTGATATTGTTCGGCAGCGATTCTCCATTGCTGTTGCCACTCATCAATGGTAGCTTGAGCTTCAGGATAAGCATTACTACTAGAAGGAATAGATTTCATTAAAGCGATCGCTCGCTCTAAATCCCCTTCTTGATATATCTCTGTAGCTTTGTATACAGTATCACTTGCTGTAAACTCTGGAGATCTTTGAAGTAGAGAGTATACCCCCAACCCCATAATCGCAGAATTCGCTGCTAAACCAACTTTCATCCCCGTCAATAAGGGAGAGTTTCTATTCTTCCTAGATTTGCGTTTATTCCCTGCTATTGGCTCATAAACATCACTATACTCAGCTTCTATAACTCCTGGTGGAGATTGAAGCTCTAACTGAATTTGTCTTAATACTCGTAAAACATCTTTGGCTGACTGAAAACGCTCGTTTGCATCGTAACGAATCATTTGGGACAATACAGCAGCTAAATAATCATTAACTTGAATATCGCTAGAATACCAAATAATTTCATTAGAATTAGGATCTACTTTTAATTGCAAAGGAGTCAGACCAGTTAAAGATTGAATTGCAATCATTCCTAAAGCATAAATGTCGCTGTTGGGTTGGGTTTTACCAATAAACTGCTCTGGTGGGATATATCCTAAAGAGGTTACGGGAACTCTATAAATAGGTATTTCCGCTTCTATGCCAAAATCAACAGGTTGAATAGAGCCAAAGTCAATAAGAACTAATTTACCATCAGAAATACGTCTAATCAGATTCTCTGGTTTGATATCGCAGTGAATCACACCCTGAGAATGAATAAAATCCAGAATGCTTAAAACACCTTCTAAGAGCTGGATAACTTCTTGTTCATTCCAAAGATAGCTGTGACTTTTATTGACTGGTAGTTCTGCGCTTAATGCATGTCCTTCAATAAATTCCTGTACTAAATAAAACCTTTCATTTTCTTCAAAACAGGCTATTAACTGTGGAATTTGGCTATTATGTCCCAACTGCTTCAGAGTTTCAGTTTCCGTAAGAAAACGTAATCTCAGAGTTTCCAAATAGCTTGGTAGAGAACTTGTTACTTTGAGCTGTTTGACCACGCATTTAGGCGTACCTGGATGGTCAATATCTACAGCGATGTATGTCTGTCCAAAAACTCCCGCACCTAGGCTTTGGATAATTTGGTAACGTGTTTGCAGAACTTTACCGATCATGTGCTGAGTCATGAGCTGATTACTTAGTCACTCCTTAATTACTTTTTTCACTGCTTTACATTTATTTCCGGAATTCCTGTAAATAAATCAGTTACTGGCTTTCATAGTATTCATTCTCAGTCCCCTCTAGTTATTTACACGTATATTTCAATAATTTGCTTTAACTTTATTAACTTTAAAATCAAAAATATTGTAGCGTATTAAATGTTGTCAGTAACTTTTTTAATAGATATTTTCTTAACAAGTACGGTAGCCAGTTTAGAAAAGTGTCACAATCAAAATTATACTTTAAATTTGATTAGGCTTCTTCATTGAATATTTTGTCACAAATTGAATAAAAAAATATTCAATTTAGCAAATATATTGGCAATATACTAGAAATATATATCTTTACAATTTACGTCTAGTACTCCTACATATTTAATTTACATTCTTAACTTACATTCTTAAATGGAACGTGACCCAAACCCCGAAATTAGAGGAGGTCAAGGAGGAGCAAAATTTCTAGAGTACGCCGTTTTTGTCACGAATTTATAAGTGCTAATTAAGTTTATGCTTTGCTATAACTAGAGCCAATAAGGCTTTTCACCTTTTTAATCAAATATTAAGCGATGCAAATCTATTGATTATAATGTGCTTTTAGAGCAAGTTAGATGACACTTATCATTCTTCCTATCTCTTTCACATGAAAGAACAGTATATAGAAGGAAGTTCTTAATTTATCTGTACAAAATATCTGCCCCAAGTAACTTTTTAGTTTATTTGAGTTTTTAAATATAATTATACTTTTATATTTTATGGGAAATTCTTTAGATCGGATGATATACAGCTTACAAATACTATTTGTAATACCTTAAATCTTATTC
>JBCCDM010000250.1:0-9889 GCA_039030795.1 Cyanobacteria bacterium P01_A01_bin.84
CTGAATCTATATAATTGGACAATAAATGACATAGTTGGACAAATAATTTGATATTTGGCTCTAATGTCCAATATAAATCGAATTAGTCAAATAGTACTCAAGTACTTTTTAACTATCTAACAATGGTATATTGTATATGATATGAAGTTGCTTGCAACATGGAATAAGATAAATAAAGTAAAAGTGCTACTAGGATTTAAAACAGAGTTAAAAGTAAATAGCACATACAGGATTCTGTTAACCAAACACGCAGGAGTAGCAAGACACGCTTGGAACTGGGGATTAAGGTTAACCAAAGATATTTTAGATAACAACCAAAATAACCCAGAAGATAAAATTAAGTTCCCTACATCAATTGAGTTACATAAATGGTTGGTAGCTTTAGTAAAGCCAGAATGTCCTTGGTATTACGAGGTATCAAAATGCGCGCCACAATATGCACTCAGACATCTAAGAAAAGCCTGGGACGATTGCTTCAAAAAGTTGAAGAAACCACCACGTTTCAAGAAAAAAGGAAGAAATGATAGCTTTACCTTAGATGGCTCTATAAAATTAGAAGGAAATCGCATAAAAGTACCAAGAATTGGTTGGTTGAAAACTCATGAAAGACTACCCCAGCAACTTAACCCTAAGTCTGTAACTATTAGTCAAAAAGCAGGCAGATGGTTTATTAGTTTTAAGTTGGAAGTTACACCATTACGGAATAAACAAAAAGATCATCCAGTCGCAGTAGATTTAGGTTTACTCAGGTTTGCAACTTTATCAACAGGAGAAGAAATCTCATCACCAAGACCTTATAAGAAACTAGAAAAAAAATTAAAGTTATTACAATGGCGCAATCGCAATAAAGTAATTGGTTCATCAAACTGGAAGAAAGCCCAACAAAAAATAGCGAAACTACATTACCGTGTTAGTTGTATTCGTTCTGATTTTATTCATAAGTTAACGACGAGATTAGCTAATAACCACAGCAAAGTTGTGATAGAGAACTTGAATGTGTCGGGATTAATGAAGAACGGTAAGTTGTCAAAAGCTATTGCAGATTCGGGGTTTTACGAGTTTAGGCGACAGCTAACTTATAAAACCGAATTATATGGCACTAAATTAATTATTGCTGACCGTTTTTTTCCCAGTTCTAAACTGTGTCCGTCTTGTGGACATAAAAAAGATAAACTTCCATTGTCTGTGAGAGTTTATCAATGCGATAATCCTAACTGCGATTGGGAAGCTGATAGAGATTACTCCGCAGCGATTAATTTATTAGGGTTAGCTGAACCCGATTTTACGCCTGTGGAGAAGCAAGAGCCGACTCTCTTCGATGAAGCAGGAACTAAAAAACAGGTAATGTCCAACATTGTCTAACTTTTAGAAAGCGGACAGCAATTTTTCTGCCATATCGCACATCAAACTTCTGTAAACTATTTAGGATACATCTATCAACTAAGCTTAAAATAAAATAAGATAATATAAGTTCTGCCTACAGAGTATTATTCATGCCCTAAGTTAGATTTTTTACCGTATCTGTCGCTTCATTGATAGCTCCAAGGAAAGTTCATTCTTTCGATTTGTTAAGCAAATACACACACAAGCAAATACACACACAAAGATTATATTTGTATGAGTATGAATACCTGAGATTTTTATTGATATAGTAATTTATTACTATTGGGAGTAGATCCCTTCCAAGTTAGAATCTTGTCAAGTTTTCCTTCGCGAAAGGAGCAACTTTGATATTTTTCAGCTAAAATAGTATATCTGTTCTATTGATTTATTTCGCATAAGTACTTCTAAAAAGTTTAATATATTTAGAGGCAAGGATGGCTGCTAACACCACTACTAATAACAGCAAAAAAACTGAAAACGCTGGTAAGGAAAAAGCATTGAATATGGTGCTCAACCAAATTGAGCGTACTTTTGGTAAAGGAACAATCATGCGTCTGGGTGATGCTTCCCGGATGAAGGTGGAAACCATTAACACTGGTGCCCTGACTTTGGATTTAGCATTAGGAGGCGGTTTACCAAAGGGTCGGGTAATTGAGATTTATGGACCTGAAAGTTCTGCAAAAACTACTGTTGCCCTACACGCGATCGCAGAAGTTCAAAAAAGTGGTGGTATTGCAGCTTTTGTAGATGCAGAACACGCTTTAGATCCAACTTATGCATCAGCCTTGGGTGTAGATATTGAGAATTTATTAGTTTCTCAGCCCGATACTGGAGAAGCAGCTTTAGAAATTGTAGACCAGTTGGTACGTTCAGCAGCAGTTGATATTGTTGTCGTGGACTCGGTTGCAGCATTGGTCCCCCGTGCAGAGATTGAGGGGGATATGGGTGATATTCACGTAGGTTTACAGGCACGATTGATGAGCCAAGCTTTACGTAAAATTACCGGTAATATTGGTAAATCTGGCTGTACAGTTCTTTTTATCAACCAGTTACGACAAAAGATTGGTATTAGCTACGGCAATCCAGAAACTACAACTGGTGGTAATGCTTTAAAGTATTATTGCTCTGTGCGTCTTGATATCCGTCGAATTCAAACTTTGAAAAAAGGTACAGAGGAATTTGGTATCCGAGTCAAAGTCAAAGTTGCGAAAAACAAGGTTGCACCACCTTTTAGAATTGCTGAGTTTGACGTAATTTTCGGTAAAGGAATTTCTTTACTTGGTTGTGTTGTTGACTTAGCTGAAGAGACAGGAATAATCAATAGAAAAGGAGCTTGGTACAGTTACAACGGCGATAATATTTCTCAAGGTAGAGATAACGCTATTAAGTACTTGGAAGAGAATCCAGAATTTGCGGAAAAGATTAGGCAGCAAGTACGAGAAAAATTAGATTTGGGTGCTGTGGTCTCAGCAAACTCTATTACTCAGCCTAATACTGTAAATAACAATGATGATGAGGATGAGGATGAAGAATAGTAGTTGCAAGGGGAAAGGAGAAGATATACTACCCTGTATCCACATCAGTAGTTAAAAATCAAGGGTCATACCTGGCTTTTAACCCGACTGAAAAAGATTTCCCAGAGGTTGTACTGTTACCTCTGGGATCTATGTTTCTAGGTTATACAAATTTAATTTACCTAAAACTTATCTATTCTATTCTTTTATTCTTCTATTGGTGAGGATGCCGATGAATGACGATTAAAAAAATAGTCTAATATTTCTGACTTTTGATGTGCGCTTAATTGCTGTTCTAGCCTGGAAATAGGGCACGATTCTTGCTTTAGTATGCCTATATTTTTTGATATTCGCGAAATATCTTTCAATTCATCAGTTACAGTTTTTGTTTTACTGGAATAATAATTATGAGAAGCAGCTTTAGCAGAGTTACGTTTTGGTATTAGCTGCATTAGTAATTCCACTGCGACAGTAGGCAAAACTTGGGTCGAAAGATTAATAAAGAATGAGAAAGTGATGTTTCCTAAACGAATGCGATCGCCGTCTTTAAGTTTTGTTGGCTGATAAATTTGTTTGTCATTGATATAGGAACCATTTGTGCTACCAAAATCAATTAGATAAAAACCCTTTTTCTGAATATACTGAATAGCTCCGTGACGGCGAGATACATACCGATCGAGGACATGAATTCCACTACAGCGATCGCGTCCAATTGTCCAAATTTGTTGTGGTTGCTGCAAGCTTTGAGTCTTCCCATCACACAAGTTAGTAATAATGTAAACAGCTCCGTCATTCTCTATAGCTTGAATGTATTGCTGTTTTTCACCAAGAGAGGATATATCTTCTAGCTGAAGGATTTTATCTAAAAGACTGCTATTATGCTTATACAGTCTAAGAAAAACCTCATATAGGCTTAATCGCTTCTGAAGTTCTTCGTCGTCTGCCAACTCAGCCACTATTGATGAGCCGCTTGCTGCCAACAAATGTAAATTACTGATGTCGGTCATGAAAATATGATTATGACGCTTATATGTGTAAAACAGTAGATTAAACAGTCAATAAATGTCTGCCCGCCCCATGGCTTAATAATTGATGTGCAGAACCTGTGCTGCTGGATTTATTTATGTAAGTACTTTTTGCAAACTCATAGTCAATATTTTACTGCTAAACATTACGAAAAAAAGATACAAGTAAATTTTTCATACTTAATGTAACATTATACACTCACAATAAAAGCTTATAAAGATAAAAAAGAAAGAAAAAATTAATATTATCTTTAAGTTGGAAAATCAAATTGTCCAATCGGAGTAGAAAAAACTGTTAATATACAAGAATTAATAGCATAAGATATCTTTTCTCTACAAAAATCACTCATTCCTTTACCAACAATTACTCCAGATATCAATTAGTAGGAGACACAAATTCGGTATCAGACGTTGTATAAGGGGTACCTATATTTAATAGATATTAGGGTTTCTAGTAAGGACAAATAAAGTACAAACTCACTTAATAAATGCTGGTATTAAAATATCTGAATTTGAGTTCTGAATAAACTGAAATCCCTATAAAATAACTGTCTGGGATAAATTT
The DNA here is from genome assembly GCA_039030795.1 of Cyanobacteria bacterium P01_A01_bin.84. Classification (GTDB taxonomy): domain Bacteria; phylum Cyanobacteriota; class Cyanobacteriia; order Cyanobacteriales; family Nostocaceae; genus JBCCDM01. The sequence continues at coordinate 4,488 of JBCCDM010000250.1, forward strand.
AGAGGTAAGATATTTTTGTGATTTTCCTCAATGAAGCAGCATCTTTAGAGGAATTTCACCTCCAATTTAGGCGTAAGAAAGAGCTATTGATTAAACGATATTTCAAAAATTCTGTTAATCCAAATAATAGTTATCCTAATCTTTTATTTTTTCTTTTTACTAAGATAAATAACTTTGAACAAAATTTGAGCAAAATTTAAATTATTTGTTATTATTTAGAATAAATTGGATTTGCTAATCGTTTTAGAGATAAAAATAAATATGGACTATATGTCCTGCTAAACATAAAGATTAGAACAAAGTGAAGAGCGAAGAAAATGTCGTCATAATAAATACTATATCTCAGATACCTTGCTGTAATGAGGGATGAAAGATTACAATAAACCTCGTCTGCCATTAGGACGAACAGTCATCCAGTTTGTTTTGGCTGTCATTAACTGTTCTTCAGTAATTTTAGCTCCAGAAAGATTTGCGCCACATAGATTAGTTCCTCTGAGATTTGCATGACTCATATAAGCATTACTTAAATCGGCTCCACGTAAATCAGCACCTTCTAAATCAGCATGACTGAAATAAGTTTTGCTTAAATTTGTATCTCGAAGATTAGCACGATTCAGACTAGCTCTACCAAAATCACAATCACAAAGATTAGCATTTTGGAGATTGGCTTTGTCTAACTTTGCAGAATGAAAATTAGTTCCTGATAAATCAGCTCCTGGTAAATTAAGCAAAACTAAATTGTATAGTGCGAAATCACGTCTACCTTTAAGATATGCCTTGAATAGAGCATCAGAATTTAATTTTTTTTGGGAGCGAGATTTGCGAGCAGTAGAGGAAGAGGAATTTTTACTTGCCTGAGTATTACCATAAGACCTAGAGCCTAAAATTCTCTGACGTGTTTGATTACTTGAACTACTAGCTTCTGTATTTTTAGCTCTTCTGGCACGAATAGCTGCTGCAACTTGTTCAACACCAGTACTAGAATTACCACTATTACTATTAGAATTTTCAAAAGGGTAAGACGAATGTTTATTATCTTTAGAATTAGTATTCGACTGAGAAACCAGACCATCAGCCAAACTGTCTAAGTATGGCTCCATCTCTAATACCCTATATACTTCCTCTGCTGAACGGTAACGATTATGTACTGATACCTCCAGCATTTTATGCAATACATCTTGAAAGTGTTGGCTAACTGTAACTAACTTTTCCCACATCATTTCACCAGTTGTGGGATTATATTCCAAATCTTTAGGAGTTTTTCCGGTAAACAAGTAAATACAAGTTACACCCACAGCGTAGATATCGCTAGCATATACAGGTCGCATTGCCATTTGTTCGGGAGGAGCAAAACCAGGAGTTCCAATAGCATAAGAGGTAAAAGCAGTATGACCTGTTTGTAGTGTTGCTGTTTGAGTAACTTGGTTTTTTACAGCACCAAAATCTATTAGTACTAATCGGTTATCCTGAGCGCGACGAATTAAGTTCGCTGGTTTAATATCGCGATGTATAACTTGACGCTCATGTAAATATTGCAACAAGGGTAGTATTTCTACTAAAAACTCCTTAACTTTATGTTCACTAAAAATTCCATTACGTTTTACTTCTTGTTGAATTGTTTGCCCACCAATATATTCTTGAACTAAATAAAATTGCTCTTGATGCTCAAAATAATCAAGTAATCTCGGTAGTTGGGGATGATTTCCTATTTTTCCTAACGTAACTGCTTCTCTTTCAAAAAGCTCTCTTGCCATTTGTAGAACGTGTGGAGCGCTCGCAGAAGGACGTAGTTGCTTAATTACACAACTAGGTTCTCCTGGTAAGGCTCGATCTTTAGCAAAAAAGGTTGCTCCAAAACCACCTTGACCCAATGCTTTTAGAACCTGATAGCGATCGCGCAACAATAGTCGGCAGCCACAAGAATGACACCGTTGATCGCAATCTTTGTTTTCAGGATTTGAACAATTAGGATTTAAGCAGTAGCTCATGCACTGTAAACTCGCTGCACGAATAGTCATTATTTGGGTCTTAACACCCTAATGCTTATTATCGAGAACATATATTAGTGTTACCAGGTTAGTTTTGCTGGAAAAATTTTAAGATTTGCTGAAGAAATCTAAGTAATATATAAAGAAAATGTAAAGATTGATTGTTTATAGCATTTAATCACTTCTCTACTATCGGTTTAGCCATCGGATACCCCTGGGGGAAAGCAAGCTACATCGATGGGGTAATAATGCCGGAATGTAGGAGGTTGACACTCCATCATTAACCCCACAGATTAACCCGTGGGGTTAGTATAACGATGTAACTTGTATTTCATCTCAGATGAAAGTGGCTGTATACAGGAAGCTATATTAAGACTGTTGAGGATAAATAAGGATTTTATAGGTTTGTTCTGTAGGAAAAATAGCTTGTTCTACAGCTAGTGATAATTTTTGTAAGGGATAGCGATCGCTAATCAGTTTTTCAACTTCAATCCGACGGTTGAATACAATATCAGCAGCAAGGTTTTGCAGACGATAAGAGGAACTATAACTTCCCATCAAATCAATTTCCTGACGATAAAGAACATTTGGATTGAGAGGTATTTCTACTTCCGAGGGAAATTCCGCGAAGAAAAGAATTTTTCCACCTTTACGAGTACAGTCTAAGGCTTGAAAAAAGGCTGGTTTGCTGGGAACCGCCAGTAAAGTAACATCTACACCATCACCATTAGTGAGGGACTCAATTTTAGTTTGTAAATCTCGGTCCCGGGCATCAAATGCAGCCTCTGCTCCCACATCCAAGGCTTTACTAATTCGCGATGGAAGTAAATCAGTAGCGATCGCTGTTGCCCCGAAATATTTCACCAGCATGACAAACATTAGCCCAATTGGACCGGCACCAGTAATCAGAACTTTTTGTCCCGGGGCAATTTGAGCTTTTTTGACAGCTTTGAGACAGCAATTAGCAGGTTCTACAAAACTAGCTTCCTCAAAACTAATATTATCTGGTATCGGAATTAGTCCCCCATTCTCAACGATGTGTCTAGGAACCTTTACATACTCGGCAAAACCACCACCACTAGGTGCAAAACCTGCTGTAGTAGAAATATTTTTATAAGTATTGCACATAGAAAAATTATCATTCATGCAATAGGTGCAGCGCATACAAGGAATATGATGCATGAGTGCTATTCGCTGTCCTATCTGCCAATTTTTGACTTCAGAGCCTACTTCAGCAATAATCCCGGTTGTCTCATGTCCAAAGATACGAGGTGGTTCGTAAAGAGGATAACGAATTTTCTTAATATCAGACTGACATAATCCAACAACACACACCTTTATTAAAACTTCATCTTTTTGCAGTATAGGAATAGGAATATCTTCGTATGAAAGTTGATTTACTCCCCGAAATACTTGTGCTTTCATATTTACACCTTTGGTTGGCTGTATTGTAAAAATTAGTCATTTTTTGAATACTACAAAAGTTTAAATGTTGGATTAATATTATGGCAAAATCTTGACAAAATTATAATGTTATAATTCTTCTAAGGCTATATATATATATGATGCTTTTTAGATTATAAAAAGGATCAAACAAGGATTAAATATGCATCATTAAAAACTTTTGTAAAGACGAGCCTAATAGGGAGTTTCTAGATTAATTGTGAAGATATCTAATCTTTTCCGCAGACAGGATAAGTAAATAATTTTATGCAGAGTATACATAAGACTCAGCAGTATTACTAGTATAATAATACCTTATAAATACTGAATAATAATTACGCGATAGTTGATTTCGAGGATTTAGATCCGCAAGACTACAGACCTATGATTGCAGTATATTTTGCTTATACGAGATTTCTGATTCTTCGATCGAAATAGCTTACAATCTTTAAATTATAAGTGTTACAGCCATATCATTATTACTGGCACAATCGTATATATGAAGATTATCAGTTGATAACCTTGAAGATTAATTACCAAAAATCTGTAAATATAATGAGCAGCTAAAAAAATACTTTTATCAGTATTATCCGGATACAGCAAAGAAAACTCAGTATCAGTGAATTAGAGAGTTTTAAAGTAAAAAACATCATGCGTACTGCTATTTCATTGATGATTACCGGTTTAGTATTTTCTTCCCTTAACGTTATTTTTGATACATCTATAGATAAACTTGGTTCGCAGTTATTATCTGCGCCAAAACAGCTACAAACTAGTATAAGACGTGATAAGAAAAATCCTACTCATAGAGGTAGTGGACGTAGAGAAATGCTAGAAATTCTATTTAGAGATAATTATGAGGTGTAGTAAATTTATCACCTTATATAATGATTACCGTATTGCAAGAGTATAGTCATTTTTTGTTAAGGGGGTGCTTTTATTAACCTTTAAATTGAGTAAACCTGGGCAAACAATAACTTGTATCCAATTTACTTAAGTACTTACTCAAGCTGAATTATATTATTATGTGTGCGGTGAATATTTCAGGATGAACTCAAGCAATTTCCCTAAATAATTGACTGTAGATATATTCCTAACTACCGAAGATACATTTTCGTTGGTAATTTTAGTTCTTAATAGATGACTTAGTTGAAATACTCAGTCTTCGTTACATTAATCGAAATATCCTATTCAAGGGACGACAGACAATCTTCAAAGCGGACTTTATTTAGTTCGTCCTCAAAAATTGCTCCCTCGACCTTAAATCATAAAACTACTATTCTATAAAGTCTGATATAGTTTATTTTTCATTTAATGAAAAATAAACTATATTAGTGTGATTTTGAACACTTAGTGTTTTAGCATAAGATAAATTTTATCTTGGGCTATAGACATTAGCGATCGCAAGCACTTTGCTATAAAACCAGAGCTTATGGTGACTAAGCGTATAATAAATCAATTATGGTTTTAGTTTGACTAGGATATATTGCAATACGGTTGCAGATAAGAATAATTGTAGGTTGGTTAGAGCGGCAGCATTACCCAAATTTCCGGAACCGAATGTTGGATTGAAGTAAGAAACCCAACCTACGCTATTTCTATTTTTTAGATCTTACTATTAATTATTTCCCCTTATCCTTTTCCTCTTTAACCAAAACGTATTGATTAGATATCTGTGGGAAATCAAATATGTGCAATCCAGAATACTTGTCAAGATAACTAAACAGACGTTGTTGAATCAAAATATAAATCAATAGACCTCTCCAGAAATGAGATATCGACCCTTACTATATAAGACTTGCCTATTCTTTTTCGGAGATGTCTAATAATTTCAGGTTGTTTGGAGAAGTTAAATTTAACGTATCAATAAAGATTTTGATGATAATACAAAATTGTCATAATTCAGCAACGCCTAAAAAAGTAACTTTAATTACCATTAATTTTCTATTAACTTCTAACTTGCACCTATAC
>JBCCDM010000251.1:0-9818 GCA_039030795.1 Cyanobacteria bacterium P01_A01_bin.84
AAAACTTTTTCTAAGTTATCAATTATTCAGTGATTAGTTATAATTTCCAAAAATTATGTTCAGTTAAAAAACAGAGATAATATTTTTCCTCAAGGATAAACCCAACAGGAAAAATCATCTCTGTTATCATCAGTGATATGAACTAAAAGCGGTTAGATTTAGAAATAAATCTTACCACCACCCCATCTCTTACCAAGTACTTTAGGTTGTAAAAGAATATAACCAGCGATCGCTTCTAAGTCTTCGTCAGACATATTTCTCATTTCTGTGAAAATATCTGCACTCTTAGTACTAGGATGTAATTCCGAAATCTCAATTTCACCATCATAAGTGGTGGGGTTTTGCATATAATCTACAAGACCTTCAATGTTATTGCGGGCTGGAGTTGCCAAAGCCAAAGTTTCTGGGTCTAATCCGACGTTTTGGTTTGTTTTAGTAACACCACCGAGGTGACAATCCGCACAAGCATTTCCAAATAAACGTTTACCGTCTTTAACTTGTTTTAAACTGAGTACGATATCACCACCTTGATCGTTTAAAGGAACTGTGCGAATTTCTTCACTTAGTTCTATAGCTGCTGCGCTTCCCGCAAACAGATGAAAACTTAAAAACAAAGTTGCTATAAAGATGCCAGCTAATTTTCTAAACATATTTCCCCTCAAGGATCTTGACTCTCAACACAGCAGTAACAGCAATACTTAATCTATTTATGCTGACTAAATTATTGTTAAATGGCAGCTGTTAATTACCCTATAGAGGCTATTAACAGCCTTGCCACTAGTTATTATCCCAGAAGGTGAGCGTTGATTCTATGACTGTTAAATAGTTTGTAACTATCTAAGGAGCAGATTTTAAACAAAATGTGAAAAATAATTTTATTTGCCCCTGCAATACTTAACACTGGATTTCAATAGAAACTTGTGGATGGAGCAGGAAAACAGGACTTCTGCTACAAATAAATCCTAGGGGATAATATTTTCGCAATAATTTGAAGGTTTTCCAAAAAAGTTGGCAAAACCCATAATGTTTGTTCGCTAACAGATAAATATTTAAGTTGCTGTGTTATTCAATTATCCACCCAAAAGTACACTTATCAGCTATTTACTCCATAATGCTCTGGGAATAGGTGTCAATACGGTTGCCGTCAAGCCTCGAAACAAGAAATAGTGTAGGTTGGGGTGAGGTACGTAGACGCGGAGTGGCTTTTCGGATTGTTACCCAACTTTATCAACCCAACCTACAATCTTCTTAACCGCAACCGTATTGGAATAAGTGTTATTTACCGAAATGGAGTGTCAACCTTTACCTCCGGTAAATTTGACACTTTGAATGAAGTAACGATTGAAAAAGGCATAAATTATCAAGGCTGGTAATGTAAATACCATGGAGGCTGCCATAATATAGTTCCAGTAGCTCAGATATTGACCTTTGAAGGTATTTAGTCCTAAAGGTAGAGTAAACATTTCTGGGTCGAATAAAATGACTACCGGTAGTAAAAAGTTATTCCAACTGCTCATAAACACAAAAATAGCTTGAGCTGCCAGGGCTGGTTTGGCTAAGGGAATAACTATATAGCGAAAAATTTCCCAGGTATTTAAGCCATCAAGGGCTGCTGCTTCTTCTAACTGTTTCGGAAAGTTAATAAAAAACTGCCGCATCATAAAGATAAATGTGGCATTTACCATACTGGGGACAATCATTCCTTGATAGGAATTGAGCCATCCTAAAGTTTTAAGAATTAAAAATGTGGGAATTAAAGTAACTTGAAGAGGTATTGCTAAAACTGTCAGAATTAGTAAGAACCAGAATCTTTTTCCCACCATATTTAACCTAGCAAGGGCGTAACCTGCCATGGAGTTAAATATTAAATTTAAGACAGTGACGCTGAAGGCAATAAATATGCTATTAAAGAGCCACCGAAAAAACAATGGTTCCCGTAGAAAGATTTGAGTATAGTTATCTAAAGTAAAGTTCTGGGGGAAAAAGTTGGGTTCGCCACTAACTATTTCTGATAAAGGTTTAAATGAGGCGGAAAGTGCCCATAAAAATGGGATTATGGTTATAAGTGCGTATAAGGTTAATACAGAATAAAGAAGTATTTTTAGTATTCCTGAAAGGCGATTCATTCCCAGTTTTTCTGATCTAATAATCAGCTTACCTGCTTGTAGTTTTTAGCCCCATGTACTGAATTATTCTGTTTAACAACTTTTTATTTTCAACTTTTATAAATTAGTTAATTTTCAATGAATGTACATCTTCAGATATTAAATATTTACAATCTGGAATTCCCGTAGAGACGTAAAATTTAGAGTCTCTACATTCTTCTTCTGTGGGATATATCTAGTAGTTATTCTACACCGGATTCTATCACTTTGGAGAAAAAAACTAGTCTAGTACTATTACGCAAACTTAAAATACCTACATAACTCAAATCTTGCACCTATACGTATAAATAGTCAAACATAAAACATGAAGTAATAAATAATACTATTAATTCAAGATTTATTCAGTCCTCTTTTAGAGGACTTCGTTTATAAGCCTGGGACTTCCAGTCCTAGGCGCTCGGGAATACTGAGTATTATTTATTGACATGACTTTCTTGGTGCGAGATATGACATAAAGCATTATTGCTTATTGACAGAATTGTTTATGACCTTAACCGATCACCAATGCATAGAGACCTTCAATTGAAGGTCTCTACAAGGGTTTTCGAGGATATCTTAATTACTGCTGTATTTTTCTACAGGAATCTGAACTTCTGTAACATATTTGGATGGATCGCCATCTTTTTCATACTCTAAATACACTTCTCTAGTAGAACCAATGATTCGATATCCATTTTTTTCCAACCATTCTAGTAAAGTACTATAAGCTTTTCCTAAACCAGAAAATTCTCCATGATGTACTACACAAGCCATTTCTTCAACTGCTGGTAGTTCATAAACCCAAACTTTTCCACTGTCGGGAATTTTTTCATATATTGGAGTCGCAGCTTCGACTGGGATATGTTTATCCCGTAATTTAGTATCGTGATAGATAGAGATTCCACTACTTACTTGTTTAATCCCTTGGCTGAATGCATAAGAGAAAGTTTCCTCAAACATTCGATCAAAAATTACTCCACATTCATCATAGTTAGGAATGACTCCTACAGTTGCAGCAACAAGTTGAGATGCTACTGGTTTGAGAATTACTTCGTAGTTTGGCATTTTTCCCTCTATTTCAAGTTCTTGTAAACGGCTTTCTACCCTCTTCAATCGGATTTGGTCTTCTAAAACTCGTTGGTATATTTCTGAGTGTTTCAGACGCAACATCCCTCTAATTTCTTCAGGAGAAATATTTTCATTGAGTAACTTAGAAATTTCTTCGAGAGAAAAACCTAGTTCTTTGAAAACAACAATCCGGTGAAGACGGGATAATTGAGATGCTGAGTAATAGCGATAGCCATTCAAACTATCAACTTGGATAGGTTTGAGTAAACCCATGCGATCGTAAAGACGCAAAGCTTTAGGAGAAACGCGACTAAGTTGGGCAAAGTCACTAATTCTAAGCATGAATGACTAACTCCGAATTACCTTCAATATGATTTGACACCTTGCCCCAAGGGGAAAGTCAACCCCCTTTTTTAATTCAAATAAATTCAAATAAATTCAAAATTTATCGCTGAAGAATTGACGCTGAATCAGGGTAATAGTAATAATTAATGCAGCAAGAAGGAATGCGATCGCGGCTGCATATCCCATCTGTAAGTTACGAAATACGGCTTGGTATATTAAAAGTACTACTGTCAGAGTGGCGTTATTAGGTCCCCCTGTACCGCCGGAAAAAATATAAGATTGGTCAAATAGTTGGAAAGTGCCAATTATTCCCATAGCTAACACAAAAAATGTAACTGGTTTGAGCATGGGAATTGTAATATTCAGAAATTGCTGCCAAGAATTTGCACCGTCCAATTCTGCTGCTTCATAAAGGGATTTAGGGATATCTTGCAATGCAGCTAGATAAATAACCATAAAGAATGGTGCAGTTGACCAAATATTCATCAACATGATGGCTTTGAGAGCAACTGCTGAATCTCCTAACCAGTTGTATGGTGGAACTCCAAAAACACCAAGGAAATCATTCAGTAAACCATTGGTGTTATAGATCCACATGAAGATGAGAGTTAAAACTGCTGAGGAAGTAACCGTAGGAAGAAAATAAAGAATTCTCCACCAGTTTTTGCCTCGAATTCCAGAATTCAAGGTGACAGCAAGAATTAGAGCCAAAATAGTTTGCAGGGGAACAACGATTAAAACGTATTCAAGTGTGTTTTTCAGAGAAATCCTGACTTGTTCGTCTTCTGCTAACTGAGAAAAGTTATGCAAACCAATAAATTTATATTCAACACCACCTAGTAATTGGACTTTATGTAAGGAAAGAAAAACAGCATAGAGAATCGGTAAAATTACGAAGACTCCTAGAACTAGAAGAGTCGGTGCCATGAAAAGATAACCAGTTAAATTCTGAGTCAAGTACAGTCTATAATTACTGTGCTGTTTCATTACTTTATGAAGTTTGGGGCAGGCAAGTATGATGAATTTTTGGTAAATAACTTGGTAAATCCTGAATAATTAAGGATAAAAAAGTATGGTTAATATCCCCATATACCAGATTTTAGAAGAACTTTACATTATCTCTATTCGGTCTTTCTCATCAATAATGATTTTTCGTTAAATAACTTGGGAATACTAAATATTACAGAATGAAGTAAGGATAAAAACAAGATGCTTAGTATCCCCGGATACCAAATTTTTGAAGAACTCTACAATGGTTCAAGAACTTTAGTATATCGTGGAGTCCGAAAAGATAACCAAAAGCCGGTTGTAATCAAACTACTAAAAAATCCTTATCCGAACTTTAACGAATTGTTGCAATTCCGTAATCAGTACACAATTACTAAAAATCTAGATATTCCCGGAATCATTCGTCCTTATTGTCTTGAGACTTACCAGAGTGGTTATGCTTTGGTAATGGAAGATATGAAAGGAATGTCACTAGATGAATATATGCAAATGGGACATATAAGTTCTATAGAGGATGTGTTGATAATAATTCTACAAGTTAGCAAAATTCTCTACAGTCTGCATCAAAATAACGTTATTCATAAAGATATTAAACCAGCGAATATATTAATTAATCCTGAAATTAAACAAATTAAATTGATTGATTTCAGTATAGCTTCATTACTCAATAAAGAAACTCAGGAAATTAAAAATCCCAATAGTTTAGAAGGAACCCTAGCTTATATATCACCAGAGCAAACTGGAAGGATGAATCGGGGAGTAGATTACCGCAGCGATTTTTATGCTTTGGGTGTGACTTTGTACGAATTATTAGCTGGGGAATTACCATTTAAATCTGATGATGCTATGGAACTAGTTCATTGTCATATTGCAAAAACATCTCCACCATTAGAAAATCTGGAAAAGAGAACAGAGAATGGGGAAAAGATTCCTCAAGTATTATCGAATATCGTCATGAAATTAATGGCGAAAAATGCTGAAGATAGATATCAAAGCGCTTTAGGATTAAAGTATGACTTAGAAGTTTGTTTAAAACAACTAAAAGAAACTGGTAATATAGAAAGCTTTGAAATTGGTAAACGGGATATTTATGATAGATTTATTATTCCAGAAAAATTATATGGTAGAGAAACTGAGGTCAAAGAATTATTAGCAGCATTTGAGAGAGTATCCCAGGGGAATAGGGAATTAATGCTTGTTGCTGGTTTTTCTGGTATTGGTAAAACTGCTGTCGTTAATGAAGTTCATAAACCGATTGTTAAACAACGCGGCTATTTTATTAAAGGTAAATTTGACCAATTTAATCGTAATATTCCTTTCTCCGCTTTTGTCCAAGCATTTCGAGATTTAATGGGACAATTATTGAGTGAAAGCGATACTCAATTGTCAATTTGGAAAGATAAAATTTTACAATCTCTAAAGGATAATGCACAAGTAATTATTGAAGTTATTCCCGAATTAGAAAAAATTATTGGTAAGCAACCACTAGCATCAAAATTATCAGGAACTGCGGCTCAAAATAGATTTAATTTATTATTTCAAAGATTTATTCAAGTTTTTACAAAAGAAGAACATCCTTTAGTCATATTTTTAGATGATTTACAGTGGGCTGATTCTGCATCTCTCAATTTGATGAAATTGTTGATGGGTAAATCCAATAGCGATTATTTGTTCTTAATTGGTGCTTACCGGGATAACGAAGTATCAACAGTTCATCCTTTAATGTTAACTTTAGAGGAAATCGGTGAAGCAGAAGCAGTAATTAATACAATTACTTTATCGCCTTTAGATCAAATTGATATTAACTGTTTGGTTGCAGATACATTTATTTGTAGCAAAGAAATTGTGCAACCTTTGACAGATTTACTCTATCAGAAAACTAAGGGTAATCCATTTTTTACAACTCAGTTTCTGCTGGGTTTGTACGAGGAAGGATTGATTGCTTTCAATTTTGAAATTGGGTATTGGGAATGCGATATTGCTAAAGTTAAACAGCTTTCTCTCACAGATGATGTAGTTGAATTTATGGTGGGAAGGTTGCAAAAACTGCCCGTTGATACACTAAAGGTTTTGAAACTTGCAGCTTGTATCGGCAACCGTTTCGATTTAGCAACTTTGGCAGTAGTATGCGATCGCACTCCAGAAAAGGTTGCATCTGACCTGTGGAAAGTGTTGCAAGAAGGTTTTGTGATTCCCGAAACCGAAACCTACAAGTTTTTTCAAGCAGAAGAAGATGAGGAGAAGGGAAGGGATGATGTTGCTGTTGGATATCGCTTTTTGCACGACCGCGTTCAGCAAGCAGCCTATTCTTTAATTCCGAATGAGCAAAAAGCAACAACTCATTATCATATTGGAAAACTGCTGCTAAATAATATTTCGCTAGAAGAAAGGGAAGAACGGATTTTTGAAATTGTTAACCATTTGAATTTGGGTACAATTTTAATTGAGACATTAAAAGAAAAAATAGAATTAGCTGAGTTTAATCTTTGTGCAGTTCGTAAAGCAAAAGCAGCCACAGCTTATGAAGCAGCTATTGATTATTTAGGTATTGGAAGCAAGCTGCTACCGTCGGATATGTGGCAAAACCAATATAAACTGGCATTGATGTACCACAATATGCTCGCAGAAGCAAACTATTTAAGTGGCAATTTTGAAGCCATGCAGGATTGGACAGATATTTTGCTGCAACAAGTGGAAAACTTATTAGACAAAATAGAAGTCTATAAAACACAGATTTATGCAAAACTTGCCCAGAAAAAGCCATTAGAAGGGATTCAAGTAGGTATACAAGCACTCAATCAGTTAGGAGTAGACTTTCCAGCAGAGCCAACGGATGCAGATATTCAGCAAGCTCTGAAGGAAACAAACGCTTTGATTCACGCGACCGGAATTTCTTCATTATCATCTCTTCCCCAAATGAATGATGCTAAATCTTTAGCTAAGATGCAGATTTATTTCACCTTGGCTCCTGTGGCATATGTATTGAGTTCTAAACTATTTTTATTCATAGCTTTGGCAGAGATTCGCTTATCCATAGAACATGGCAATTCCCTTACCTCTGCTGCTGGTTATGTCCACTACAGCATTAGCTTGTGCGGTGTATTTAATGATATAAATTCTGGTTATGAATTTGGCAACCTTGCTTTGAAGTTAGCAGAGGAATCTGGTAACAAAGGAATTCAAGCGAAAATTGGTTTGCTAACAGGGGCACTAGTTTTACCCTGGAAAAAACACCCCAAGGAAACTTTAACGCTTTTACAAACTAGCTATCAAACTGGTTTGGAATCGGGAGCTTTAGAAATAGGTGCTTTTTGTCGCTTTTATGATGGACAATTTTCCTATGTTATCGGACAGGAATTATCAGAATTAGAAGCCAAGGTTGTTATTTATAGTCAGCAAATTCGTCAAATAAATCAGCAATTACACCTGAATTGGAACGAACTTTTGCATCAAGTAATTCTCAATCTGCGCGGAAAATCTGAAACTCCTTATCGATTAGTAGGAGATGCGATTGATGAAGAGCAAATGCTTGCACAATATCAGGCAACTAAAAACAATTTGGGTCTTTATAACATATACTTACATAAACTGATCTTGTGCTACTGGTTCGAGCAAAATACCGATGCTCTATCCCATGCTGAATCTGCTGTTCAGTATATAGGTGGGGTGACAGCACAGGTTGTAATACCACTGCTGTATTTTTATGATGCGCTGCTGCGTTTACGCATTTATCACGAGTTAACAGCAGCAGAACAAACCCAAACTTGGAAGCAAATTGTCGAAAATCATGAGAAGCTGCACCACTGGTCATCCCATGCACCGATGAACTTTCGACACAAGTTTCTGTTAATCAAGGCAGAAAAATCAAGAGTTTTAGATAAAAAGTCAGAAGCAATTGAGCTATACGACAAAGCTATTTCTGGAGCAAAAGAAAATGGCTATATTCAAGAAGAGGGATTAGCCAACGAACTTACTGCTAAGTTTTATCTTGATTGGGGTAAGGAAAAAGTTGCTGCTGTTTATATGCAAGAAGCATACTACTGTTATGCTCGTTGGGGGGCGAAAGCCAAAACCGATGATTTAGAAAAACGCTATCCCGATTTACTGCATCCAATTCTACAGCAAGCTGCACAAAGCTTAAATATCTTAGAGACCCTAACCCAAATTCCAACACAAAGTATCTCGATTCATAGTTCTACAACTAAACATAGTTCCTCTAGCACCAACGTTAATGATATTTTAGACTTTGCTGCTGTTATAAAAGCTTCCCAAGCGCTTTCTAGCACCATTCAAATTGACAAGTTACTGTGTCAACTTACGCAAGTAATTCTCCAAAACTCAGGTGGCGATCGCTGTGTTTTAATGCTCCCCAATCGCGATGGTGAATGGTATGTGGAAGCTATTGCGACACCAGAAAAAACAGAACTTTGTTCGGAACTGTTAGAAAATAATCCCAATTTACCGAATAAGTTAATAAATTATGTAAAACATACCCAAGAAATTGTGGTTATTGACGATTTAAAAACCGATTTACCCGTATTGGATAAATATTTACTTCAAAAGCAACCCCAGAGCGTAATATGTTTACCAATCCTCAATCAAGGAAATTTAGTCGGTATTTTATATCTAAAAAATCAAGTAACGAGCGGGGTGTTTAGTAGTGATAGGATTCTCATCCTTAATTTCCTTTGTACCCAAGCTGCTATTTCTTTAGAAAATGCTCGACTTTATAAATCTCAGCAAGAAACCAATTCATTACTGAATACACTTTTAGAAACAATACCAGATTTCTTTTTTGCTAAAGATTTGCAAGGACGACACATAGCAGTTAATTCCAATATAGCGGATTTTTTCGGCAAGCCAATTAATGAAATCATTGGTAAAACAGATATTGAATTGCTTCCCGAAGAAGTTGCAAAGCCAATTATGGCTAAAGATAGAGAAATCATGAGCAAAGAAATTACCGAAAATTTTGAAGAAGTTGTATTAACTAAGGGAGTAAATCATACTTATTTGACAGTAAAAACACCATTAAAAGATTCCCAAGGAAATACAATGGGAATGATTGGTATTACAAGAAATATTACCAAGCGAAAACAAGCAGAAGCAGCAGTAATTGAAAAATCAGAAGAATTAGAAAAAGCCCTAAAAGATTTAAAACAAGCCCAATTACAAATGGTGCAAAATGAAAAAATGGCAACTTTAGGTAACTTAGTTGCAGGGGTTGCACACGAAGTTAATAATCCCATCGGA
>JBCCDM010000252.1:0-9754 GCA_039030795.1 Cyanobacteria bacterium P01_A01_bin.84
CAAAGGTGTTCCCACCGTTTTTGCAGAGTTAACAGCTAATGACAAAGTATTGAAAGTAGTTGCTAAACAAGCAGGTGTTGAAGTCACACCAGAACCCTTAATTGCTGACGGTATCGGTGCAAAAGGAACTCCAGAAGGAACTTACACTGGTATGATTGAGCATAATACTTGCATCATCGTCAAAGCTCTTAGCGATAAAGAATGTAAGCCATTTGAGGAATCTTAGGGTTGGGTAAGCGACTGCCAATAAATAAAATATCCAGCCGTCGGTTCAGCCTTGCAGGTTGAACCGTCAGTAGTTAGCGGTCTTGCATTCGTTGCAAGCCGCGCCGCGCGTTAACAAAATATGGTAATTTTGGATTTTAACAACGGATGCTTTTGTTTTAGATTAAATAGTTAGGAGTTAGGAGTGAGGAATTAGGAGTTAATATTTACCAATTACCAATTACCAATTACCAATTACCTAAAACTTATAATTCATACCTACTTGTACAATTCTACCTGCATCGGGGAAACCGGAAAATAATTGAAATCTCTGGTCAAAAATGTTTTCGACACTACCATTAAGCGCTAAGTTTTCACTTGCAGGTACTCGCAATTTAAAATCAAAGGTTGTGTAACCGGGTAAGGATTCTGTATTAGTATTATTCGTAGGATAACTACCCAAAGAATGCATTAAAATTCCTGCGTACCAACCTTGAGGATTTTCGTAGGAAAGTCCTAAGTTAATACTATCAGCACCTGCAAATCTTAATTCTTGGTCAACTTCGGCAGGATTAGAGCTTTCAAGAATTTTAGGGTCATTTAGGGTATAGTTACCAGAGAAATAAATATTTTTAGCTAATTGCAAGTTTAAGGCAACTTCTATCCCAGTAGTCCGAACTTTACCGATATTTTCATAAGTAAAATTGACATTATCATAAGCAATGTTATCGGTGATGGTGTTATTGAAAAACGTTAAACGTAGCAAACCAATATCACCTAATTGTTGATCGATACCTACATCAAAACTATTACCTCTTTCTGGTTTTAAATCTGGATTACCTTGAGCAAAGGGAGAATTACTAAATAAATTAAATAGGGTAGGAACTCGGAAATTACGAATATAGTTAGCTCTAAGTGTAGTCTTTTCTGCCACATTCCAACGCGCTCCTACTGCTGGTGAAGTCACTGAACCATTTATCAAACTGTTGAAGTCTTGACGCAATCCAAGGTTTAATCGCACGTCTGGTGTCACATCGACCTGATATTTAGCAAATATCGCTCCCTGTCCGATACTATCATCATAATTCTCTGTTTCTGTTCCATCTGCGAGGTTACGAGTCACATTTTTAGCGCTGACATTGCGATAGTCAAAACCATAGGTAATATTGTGATTTTGAGCAATTTGCCAGTTATGCTGTACCTGAAAACCCAAGGATTTTTGATTGTTATCAAATTGTTGCTGGTTGCTAATATCCCCTGTCCGGTTGTCAAAGCGAGTATTGAGAAAATCTAGATAGACTTTAGCCGTTAATAAGGAATCGTCTGCATTTCCTAATTTTGCATTCCAGGTCAAATCTGAGAGAACTTGGTCGGTGTACTTACGATTGTTATCGGTAAGGGAGTTAAAAGCAGCTTGAGGAATTTCAGGAATAGCAACACCACCGGGAATCCCTTGGTCTTTTGCTAAATAGATAGTATTGAAACTCAAACTTTGGCGTTTATTTAATTCTGTATTGACCTGTAAATTCAGATTATTGTAGAGAACATCGGCATTTTCTCTAGTTCCATCAAAGTCAACTTCGGGAATGGAATAATCAAAATTATTGTTAGCACGAGTGCGGTTATAACCTATTAACCAAGAGACATTACCCTGTTTACCGCTATTTTGAATGCTTTGCTCGTTCAAATCGTAGCTACCAAATCTGAGTTGAGCGGTGGTAGTAATATCTTTTGTCGGACGACGAGTAATAATATTGATTGTCCCTCCAATCGCATCGGAACCATAGAGGGTAGAACCTCCACCGGGAAGAACTTCAACTCTCTCGACAATATCAGTTGTAATTTCTGAAAGGTCGAAACCACCACTACCAAGGTTATTAACTGGTCTTCCATTGAGCAATATTAATACTTGTCCGGTGTTGGAACCGCGAATAAACTGACCGCTTAAACCACCAAGTTCTGTTCCCACAGTACCGTCAGGTAAAATACCGGGTACAAATCTCAATGCTTCTTTGACAGTACGCGCTCCCTGGGCTTCAATTTCTTTACGGTTAATTACATATACAGGACGAGTCGCATCGCGTACCTTTCCTTCACGACGAAACGGTGTAAATACTGGCTGGTCTAATATTTCTCCTATAACTGTAAGCTCAATATCTGTTTCTTCCTGTTTTTCTTCTTCTGCTTCTTGTAAAGGAGTATTTTGAGTAATATCTTCTCTGTTCTTGGTCGTAATTGAAGTATTTTCAGGTGTTAATTCTGGAATTATTTCTAAATCCTTCGCAGTACCTTGATGCTGGGAAAATTCTGATATTTGCAGTATTTCTTGTGCTGTAGCGCTATCATTCCCAGAAAATATCCCTAAAATAAAGGTCATAATTGATACAGTAAACTGTATTCCCCAAGGAAAATTAAAAGAAATATTTATCATCTGTACCTCGCAGATAATTGTGTTATTTGTCACAAGTGGCGGGCATTCTGACTTAAAGACAAATTTTGTCTTATTACAGTTGCGGGACAGTGCTGGATTTTCACCGGACTTTCCCCCTTACGTCTAATGGCTGACTCCCATTAGAACCAATTGGTATATTCCAAACTTAAGATAGATTAGCACATTTAACAAAAGATTAGTTAATATTGCTACCTTTTATACAAACATAAAACAATAACTGTTTTTTATAGCTTGCTATTTATTCAAGAAATCACGAAGAAAAGAAAATTGGAAATATCTCAATTATTTCCTTCACTAATTTTGAAATTACGAGAATTACCCATAAAAATCCGATCAAATTATTTAAATAATAAAGTTTTGGCTTCTTCAAAATAAAAGCAATAAAACTGATAGTAAACATTAGTAAAGGAACTGCAATCAAAATATAAGACGAAATTAAATCTGTCTCTTTGGAGGAATTATTTAGTTGTACAAAATTACTGAATAGAATTTGCTTCAAGGTGGTATTCATTATTTATACTTAATTACAAGTATTGTTCTATGATATTAGTCAAAATTAAGTATGGGAGCATGATAAAAAATACTATGAATTATGACTTGTACCTCACTCAGATAAAAATGGTATATCTTGATTACCTAGATTGATTGTAGCGATCGCAAAGTTAAGCGTACCTTTATTGTTGACTGCTTCGGGTGAGATAATAGCTCAAAGTTTAAGGTCTCTAGTTAAGGTATCTAGAAATATGGAATCTAATTTTCTCAGTGCCGTTTTTCTACCTTTGGCACTATTTATCATCATGCTAGGAATGGGTTTAGGTCTGACATTAGATGACTTTAAGCGAGTTTTTGTGGAACCGAAAGCAGTGATGCTGGGACTAATCGCACAGTTAATTTTACTACCAATAGTAGGTTTTTTACTGGCTACGATTTTCCCCCTCTCACCAGAATTAGCGGTTGGAGTGATGATTTTAGCTGCTTGTCCGGGTGGTCCAACTTCTAATATGGTGACATATTTGGTAAGGGGAAATGTTGCACTCTCGATTACCCTCACAGCTATTAGTAGTTTGATTACCATATTTACTATTCCCCTAGTTATCAACTTAGCGATGCAGAAGTTTATGGGAGAAGGGATTGCTCTACAGTTACCTTTTCTGACAACAGTGATGCAAATTGCGGTAATTACTTTTGTCCCGGTAACTTTAGGTATGTTACTGCATCATTATATACCTCGATTTGCAGCCAATGTGGAAAAATGGGTGAAGTGGATTTCACTTTTCTTCTTAGCATTAATTATTGTAGGTCTACTTCTCAAAGAACGGGCTAATATACCGACATTTCTTCTACAGGTAGGTTGGATTACTCTGACTTTAAATGTGTTAACAATGGCTTTGGGTTATGCGATCGCTATTGTGGGTAAACTCAGTGAAGACAAAGCCAAAGCGATTACCGTTGAAGTTGGTATCCAAAATGGTACCCTAGCGATCGCAGTTGCTAGTTCACCAACCCTGTTAAATACACCGAGTATGGCAATTCCAGCTGCAATATATAGTCTGATTATGTTTGCAACGAGTGCAGCATTTGCTTGGTTTGCGGGGATGAAAAGAGCTAAAAAAAATTAGTTTTTTTTAACAATCTTGATTATTTTTCAATAACAGTTCTTTCGTATTTTACCGTTTCTAATTTTAATCGAAGTTATCATCAATTAATTATAATACGGACTTAGGGGCAAACCTTGTGCCCCTAAGTAATTATATATTGGAATTATTACTCATCACTAAAAAGAATAGTATCGAATTAAGAATGAATATGTTTTAAATAACACTAGAAATTTTGCAAAAATGCTGAAAATATAATTTAGATGATATTAATTTTAATATTTCAGGACTTATGCACGGACTACATATTTACGTCCGGAGCGATCGTAGGGTTAGTCAACGCAAAGTCTTATTTATCGTTACGAGTGTGTAAGTCCTATATTTATTGAATTAAACTGTAAATTTCTATTTTATTTTTAAATTTTTAGGTAGTGTGTGGAATGGAAGATTCGGTAAGGCAAGAGTGTAAACAGAAACAAGCTAAGATTTCAATTATTATCCCCACACTTAATGAAGCCAATAATATCGAAAATGCGATCGCTGCTACTCACAAGTGTGAAAATGTAGAGGTAATTGTGGTAGATGGCGGTTCTAAAGATGATACAGTTGAAATAATAGAGTCTTTAAATGAGAGTTTAGATATACAATCTCATACAAAAGTTATTTTTGCACCTCCCGGACGTGCTTTACAAATGAATGCTGGTGCAAAAATAGCTAGGGGTGAAATTCTCTTGTTTCTTCATGCAGATACTCGTTTAAGTACAAACTTTGATGTGATGGTGCGGAAAACTCTGGAAAATTCAAATTATATTGCAGGAGCATTCACATTACGGATAGATGCACCAATATTGAGTTTGCGATTAGTAGAATTCGGTGTAAAACTGCGATCGCATATCTTGAAACTACCTTACGGAGACCAGGGAATTTTTGTCCGAAAAAGTACTTTTGAGAAAGTTAACGGTTTTCCAGAGTTACCGATTATGGAGGACTTTGAGTTTATACGTCAGTTAAAAAGAACAGGTAAAATTACTATTATTCCAGTTCCAGTTATTACTTCTAGTCGTAGATGGTTAAAGAAGGGAGTTATCCAAACTACACTAATTAATCAAATTGTAATTATTGCTTTTTTCTTAGGAATATCTCCCGATAAACTCCGTAACTGGTATCGTCAGGGAAAACTTAGGCTTTTCTAAGCTGATTCTCAGTTACGGGATTTATTGTAAATATCAGGTTGGGAAGTTCCTAATATTGGGAACACTGGAGAAGTTAGAGGTACAACATAAATGGTTATCAGTTACAAAACTCAAGGCAACTGTTAACTATTATTGTTAACTATTATTCATGCCTCTACTTCTCTTTCACTCACCCTCATATAAAATGTAAGTCCCATGAGTAAAAAGCAAAAACCTCTCTTAACATCAAACCTGAAACTAGTTTTACTAGGTATTGTAGCCGCAAGTTTCATTATTGCAGCGAAATATTTTAATGTACAAACTTTATTTCATAACTCTTTGCTGTGGGTGAATAACCTGGGTATATTTGCACCTATTGCTTTTATTATTATTTATAATTTAGCAACTTTACTTTTTGTACCTGGTTCTTTGTTAACGATCAAAGGTGGTTGCTTCTTTGGGTTATTTTGGGGTTCATTGTATGTAATAATTGCAGCAACTTTTGGAGCGGTTGTAGCTTTTCTAGTAGGACGTTACTTATCGAGAGACTGGGTTTGCAAAAAACTTAGTAACAAACCAAAATTTCAAGCTGTTGATAAAGCGGTTGCAAAACAAGGATTTAAAATCGTCCTTTTAACTCGCTTGTCGCCAATATTTCCCTTTAACCTG
Source organism: Cyanobacteria bacterium P01_A01_bin.84 (assembly GCA_039030795.1). GTDB lineage: Bacteria > Cyanobacteriota > Cyanobacteriia > Cyanobacteriales > Nostocaceae > JBCCDM01. The sequence goes on from JBCCDM010000252.1 coordinate 6,093, forward strand.
TTAAATTACGCTTTTGGAGTTACTCAAGTATCCCTCAAAGATTATACATTAGGTTCCATCGGTATGATACCAGGAACTATTTTATACGTTTACATCGGTTCATTAGCAGGAGATATTGCTACCATTACTTCCTCAAGTCAACCTAGTACTCCAGAAACAGAAATTGCTAAATGGATTTTACAAGCAGTGGGCTTAATTGCTTCTATTGCCGTAACTATTTATATCACTAAAGTGGCTCAGAAAGCGCTTCATGATAGCGTCGCGGAGATGGAGGTAAACGCTGATATTAATTAATTAAAGTGGCTTTGTCGTTAATTGTTACTTGTTCGCTATTCTCTGGAATCCTATTAGCCATTAACCAAAAGTAAAAGCTTATAAATAAAAAATTGTTTTTAACTTAGGTAAGTAGGAAGGCGTAATTATTTGTAATATATGATTTATTTTATTAAGCATGAAACTCTTTGACAGCATGGGTTAGCGTAGCGCAACCTATCCTACATTTAATTCAACCCACTTACTTAATATTAACTATGGATAGTAAATTAATAGTCTTAAATAATCAATATCAAAACCAAAAAAATCGACAGAATCAACCTCAAAACTACAGTAACTTAATTAATATTTGGCAATTAAGATTTCTACGCTTATTAATCTTAGTTATTTTAGGATTTACCTTCACCCTGTGGATACACTCTGAACCTGCATTAGCCCAAGAAGTCATTAATACAGGAGGATTTAACCCCCAAAAATGGTTACAAAACGCCCTAACATGGATTAACCAACAAGGTGCAGTGGGAGGAGTAGCATTTATGTTACTTTACATTGTCGCAACAGTCGCATTCTTACCAGGTTCTATTCTTACTCTCGGTGCTGGTGTCATATTTGGAGTCGCTTTAGGTTCCCTCTACGTATTCATTGGTGCAAGCATCGGTGCGATCGCGGCTTTTTTAGTTGGTCGTTATTTAGCAAGAAGTTGGGTAGAAAAGAAAATTGCAGGTAATGAAAAATTTGCAGCAGTCGATAGAGCAGTTGGTAGAGAAGGATTAAAAATAGTTTTACTAACCCGACTTTCCCCAGTATTTCCCTTCAACTTATTAAACTACGCTTACGGTGTCACTGGAGTTTCCCTAAAAGATTACATTTTAGGAACAATCGGTATTCTTCCCGGAACCATCATGTACGTTTACATCGGTTCCCTAGCTGGTAATTTAGCCACAATTGGAACTGGAAACCAACCAGGAAACCCAACCATAGAATGGACAATTCGCATAGTTGGTTTCATCGCTACCGTCGCAGTCACCCTCTACGTTACCAAAATTGCTAAAAAAGCATTAAATGAAGAAGTTTCAGGGAAAATGTAAAACAATTCAAAATTCAAAATTCAAAATACTTACTGCGCAAGAAGCAAGCTACAAAATTCAAAATAAATAACATTAACCTAGCCTCTTCTAGAGAAGCAATTACCAATTACCTGTTAAAAAATCTTTCCACCCAACCCACCATACAATTCGGAGGGGGTTTGGGGGACGCGACCGTCCTCCCAATCGGGGGTTTGGGGGAGAATCCCCCAATTCTTCTCCCATAAACTAAAACGGGGAATGGGAATTATCAATAATTACCCACTACAGATTACCAATCATAAATAAAAACCAGGAGCAAAAAAATGTCCAATTCAGCCTTCGAGAGAGTTACCATCCCTCCCATGGACGAACATAACCAGAAATTAGTATCTTATGTTCATCCACCAGATTGGGTTAACCCCAAACCCGTAGATTGCTATGATTTAGTTGTAATTGGTGCTGGTACTGCGGGTCTAGTTGTAGCTGCGGGTGCTGCGGGTTTGGACGTTGGTTTAAAGGTTGCTTTAGTTGAAAGACATTTAATGGGTGGGGATTGTCTAAACGTCGGTTGCGTTCCTTCTAAATGTGTAATTCGTTCCTCCCGAGTTGTTGCAGATATTCGGGATAGCGAACCTTTTGGTATTCATCCCCCAAAAGATATTCAAGTTGATTTCCCTGCTGTCATGGAAAGAATGCGCAAACTTAGAGCTAACATATCTCATGTAGATTCTGCTTCTCGTTTTCAAAAGTTGGGTGTTGATGTCTTTCTAGGACAAGGTAGCTTCACAGATAATAATACTATTCAAGTCGGCGATAAAGTTCTCAAGTTTAAAAAAGCTGTAATTGCTACCGGTGCAAGGGCTACACGTTTATCTACTCCTGGTATAGAAGAAGCCGGATATTTAACTAACGAAACCGTATTTTCTCTGACTACTAAACCCAATAGCATGGCTGTAATTGGTGGTGGTCCCATTGGTTGTGAATTAGCACAGGCTTTTCAGCGTCTGGGTTGTGAAGTAACTCTGTTTCATCGTGGTTCTCACATTCTTAATAAAGAAGATGCTGACGCTGCTGAAATCGTGCAAAATGTTTTACAACAAGAAGGAATCCGTTTGGTTCTAAATGCACAGTTACAACGAGTAGAAAGAACCCCAGAAGGTAAGAAGATTTATTTTACTAGTAATAATGGTCGAGAAGAATCAATTGTTGTAGATGAAATATTAGCAGGTGCCGGACGTACACCCAATGTAGACGGTTTAAACTTAGAAACTGTAGGAGTAGAATATGAGCGCTTTGGCGTAAAAGTCAACGATTACTTACAAACCAGTAATCCTAAAATCTACGCTGCGGGTGATATTTGTATGAACTGGAAATTTACCCATGCCGCAGACGCAGCCGCTCGGATTGTCATAAAAAATACCTTGTTCTCTCCCTTTGGTTTTGGACGTTATAAACTCAGTGACCTGATAATGCCTTGGGTAACATTTACCGACCCAGAAATAGCTCATACCGGAATGTACGAACAAAATGCCCAAGAAAAAGGTATTGAAGTTAACACAATAAAAATAGACTTTGCCCATGTAGATCGAGCGATCGCGGATGGGGAAACCGCAGGTTTCATTAAAATCATACACAAGAAAGGTTCAGATGAAATCCTTGGTGCAACCATAGTAGCTCGTCACGCTGGGGAAATGATATCGGAGGTAACTACAGCCATTGTGAATAAAATTGGTTTAAGCAAGCTCAGTAGCGTCATTCATCCTTATCCGACCCAAGCAGAATGTATCAAGAAAGCCGCAGATGCTTACAGAAGAACTTTGTTAACACCTACAAGTAAGAAATTTCTCGGAATTTTGACCAAGATATCTTAATTCACATCTTGCACCAAGAAAATCACGTAAATAAATAATACTCAGTATTCCCGACCACCTAGGACTGGAAGCCCCAGGCTTATAAACAAAGTCCTCTAAAAGAGGACTGAATAAATCTTGAACAACAAGTATTATTTATTACTTTATATTTTATGTTTGACTATTTATACTACTGTTAAGTAGGGTTTGCTGAATAAGTCTAGAAATTGAATCTAGGTGTCAATAATCTTGCACTTATTTGTTGAAAAACTTTGTGTTACCTTTATCTGGGAATACTTTCACTTTCTTTGAGCAAGCCCTATTTAATACCAATAGGACTTACGCAAAGGCAATGTAATTCTGTCATTACGAGCGATAGCGACGTAATCGCAAAAACCTTGCGTTGACGTAGTCTGCTCGATAGAGCTTATGCTTCCCTACACTCCGTTTCGGTCGCAATGACAAATCTTCG
>JBCCDM010000253.1:0-9735 GCA_039030795.1 Cyanobacteria bacterium P01_A01_bin.84
GCTACAATTCATTCATCTCAAAGCGTTCAGCGTTTTTCAATAGCGTTGTACCCAGTAATACCTTTGTCCTATAAAGCCATAATTCAAGGTTGACAAGACTTCTAAGTCTCTGTAGTACATATGCTCCGGGGGAACTTCAGCTTAAGTTTTCTGAGTATTTTTATTTACTCATATTAGACTTATCCATAAATTAAATTAACGTGAAAACGAAATAACAAATTAATTTTATAGAAGACGAAAGCCTTGCTATCATTAGCTGTTAGATGTTTAACAGTATAGTAAATAATATTTTTGTCAAAAATTGAAAATTATATTTTTTTGTCTCTAAACTATCATTAACTATCTCTAACGCTTATTACTAAGTTGATTACGAACATACAGATAACTGCTAAAAACTTTGCTGTGAAAAAATTATAAATTGTTGGACAGGTGTATTAAAAAATATTTCTGTAACTCTTTTTGTATGATATTTTGAAGTGCGGAATGTGGGATATAATTGATACGGAAAGTGACAGAAGAGGGTTAACAGGCTAAAACCTAATTTCCGGAGATATCTAATAGACATCTCCGAAAAATGCCAATACGTTTCTATAACTGCATTTAGACGGGCGATCGCCTATGGCGAAAAGTTGGCAGTTTGAACGCAATAATAGACATTTGAGATAGTTACTGTTGATCAATAAGCAAAATTTTCTTCATATATACATAGTACTATTTTATAACAGTGTCTTTTTGTGCATAATTTGCACAACTTACGACTTTAACTGATACTTAGTGACAATCCTGACGTTATTTATACCATTAGAACTGCTTTTGAGTTTCCATCTGCGTACTTGCTTAATATGGTAATTATCTAGTCTGTTGTTTCCGCTACCACTAACTAATTCTACATTAGTCACCGTACCTTCGGCATTTGCGTTAACCATAACCACAATGGTACCTTCTATTCTTTGCGATCGCGCCCAACTTGGGTAACGTTTTGTACATCTACGACAAGCAGCTCTCCCATCTCCACTACCGTTTAAGTCCCCGGTATCATTACCAATTCCTGGATTAGGACTGATGGGATTTGAAGCGATACTATTACTACCCCCGATTTTTTTTCGTCCTCTGGAACTATTACTTCCTATATTCCCTAAGTTGGAATTAGAAGCAATATTATTGTTATTACTGCTGCCAATTCTCTTACGTCTTCGGGTATTAGAATTATTATTGGGAATTGGTGAAGGATTGGGGACTGGTGAAATTGGTTTATCTATAGAAAAATCTTTGGGTGTGCTAGTATCTGATTTTTTAGATAGCAAACTTCCCCAGTCTTTCTGTTCTGATTGTATTGGTTGTGATGGTTGGATGGGAGGAGTATCAATTTTGGGTTGGATTGGTTCTGGTTCCTGAATGGGTTCTGGTGGAGTTAGCTGGGTTGTTTTCGGTTGGGTTTGTGGTTCTATTGGTTTTACAGGTTCTGGTTCCTGAATGGGTTCTGGTGGAGTTAGCTGGGTTGTTTTCGGTTGGGTTTGTGGTTCTATTGGTTTTACAGGTTCTGGTTCTAGGGGTTTTTGTTGAAGTGGTTCATCAACCTCTGGTAGAGTAAATTCGTTTTGAAAGGGAGTTGCGGGTTTAGGAATATCAGGAATTTCAAGTTTTGGTTTTGGTGGTGTTTCTATTTTTTCTACTTCTGGTTTTGGTTTGATTGGTTCGGGAGGTTTTACTTCTTCTATCGGTTCATCAAGAAGTACTATTTCAACTGGTTCTTCTTCAGCTTCCGGTACTTTTACCAGTAAATTGACAACACCAGAAGCTAGAACTGCAAAATGAAACAGTAATGAACCTATTACAGAGCAAGTTAAAAAAATTCTGAGATATTTTGCTTCGCTTAGTCGTTTCTCTAATGCTATACCGGAAAGAATCATATCTTAATTACTGCCTAATATAACTAGAATAGTGCCGTTGAACTGGTTGGATACTTAGTTTAGTAAATCTAAGCTCTTAATTATTTTTACCTATTAGACTCTTACTTACCTATTCTTACCTGTTTACTATTATTTACTTACTTTGACCTAATCTATTATGACGTGTTAGTGCAATTCAAACCTATATGACATACTAAACCTATATAATCTCTGCAATATATAAAAATAGTTGTATAAATGTAAGTTTATCTACATCTAAATCTTAGTTCACCTAAATAGACATCTCCGAAAAAAAATACAAAAGCCTTGTGCAATCAGGGTTAATATTTAATTTTCCGCAGACGTCTAATATATAACAGTAATCGGAAATACTATAGCGATTGTGAATAGCACCCCCTGCAAGCGACCATACTTAAAATAATATACAATCCATAGACTTAAATAAAGTAAAATTTATTATGCTATATGAATAAAATTTTATGTCTGAGACATATCGATATTTTTATTTGTGTACAGATAACTTAGATTAATACCTCATTCATGGATAGAAACACCAAATGTAAATACTAAATCCCTTTGCAAATATTTCTAAGTATATAATTCGTAAGTGCGATCGCTATTTAATCGTAGAACTAGTTGATGGTATTCTTTGAGTGTAGAACGATGACCGACGCTAATATAGGTGATGGAAGTCTGTTTTAGTTGGGTATAGAGTAGCTTTTCGTTGTTCACATCCAAAGAACTGGTAGCTTCGTCTAGAATTGCGTATTTTGGTTGAATGAGAAGTAAACGAGCAAAAGCAAGACGTTGTTGTTCTCCTAGGGAAAGTACTTTACTACAGTCAACTACTGTGTCTAAGCTATCGATTTTGTTACCAATTAAATGTAAATTAATCTTTTCTAGTACCTGTAATAGTTGTTCGTCGCTAATTTCTTTTTCTTCATGGGGATATAGTAGCTGTTCTCGTAATGAACCCAAAATCATGTAGGGACGTTGTGGTAAAAATAATATTTCCTCTTGGGGAGAACGAGTAATAGAGCCATTTCCCGAATACCACAAACCCGCGATCGCTCTAAGTAATGAACTTTTCCCGACTCCACTAGAACCTACTATCAGCAAGGATTCACCGGGGTTGACTGTTACAGATAAGTTTTTAATTAGAGTGTTTTGATAATCTGGGGTGTATAGAGTTAAGTTACCGATAGCTAAATACTTATTCTCCCTGTAGTCAATGATGTCAGATTTAGAGGAAACTTGATGATTAAACTGTGCAAACTTTGCAAAACTATTTAAACGATTAATTCCAGCAGCAAAGTTACTAAGTTGTTCAAACTGTGTGACAATTAAAGTCAAGGCAATTAAGATACTTCTGAATGCTGCACCAGCTTTAGCAAATGCTCCAACTTCTAGTTCTCCGGATATGATGCGGGGAGCAAGGACAACTGCTGGTAAAATGAAGGTTATATACTGATAACCGTTTTGAAATAGGTTAAGTCGTAATTGCCAGTTAACTAAATGATGGAAGTTATTCCAAGCTTTTGTAAAGCGACTTTCTATTTGCTTTAACTCCGGTTTCTCTCCTCTATAAAATGCGATCGCTTCAGAATTTTCTCGAACGCGGGTTAAACTATAACGAAAGTCAGCTTCGTATTTAAGTTGCTCAAAGTTGATTTGAACTAAAACCCGACCAAAGAAAATTGTCGTGATAACAGTTCCAAAAACAGCATAAGTAATCAAGAAAAGGGTCAAGGGTTGAGAAGTTAACCATAAAACTCCGACAAAACCTACTAACTGTAAAATGGAATCAAGTAGAATAATTAGGAAGTTAACAGACTGTAGAGTAAAACTTTTGATATCTTCAGCTATACGTTGGTCGGGATTATCAATATCGGGATTGAAACTCAAACGGTAGAAGTTTTGACGGTCAAAGTATTGATTAAGGAAATTATAGGTTAACCAGCGTCGCCAATAAAGGGATAATTTTGCTTGAACATAGCTCTTTAGAGACAGTAAGAGGACACCAAGTACTATTACACCAATAAAGAATAACGAAGCTTGAACAAATCTTTCTTGGTCTCGTTCTGCTAAAGATGTTGTCACCTCACCCAGAAAAATACTAACTATTACTAGTAAAAAAGTACCAATCAATGAGAGAAAAATTAATGATATTAAAAGAGCGATCGCTCCCCATTTCTCAGATGATAACCAGTAAGGTAGTCCTATTTTATAAAACCGGTGCAATAATTTAATATCGAATTGGTGGGTCATGAGGGTTTATGGTGAGTAATGAGTAAGGAGTTAGGAGTGGTGAAAGGGTTTTCATCTCTTACCCGTAACTTTTACGAGGAGGGATATAGATACCATTCCTGATGGTTGACTATTTTTAAGATTTTTTGATGATATTTGAATAATTTTGGGTTATGACCGACGCTAATATAAGCTGTTGGGGTTTTTTGTAGTTGTTGATAAAGTAGTTCTTCGTTACTCTCATCTAAAGCACTGGTAGCTTCATCTAGGATGGCGTATTTTGGTAAACTCAATAGTAAACGAGCAAAAGCTAAACGTTGTTGTTCTCCAATTGAAAGTAAACTCGACCAGTCTTCGACTGTTGCTAAATCTTTATATTTATCTACCAGTTTTGATAAATTGACTGTATTCAAAATTTGAATCAATTCTGAGTCCTGAAAATCTCGATTTAAATAAGGATATAGAATCTGTTCCCGCAATGAGCCTAAAATCATGTAGGGACGTTGGGGTAAAAATAAGATATCTTGCGATTTCGGTCTATTAATAGTACCTCTTTCCACACTCCATAATCCCGCGATCGCGCGCAGTAATGAACTTTTACCAACGCCGCTATCGCCTATAATTAGTAAAGATTCTCCGGTATTGAGGCTGAGGGATAAGTCTTCAATGATAGTTTGATGATTTACTGGTGTTTGAATGGTGATATGCTCGACTTCTAAGGTTGAATGTTCTGTAATGTTAGAACCACTATCTTTCGTAAAGGATTGAGATTCGTCATTCCAAGTTTGTGTAGAATCCATCAACGAATCTAAACGATTAACACCAGCACTAAAAGCACTTAACTTTTCAAACTGATTGATTATTAAACCCAAAGCAAAACCGATCCTTTCAAAAGCAGCTTGCGATCGCGTTACCGAACCAAGTTCTAAATCTCCTACAAAAATACGCGGCGCTAAGATAACAAAGGGTAAAATAAAGTTAATGTACTGATATCCATTCTGAAAGATAGTTAAACCAAACTGCCAGCGAATTAAATACTGGAAGTTTTTAAAAACCTCAATGAAACGTTTTTTAACTTGATTCGACTCTTGTTTCTGACCCCGATAAAATGCGATCGCTTCTGAATTATCTCGAACTCTAATCAATCCAAATCTAAAATCCGCTTCTCGTTTAATTTGTTTAAAATTGATTGCAACTAATTTACGTCCAAACACTAATGTTGTAATAACAGTTCCCCCGAAAGCATAAATAATTAACACTAACATCAGTAACGGGGAAGTTGACCACAAAACACCAGCAAATAAGATTAACTGTAAAATAGAATCAGATAATATTACCAACAAATATAAAGACTGCTGTGTAAAATTATTAATATCTTCAGCAATGCGTTGGTCGGGATTATCTATACTTTCATTAAAGTTAAGACGATAATAATTGAGATTTTTTAAATAACTACTCAAAAAATGATGAGTTAACCATCTCCGCCAGTATAAACCTAGTTTACCTTGTATATAAGTTTTAAAAGAAATTAGAGGAATAGTAGCAATAATGACTCCCAATAAAACTAGTACAGATTGTGAAAATCTTTGGGAATCCCTAGCAGCTAAAGACGAAACTAATTCTCCTCGCTGTAAAGTTTCAAATACTAGAAAACCACTACTGCTGATTGATAATAATATTAAAAGCAAAAATAAGGCTAATGCACCTTCTTTCTCTTGGGAAAACCAATAAGGTTTACTCACCCTCCAGAATTTCTTCCATAACTGATGGTGACTACTCATTCATTATTTCTCCCAACTGCAAAATTTTAATTTAATTTGAACTTCCCGCGCTTGTGTGCAATAACTTTTATACTATTACAGTACTCTCTTAATAAGAAGAGCACTTAAAAACAACAAAATGCTGACTATATAGAGCATATTAAATTTTACAGTCGAACCCTTATAAACCGAGTAATAATTGAATGTCCTGTAGCGATGCTAATACCAATTCATGTTAATGAGAATACATCCGAGCTATATTCTAAGGTGAAATCTCACCTCTTTAAAGCATCTATTTAAAAAATCTATATTTATATCATAGCGTTTGTGAATTGGTATAAACTACACTTATACAATTTTGATACAGGAAAATCTGTGATAAAGCAAGTTATATTTCTGCAATTGACTCAATCTCGTATCGTAATCTCGTATTACAATTTTGTTTCTCTATAAGTAGACTTTTCCCTTTTCCCAAAGTGATGAACGGTATACTTATTTTTGCCGTAGTGTACTAATAAGTGGGTGGGTAAGAAAATTTATAACTATGTGATTGCGAGCGAAATCGAATGCAGTATTCCTTAAAAAGGTTGTCTTAGACTAGCAATCAGGAGGATTTTGGGTAATTTACATTTAGTTACATAGTTTCTTTTATTTGTGCCTAACTACTTAACATCATATTTCTTCTTAGAGCAATTGATGTTATTATTCATACATTACAATTATTTGCAATAAATTATGATTATTAACTTCATGGGGACAATCTTTTGAATAATCTATTTGTATAATATTTTAGAAAATTACTTAGTACTCGACCAAAGGAACTTTGCCGTATAACAAATTGATATAATCCTTGTCATTAAAGAGTTTCAAAAATAAAATACCCAGCAAAGTTGGCTCGCTGGACTACTAGTTTATCCTGAACACTTTCGGTTATAAGTTGAGAATTTATTTCAGCTAATAATAATTTCGTTTATCGTTAGATTTTAATATAAAGAAATAGATATCTCTGGAAATTAAGTTTTAGCCTAGTAATCATAGGGATTTGAAGTTAATTACCCTGGAGGTCTAATACACTTCTACATTTTTTCCCATGAATGCTTTGTATAACCCCTTAATGTCATTACTTTTGGATTAGATACTGATGCACTATCTATTATTTGTCATTCACTATACCTGAAAAAATTAATTCTCAATTCTTCAATCATATTTCTTAAGGAGTCAAAACATGAGTATATCTTCATCTCTAAAAGAACCCAAATTTGATAACCAATATTTACATCTAAATCACACAGACACTACACTAGTCATTATTGATGGGAATGTTAATGATATTCAAGCTCTGAAAGCAGACTTGAAACCAGATGTAGATGTACTGGTACTTGATACGAGATATGATGGTATTTATCAAATTAGCGAAGTTCTTAAACAGTATAAGGATTTATCTATATCCAGCATTCATGTTGTCTCTCATGGTTCATCAGGATGTCTGTATTTAGGAAACACTCAGCTTAAGGAAACAACTCTTGAGCGCTATACTGAACAGATACGAAGTTGGAGTCAAATACTGCAAGGGAAAAATGTCTTTCTCTACGGATGTCAAGTAGCTCAGGGAGTATTAGGAAAATTATTTGTACAACGGTTGCATCAGTTAACAGGAGCGAACTTTGCAGCGTCTTCTCAAAGAGTAGGTCACACAGATTTTCAAGGTAGTTGGAATTTAGATACAATTATTGGTGATATTCGCGCTCAGGTTATATTTTCTCCACAGTTCCAACAAACTTATACTAGTTACTTTCAACCAGAAGTTAATCTCAGTCTAAATACAAGTACTGTAATTGAGAGTGAAGGAACTTTCTTTAGCTTCAACTTCAACTTAAGCGAACCACCCCCATCAGGAGGAGTAACCGTCAGACTTGAAGGTAGTATTCCTCAAGCAATTAATCAGTGGGATGTATTTCAAATTCAGACTCAGGGTTTAAGTGGTTTCCCAGTAGATGTATCTCCGGGTCAAGATTTTTCTGCTTTCAATGTTAATATTGTTGAGCAAAATGCAAGTATTAGCGCACCAATTTTCAACGATTCTCAACCGGATAGTCCTTTAACAGTTACATGGACTATTACACCGGTTTCAGGAGGAACAGTTAATTCCTCAGCAAATAGCGCAACAGTCACTATTTACGATGACCCAAGTCAAGTTCCCTCACCTCCACCAGATACTCCTGAACCTGAACCCCAACCTCCTAATAATCGGATAGAATTTCAGTTATTTGGACGGGATGATAGTAGTGGTGAAAACATTATCTTTACCGTAACCAGTACTAATGAGTCTCTGAGTAGAAATCAACTTTTCACACTTGCAGATACTAACTGGGATATTGAAGAAGTAGGTGATTTTGATGGGAATAGTCAAGGAGACTTACTGTGGAGAAATTCCTCTGATGGACAAAATGCAATCTGGTTAGAAGGTCGAACTGATAGCGGAAAATCCTTCTTACTTCCTCAAATTGCGGATACTAATTGGGATATTGAAGGGGTCGGCGATATAAATGGTAATGGTCGCGATGATATTATTTGGAGGAACGATGAAACAGGAGAGAATGGTATTTGGTTAGAAGCTCAAACTGATAATGGTAAAGCTTTTTCTATTACTACAGTAGCCGATGATGATTGGGATATTGTTGGGGTTGGTGATTTTGATAGTAACGGTCGTGATGATTTACTGTGGAGAAACGATGAAACAGGAGAGAATGGTATTTGGTTAGAAGCTCGAACTGATAGCGGTAAAGCTTTTTCTATTACTCAAGTTGCAGATACTAACTGGGAAGTTGCGGGAGTCGGTAATATCGGTGGTGGAGGTGCAGATGATATTATCTGGTATAACTCCGGTAGCAATCAGGTCGGTATCTGGTTAGAGGGTCGAACTGATGGGGATAATGCTATTACTCTCAATCAAACCATTGATAATGCAGAAGTTATTGGTATTAGAGATGTTACTGGGAACGGTAAGGAAGACATTATATGGGGTATAGATGGTGGTACATATCAAGTTTGGGAAATTAACGGTAAGGATGTAAATGTCATCAATTTATTTGCTCCTGCTGATACTAGCGGATTTGATATTGCAGGTATCGCTTAGTAAGACTATTTTTACGTTGATCGCATCTATATCAGGACTTACGCACAAAGAACTACATATTTACGTCTGGAGCGACCGTAGGGTTAGTATAAGTCCTATCGACACGCTAGCGCGTTTGCGTAGCATAACGTAGTTAACGCAAAGCCTTATTTTTCGTTACGAGTGCGTAAAGTCTTATATAATAAATTATTTAGGGACGCTGCACTACAACGTCCCTATTTTGATGGCTGATTCTTTAAAACCCTACACGTAGTGACAGTCGCTTCGGACAAGTTATTCTTGCGTAAGTCTTATAAAGAATTAATTGAACTGTAACAATATATACAATTATGTAAATAAATGAGAATTATTATTGATAGAATACATATATATCTTAGTAGGAGTGGTAATAATATAGAGTATTATCCATTTCAGACGATGTTGTATTAAACAGATGAGTGAAGAATTTTATTCTTGGGGAAAGAAGGAAAGAAAGCATGGACAAGCATGATTTTTTATATCCTCGTAGTTTTTATAATGGGGATTTTAAGCCAAACAATTTAGTTTTCAATGCTAATTTACAGGAATTCTCTCAAGCTGTGGGATATATAGTTAATTTGCAGACTGGTGGAAAAATATCTCCTCTACAAGCCTATAAGCAAATTCAAAAAGCTTATAAAAGTTTGAAGTATAACTCATTAAC
>JBCCDM010000254.1:0-9723 GCA_039030795.1 Cyanobacteria bacterium P01_A01_bin.84
AGGCTACCACAGATTGACGGAGCAGCAATTCTTTTGAAGGGCGATATCCGTAGTAGGCTTAACTTTCTTCTCGCACTGACGGTGCTGAGCGCAGCTACGCTGCACTCACACCTTTTAAATTTAGATGCGTTTGCCCTGATATATAGGGAAGGATAGGGATGGGAGAGATCATATTTTACTCCAAAGGTTAGATATGTAGTGGATTGTTCCAGAGTACATGAAACTTTAAACAGAAAAATACTTAAACAACCTAGCTATTGCTATAACTAAACTTAATGAAACTTCTAAAGAATAAATAATTAGGGAAAGGGTTGCATTTTAGAACAATTTTAGAAAAAAGATAAACACGGGGTAAGAATTCAAAATATGCAATTCTCGTTATGCTATAACCCTTTACTTTCCATTTCTACCCATTCCCCATTTTGACTATTATTTACTCTATTATTTTCAAGCGATCGCTGAAGCTTGGGGTTTTGCAAAAATCATTCTTCCGGCAGATGTCTGTAGAGCACTAGTTACTACTACTCGCAGTTCCCCACCAACATAATTACTACCTTCTTCAACTACGACCATTGTCCCATCTTCTAAGTAACCAATCCCTTGAGTTGGTTCTTTACCTTCTTTAAGAATTTTCAAGTCAATATTGTCTCCCGGTAAATATGTGGGACGAACAGCATTAACTAAGTCGTTGACGTTGAGTACCGCTACTTTCTGAACGCTAGCAACTTTAGATAAATTATAGTCGTTAGTTAATAAGGTACCGTTGATTTCCTGAGCAAATTTGACTAATTTTGCGTCTACTGTGGGAATATCCTCATAATCTACAGGATTAATCATAATTCGGTCGGGGTAGGCTACTTTCACGCGGTTGAGTATCTCTAATCCCCGTCTACCCCTAACTCGCTTTTGATCCTTACTGGCATCGGCGACCTGTTGCAACTCTTGTAAAATAAACTGTGGAACGATGATTTGTCCTTCTAGAAATCCAGTTTCTAATAATGTCTCAATTCTACCGTCTATGATGCAGCTGGTGTCTAGTACTTTTGTTGCAGCAGGTTTGAGAGTTCCTTCTACAATCATGGTTTCTAAGGTACTAGGATTAATTAGTCTTAGTAATGCTCTACCATGGGTATCTGCCAAATTCATCCCAGTATATGCCAAGACAATACTACCAACTACTGCTACTAATGGTTTGATAAAGCTGAAATCAGGAGGTATAGGTAGCAGAAATAACGGTGCTAGCATCAAATTGGCAACCAGCAATCCAATGACTAAACCAATGGCACGGGTAAGTATTACTTCCAAAGGCATTTCCCGTACTTGGGCTTCTAAACGTCGATATCCAGTCTGAAACCGCAGTCCAATCGCACCACCAATAATTGCAGCAAAAGCAGCAACTACTAAACGTAGCGCTTCTAAATTTGTCACCTTATCTAAGGTGGTAGTGGGCAACAGGTCTATGCTGTAGTAGCCAATGCCTGTCAGTGCCAAGGTGAATGAGAAAATTATAATGACATCAAGCATGATTTTATGAATTTAGTGCAACTGTGTTGCACGATTGGCTGAGTATGTATTTATATGTTTGGTATATATATTATGAAATTTTACAGCCATAATTCGAGCTAAATTTGGCAGCATCTGCAATCATTATAACTGCATAGTTTGATGCTTTATACATCTATTGTTTCTTGTTGAGAAACTATAAAAAATATAACTTGATGATTAATTTTCATAACTTCTATTTATCAAAACAATATAAAAACAATAGTTTATTTTCTTATCTTTTGTTTGCAATATGAATCAATTAGTTAACTTTTCTCATATTCCTAGTTCTGCTTATGTCCATATTCCTTTTTGCCGAAGAAGGTGCTTTTACTGCGACTTTCCTATATCTGTTTTAGGAGATAAGCTGCGAGGAGAAACATCAGGCAGTATTCAAAAGTATGTAGAAGTATTATGTCAAGAAATTGCAACTATGGATAATTTTGGTCAATCTTTGACCACAATTTTTTTTGGTGGAGGTACTCCTTCATTATTATCTACACAACAGTTAGAGAGAATATTAACAAGATTAGAAGAATCTTTTGGAATTGCATCTGGGGCTGAAATTTCCATGGAAATGGATCCAGGTACGTTTGATTTACAACATTTACAAGGATATGTAAATGCTGGGGTTAACCGTATTAGTCTAGGAGTGCAAGCTTTTGATGACAAACTGCTAAAAACTTGCGGGCGATCGCACAGTGTTAATGATATTCTCGCAGCAGTTGACCTGTTAGCCCTAGTAGGGGTTCCCGAATTCAGTATTGATTTAATATCAGGTTTGCCTCATCAAACTGTTGATATGTGGCACGATTTTCTAAGAAAAGCAATTAATCTTCATCCAAGTCATATATCCATATATGATTTAACAATTGAACCAGGCACTGCTTTCGGACGTTACTATCAGCCGGGGAGTCAACCTTTACCTAGTGATGAGTCTACTGTGCAGATGTACAAAATAGCACATGAGACTTTGACTCAGGCTTGCTATGAACATTATGAGATATCTAACTATGCTCAAATTGGGCATCAATGTAGTCACAACAGAGTCTATTGGGAGAATCGTTCTTATTATGGTTTTGGTATGGGTGCAGCTAGTTACATAGGGGGTAAACGTTTTAATCGTCCTCGCAAGACTAAGGAATATTATGCTTGGGTAGAAAATGGCGCAATTATTGATTGTGAAGTCACTCCACCAGATGAAACTTTGTTCGACACTTTAATGTTAGGCTTGCGTTTAGCAGAAGGTCTTAATTTAGATGTATTATCACAACGATTTGGTGGAGATAAAGTTAAGGTCATTTGTCACACTTTACAAACTTACGTAGATAAAAATTGGCTAGAGATAAAGGAAAATAAGTTAAGATTACTTCCTCCTGATGGCTTCCTATTTTCTAATGTAATTTTGTCAACTTTATTCAATATTTCTTTTGATGTCTGAAATAGATTAGGAATTCCTGAAATATCGTTTAAAATATATCAATAAAAACCCCCTTCCTATACCTCAATTTTGGTGGATAATCCCTAAATATAGAGTTAATGTAGGGAAATGCCAAAATTTTTTTATCTGTAAATTTATACCAATAAACGATTTGATAAAGGTTTTAGCTTATTTGAAAATCACATTAATATACAAAAAATATATAGAAATAACTAATGTTTAACTACTTATTTTGTGTGCGTATACAAAATTTGATATTCCTTGGTGTCCCCCTATCTCAACAGGACAAAATAGGGTTATTAAGCGCAATTCGATAAATATTCCGTATTAATGATTTCAAAACAAGAATATGAACTAAAAATTAGATAATATCGTAACTACTTTCTGATTCATTTACATCTATTATTTATTATAGAAATAAATTATGAATCAAAAAATACAGTGTTGATTATTTTTTAGAAAAAATAAAATGAAGCAATATATAATTCCTAAGTGATTTGTGAAATATTACATACAAATCTGTGAACTGCTAGAACTATTCCCCAAACTATGAAAGGAGCATCAATTATTAACAGTCAATAAGCAGAACTGATTTTTTTATAACTGAAATCAGATTGACATAGGAAATTTTAATGTCTATTTAAATAAAATTTATCTTAGTTTATTAGAGCTTAATATGATGCTGACGTAAGTGAATTAGAAATGAAGTTATACTAAAGCCATATAAGTTTAAATACTGAAGTAAATTGTTATTATAATCACTATTGACTATGATTGAAGCTTTAAAAACTAAGAAAGATGAGGATGGGGATACGTCTATTTCAGAAGTACTAAATCTAATAGATAAAGCCCCAGATAGCGTGCCAGTATTGATAGATTTTGATGAAACCCTTTTTCTTCGCAACTCAACAGAAGAGTATTTAAATTCCTTACAACCTCGTATACTCGGGTATTTATTTCTGACTCTACTAAGCTTCCTCAAACCTTGGAATTTTTTACCCAGTTCCCTTAAAGGTGATGTATCTAGAGATTGGATGAGAGTTTTGCTTGCAACGATATTTTTCCCATGGACTATAGTTTTGTGGCAGTTCCAAGCTAAGAAGCTGGCTCAAACTCATGGAAATACTATACTCATGGAGGCGATCGCTAAAAAAACCAAGACTCAGATAGTGATTTCTTCCTTGGGATTTGACTTTATCATTCGTGCGATCGCGAAACATCTACCTATAAAGATAGATAAAATTGTTGCTTGTCGCTTTTGGGGAGGAGGAAAAGATCGTTCTCAAGGAAAATTAGCAACCATAACAAAAGCGTTAGGTAAAGATGTAGTTGAGAGTTCCATGGTAATCACAGATTCACACCATGATTTACCTTTACTCAATAGTTCATCCATACCTTGTTTGTTTGTCTGGTCGGAAGCAAAGAGCGTTCCAGCCATGGATGATGTTTATATCCCCTTCTTTTATTTAGAGAAGGTCAAAAAACCAGGTAAACCCTACTTTCTCTACGAAATTGTAGCTTATGACTTGCTGTTTTTATTGATTGGATTAACTTGGTTAAGTCCTCAACCAATTTTTCATGTGGTAAGTATGATTTTTTTGCTGCTCTCTTTTTGGTGTATCTATGAAATTGGCTATATGGAGAATGACTTAGTTGCAGAAAAGTTTGAGAAAAAGCCGGTTCTATCAGAAAGATATCAGCGTTACAAATCTAGAATTAGTTTGTGGAAACCTTGGATATGGTCAGGATTTTTCGCAATTCCTGGAATTATATTTTTGGAATTAAGTAAAGAATCGGTAAATCAACTTATTCCTACTCTTTCCAATTTGACTTTTAGCTGGGAATTTAACGTCAACTTTCTGATTACCCATAGAGCAAATATCTTAACTACTGCTAGTTGTTGGTTGGGTTTACTTGTTTTCGTTAGAGTACTTTTCTGGGTTTACAACCATATTGATAAATATACACGGGTTTGGCTCTATCCGATTTTGCAAGCTTGTAGATGTTTTGGTTTTCTGAGTGTAGCTACAACTAATACTGTAGGAGCAATGATATTTGCAGCTTACGTAATTTCTCGCTGGCTTCCCTATATTGTTTACAGATATGCCAAGACTAATGATTATCCCAAAGAAATAGGACCCCTATCTTATATCTTTATATTTGCTTTACTAATTATTGCTGCTGCTAATGCTGCTCAAGACATTTCCATTGTTATAAATTGGCAAGCATTTATTATTATTAGCTATTGTGTTTACCGGGTACGTAATTTTCTCTTTGAGGTGATTCGGTCAATACATCCAGTCTGGGAAGACCAATGGGATACTGTGAATTTAAATGGTAAGTAAATGAGATATATTTTCTTTTCCTATGGAAGACCCTACACCATCTGATTTCTAATATCAATTCTGGGTGGAGGAAGGTCAATACGGTTGCGGTTAAGAAGATTGTAGGTTGGGTTGATAAAGTTGGGTAACAATCCGAGAAACCACTCCGCGTCTATGTACCTCAACCCAACCTACACTATTTCTGGCAACCGTATTGGGAGGGAGTTTGCACTAAATCGCTCTAACCTTCTAAGCTGAGAGCTACAGTTACGAAAACCACGTAGAGACAGTTAAATTTAACGTCTCTACGTTCTTTCTCTGATTTCCAGTCTCTGGTTGAGAATATATTGCTTGAAGCTGATGGGTCTTTCTGCCTCTTATCCGGACTGGGGTAATTCCGAAATTTTGAATTTTGAATTCCCCTTGTGGGACGCTCTTAACTTGCACTAACTTGCACATTTTATAACCCTGGGATATCAAAGGTTTTAGAATTTATCGAAAAATGTACAAGTTTCATTTGTTGCAAGATGGAGTTAAATTTTGCAGAAGGAATTTTGCAGAAGGAATTTCCACCTTGTGGGACGCTCATATCTTGCAACAAGATATATGAATGAAAATTAATTACCGACCAGATTTCATTAAATTTGCTAAATCTGTCAAAGACTCCCTCAAAAGCTGTATATATTCTCCTGTCTGCTGATACTTACTAGTCACATTTACAGTAATTGCATCAGGTTTAATGATGTAACCGATACCATATCCATGGTCTACAACCTGACCGAAACAGAATAAATCTATCCCCATTCCAGCAGCTAAGCTACTTGTACAAATTGGCGAGTCACCTAAAAGTTTGTAAGCTTTATCTTGGAATATAGCTGGTGTTATTCCTTGAGCGATCGCTAAACGACGTAATGCTGCAAAATGTCTATCAACACCATAACCTTGTTGAGCATCTTTTTGACGAGAAACGTGGGCATTGACGGCATTTTTCAGGGCTGTATACTGAGTCTCAGCCGCAGCATCCGAAGTTATAGCTTTCACTAATTCCAGAGATTCCGGAGTTAGCGATCGCATTGCTTCGGTGCGTCCATATTTAAAGCGTCTGGTATGTACGGATTCATACACGCAATCAATTTTATTACGCAAACGGAAGTAAGCTAGTTGAAAAGCTAGTTGCACTATAGCATCGGGACTGAAACGTTGTTCTTTAATAAAATTACGTCCAAATTCTTGAAAGTCGAGTACCAGGATTTCGTGTGCTGCAATAAAGGTATCAACTTGTTTTTCTGCATCCCGAATTGACTCTTCAATTTCGGGGGTTAATTTCCACTCTAACTTGGTTACTGGAGTTAACGGTAGTTTAAATGTGGAGGATACAGAGTTTGGAATTGTAATATTGTCCTCTGCTTTTTTTCGTTCCTGATTTACCTCATACAGATAACGCATAATTACATAACCATCCAGACCCACGTGTTCGACGTTGATTCCTGAGATACCGTTATCTGTAAAAATGATCTGTAATGGTTTATCAAACCAACGGTTTCGTCCATCACCATGGAGCATATTCTGAGAAGCTGTAACTAAATCTGTTGGTTTGGTATCATCCAAGCAAACTATAAATAAAGCACTATCAATTAATCCTAAATTACGGGCATTTTCTGGGGATAAAGCTTCTATTCCCTGCCTTAAAACAGCCCAAGGTGTCCTTTCAATAGCTGTTAAGACTCCAATTGGTGGTTCTGAAGAATTGGTGCTTAAATTAGTACCTGCTAAAATTTCATCTATTTGCTGCTCAATTTCTGCGATCGGGGCGATTTTATCTCCTTGTAGTGCTTCTAGCAAGTAAAATACACCATTCCTGACAATGATAATGTGTTCCTTATCATCCCTTTGTGAACTAGCCTTGAGCATTGTATCCCGCTTAATTCCCGGAATACGATTTTCTCCAAATAAATTATCATACTGAATCATACACATCGGCTGATTTCCACTACGAGGTGAATCTCGATCTGGTTCTAGTTCTCGATGCTTAATCTTTAGGTAAAATTTCAGAGTGTCCGCAATCCAAGTAGCTGCAAGACAAGAAACAGGTAATTCTGGCTGCGCTATAGGTGAGAGAATAATGCCAAAGTTTTTGTTAATCGGCAAAATTCCTCGATATTCAGCAAAACTTTCTTCCCGATAATCATGAACATAACTAGTTTTAGTAGAGCTAGCAATCATTTCTAACTGATTATGTAGCTTAACTCCAACTCCTGCTTGAAAATCCTTAACTATCTCTTGAGTTTGTAAAAATTCTGCTTCACTCAGCATTGGTTCAACTATCTGAAGATAGAGATCGCAGGTTTGGGCTAGTGTGGGTAACGGTAACTTAGGAAGGGACTCTTGATATTGGTACATCATTAGTTGTTGCGATCGGTATCTCCGAAAAAAATCAATAATTTATCAATCTGCGGATGATTTCTAATAATTATAGATATATAACTTGCGAATAATTGAAAAATGTTGTTTTCAATACTCATAATCAATTATTCTCTTCTGCTATGATAAACGCGGTTTTTCGCTTTTATCTGACTCAAAGTGTACGTCATCTAAACAAATTTCAAAGTAGTAGGAAAATAATGATTAGTAAAGAAATTAACAAACAAATTATCAAGCCTCTATTAAGTATTAAAGACATTATAAATTTTCAGCTATATCCTATTTCTTATCCTCAAGAGTATCAAGAATTAATTAAATATTGTCACAATCAGTTTAAAACATATGGATACTGTGTATTTAAAAATTTCTTAACCCCTCAAGCCCTAGAGATTTTACAACAGGAATCAGAATTACTTGCACCCCACGCTTACTATGCACAGAGACGTACTAATCCATTTAAAACCGAAGACGATCCATCTTTACCATTAGATCATCCCATACGATTTTTTATGGATAGAACAAATGCATTTGTTCCTACTAATCGTTTTGAGACCAATTCTTTATTTAAAATTCTTTATCACGAACCTATATTTCAACAATTTTTAGCCGCTTGTTTGGAAGAAAAAATTATCTATGAATATGATGATCCTCTAGCTGGATTGGTACTAAACATTTTAAGTAATGATGCCCAACACCCATGGCATTATGATGAAAATGACTTTAGTATTGTTTTAATGATCCAACCAGCTTTGATTGGAGGAGTTTTTGAATGTGTAGATAGTGTGAGAACTCCAGAAAATGAAAATTATCAATTAGTCAAAAAAATTCTGCACGGAGAGTATGAAAAAGTCCAAAGTATCAATTTACAACCTGGAGACCTACAAATATTTAGAGGTAAAAACTCTCTACATCGCGTTACCAAAGTTTCTGGAGATACTCAACGTTACACAGCAATCTTTTCCTATACCACCAAGCAGCGAGTAATCGGTACAGTCAAAGATACTAAATTATTATTTGGTGAAGTCACATCAGAACATCGTGATGGACAGACAAAAGCAAATGTTTCCTGTTAACCTTTTTCCTCTACACTATGCCGTAGATATTTCAACATATAATATGTAATTATACCTAACCAGTTAATTGATAATCATCAATTGATAATAATGTCATCAGTTATAGAGCAAGCCGTTATATATTTAAGGGATTCTTCAAAAAATGCACCTATACCCGCAGAATTAGTTGAAGCATTAATACAAGCTGAGAAAACAGCCAAACAAAATAAAATCCGCTACTCTTATCAAAAGCTACAGGGTAATTGGAGATTGGGTTTTATTACTGGGACTAAAAAGTCACGACAAAAAGCGGGGGTAGTCTTAGGTGCAGGAAGATTTTTACCAAAATGGGTGGAAATCCAAATTTCCTATGTTCCATCCTCGGATTCTACAGATAAAGGTCAGGTGTACAATTCTGTTCAACTGGGATTGTTAAAGATTGTTCTAGATGGACCCGTGCTTTTTTATCCAAAAATGAATTTACTAGCTTTTGATTTTATTTATATGAAGTTGAGTTTATCAAAAATAAAGCTTTATCAAGGTAATATTCGGGGTGGTGCGCTTAAAGATAATTTTTACGAGCAAAGTATAAAGAAACAAGCTTTCTTCAATTATTTTTTAGTACAGGATAATTATATTGCTGCTAGGGGGAAAGGTGGTGGTTTGGCTTTGTGGACAAGGGTTGAAGGTTGATGAATAGGTAACAGAAATATATCTTAATCAATTTAGGAGTTAATCTAGGGATTGTTAAAAATTATAAATAAGCATTTGTTACCTTAAAACTGATTCAGTTTTGTGCTAAGTAGAGACTCCAATATTAATGTTTTTGAATTCAACTTTTTACTTTCTTTGAATCAAAGGTTGGGCCGCAAAAGTGCTTTTGGCGTAATCGTCTGCTTGATATTCAAATTTTCGAGAGATGTAGTTCATGGCCAATCCGGTG
>JBCCDM010000255.1:0-9691 GCA_039030795.1 Cyanobacteria bacterium P01_A01_bin.84
ATAGGTAATTACACAGGATATGATTACTAAATTTATCATGCATAATTATCCTGCATAAATTATCAATGATACTTAGCAAACTATACATGATATTAATAAAAATTTTGTCTAATATAAGCATATCTGCAATAGTTATCCACGATATAGACACGAAATGTATCCTAGATAATCGTATCTGCAATTAAAATTCCACTTTAAGCGGGGATTATCCTGTATAATGTACTCGCATTATCTAGTGTAATCCTAGACTGATTAGAATTATTTATCCAGGATAATAGCTCTATATGTATACAGGATAATTATCAATCCTGATTTATCCGGGTGGGTAGTTCGATATTCTCGAACATGAGAGCAACTTCAAAATTGTAGAGTTGTACCTGATACATTTTCACTGGCTCGCTTTGCTCGCGTCGTGATGTCGCTCCGCTCCATCACCCCACGAAAATCCCCCGTTTATTGTTCAATAATCTCGAACAAACCCCGAAATATCTACGTATATTGTAGTATAGCTTGTAATTGTTATTATATAAGGTATGGACGGATTATACACACTTTTTGTAGCACAAACCCTTGTGCAAAATCCGTCCAGCCAAAAACGGCTTTGCATCGACGTTTCAGCCATTTTGTGCAGAATTTTCCTATAGATAAACCCTCCCCCACGGTAAAATTCTGCAAAACGTATTATTTTAAACTAAGTATGGGAGGTCTTTAACGTATTTACTAGCTGTTATATCCTTAGAATTATTTATCTATGATAATAGGGTTAAATATACAAGATAATTATCCATCCTGATTTATCCGGGGCGAGTAGTTCAATAATCTCGAACAATATTCTAACTTCAAATTTACCAGGTGTAGCAATAATATTTTTCACTGGCTCGCTTTGCTCGCGTCGCGCTGTTGCTTCGCGCCAGCGTCCTTGCCTAAATATCGTCAAACTGCGACATGCTTACAGAATCTATAGCTGTTTTATCATAAATATCTGTCGCTATTTGGCGAGGTTCAATAACAGGGCAGACTTAATGGTTGATTTAATTGACGACCACGTAACCTTTTAGCTAATCTTTGTACTGGCTCGCAAGCTCGCGTCGTGATGTCGCTCCGCTCCAGCACCGCGTAATCAGCCGTCTATTGTTTGGTAATCCCGAACAAGTTCCAAAACTTCTACGTGTACAAACCCTTCAGTAAACTTTCAAAAATAACTGAAGAATTAGGGGGTCTGGAGGAATAGTTGGGAACTGGTTTGCTGTGGTGCGATCGCTTATTCATTCAATATTGGGTATTGCCTGTTAAACCAGTTTAGTAAATCTGAAACTGTTTTAAATCTTTTTAGTGGGTGTGTAGGTACGGCTCTTTCACTTAATGCCAGTTCTGCCCAAGTTGTAACAGCGAGTTCACACTCAACAGGGTCATCTTCCTCGGTATAGTATATGGGCATTATGCAATCAAACACTAGCTTGTACATTTTATTCGCTCTTTGAGCATGTGTAATTGCTTTAGGTTTACCGTAATTAGGGTCTAGTTTTTTTCTCCTTTTTGCTTCTCCCATATTCTATGCCCCCTACTTATATTTTCAAAAGTAACCTTAAAAATTAATTTAAGCTACTGAATTAATAATTTAAGCCTGTGGGTTTGCTGTAGCGTCATATGAGTGAGTATAAAGGGTCTTTATCCATGATAATTTACAGATAATATCTAGCGTAATTCAGGACTGATTAGAATTATTTATCCATAATAATATCTATATATATACAGGATAATTATCAATCCTGATTTATCCAGGTGGGTAGTTCGATAATCTCGAACATGAGAGCAACTTCAAAATTGTAGAGTTGTACTTGATACATTTTCACTGGCTCGCTTTGCTCGCGTCGTGATGTCGCTCCGCTCCATCACCTTCCAAAAAATCCCGCGATTACTGTTCTAAAATCTGAGAGTTTCTACGTGTGTCGAAAACCAGGTGTACTAGTGACAACCGATATCATAAGCATCTTTTACCACTTTTTCTAAATCCGTAGCCCAATAGGTAACTGCACTGAAGAATTCCTCATAAAATTGAGCTTCTTCAGTTTGCTTGTTATAGATTGCTTTGGGAATTAGTTCTAACTTGACAAATTCACTCGATGCAAATTCACGATTTGAATCTTCTAAAATTTCCAAAGCTTTCTCGGCAATTTCACCCTCTCCGTTAGCTGCACTTAATAAGACCCCTGAATCAATAAATGTTAAAATCATTCATCTCTACCTTGCAAGCCACCTCTACGACTAGCTAGTTCTTTTGCTATTCCTTCTTCATCTAGTAAAGGTTTACCAGAAGCAACAATCTTTTCACGTATTTCACGTAAACGTTCTCCCAAGGAACCTTTTTTAACAGAGTTTTTAACGTAAAGAAATTCGATAAAATCTAAAACTTCCTCTTGTTTTTCTTTAGGTAAAGAACGCCATTTAGCTAATAACTCTTGTTCTGGACTCATTTTAGATACCGTTTTAATATTAATTAAATTATTTATCAAGCGTCATGAGTACCTTGATAGGAAGTAAATATTTTGTATCCCGGTAACGCTACCGCTACACCACTAGAACTGTGAATCATACCGGGATACTTGTAAGGATTATCATCTGGAATACTACCACCGATTTTTAATGTAAACCAGGGACACCAGATATAAACGCCCGGTATCACTAAATCCATGCTGTAGGCGATCGCTCTTAGTTTTTCGTTTTTGTTAACTGTTGTTTCTTCGGTTTTCATTTTTATAACGATAAGACACGTATGACTAAGGTTTATTTTTGGTTTTCAAAAATTATTTATCAGCCCAGCTAGTAGGAGTATAGTTGCTATTTCTAACAAGTTTTGCAGCTAATTTAGTTTCTGTAGGTTCATCCCCTGGAATAAACCCTTGTAGGTAAACATCATACTCTTTAGCAAACATTGCTTCCCCTGCACTAACACTAAGGGGAGCGCCAATAGCACCTGATAATACTTTGCGCATTTTATCGGCTTGGGCACCATTGAGACTTTGACCATCGTGCTTCGAGCTAATGCGACGGGGTGGGGTGGTTAAAAGGCTGTTAATTCTGGGGAGTCTGGAAAACGCCCGGAGGGCGTGTTACCCATTATAAAAATTATTTTTAGTACTTTCCGCGCTATTAAAAACAACAATTTATAGACCGCCGTTACTACTTAATTTTGGTAGATTATGTCCACTTACCAGCTAAGGATCTACGTATAGTGTAGTACTACTTGTAATGTTTACTATATATATATACAACTGGTAGATTGTGTCCACTTTTTGTAGTACAAACCCTTGGACATATTTTACCAAGCCACACTGACTACTGCATAAGCTTTTCAGCCATTTTGGACACATTTTTCCTATAAATAAACCCTCCCCCACGTGATTTTGGTGTAAATTGTGCCTTTAACTACTCAGTATTAATTTTGATGTAACCCAACAAAAAACCACCGCCAACAACAGCAGTGGTACAAGAGTGATTGGGGGTGTGGGAAGTGGGGTTAAGGGTTATAAGAATTTAGACATAGGGTCATTAACGCTATTAGCTAATGTTTGAGGATAATCTAATTCGTAGTTGAGTTTAGCTATTTGAACCGCAGCTAAAAAGTGTCTTAAGTAGACATTAGATTCTAGTTGCGGTATTACTTTATCTGTTCAATGGAAAGATTTTTTAATACTCCACTTTTCATCATTAGGATTGCAATCACTGATTAATTCTATAAACTTGTTTCTAACATCTTGAGCATTCAAAAGAGGATTTTGGTTTGTCCTCAGTGTGGTTAGTTTGCCAGTTTGCTGTTTTATAGGCTGTAGGGCAGTCTATAAAACATTTGACCGGGTTGCAGGATACAGCGATCGCTATCCCTTTGAAATCTCTATCGTTTCTTTTGGTTGTATCGAGGAATATCTATAGTTATAGCGATCGCTATACCCTAGAGTTTCTTTGTACTACTTGAAGTCAATTTTTTCTTAGAGGAAAATTATCTACTAGCTAATGCTTCTTCTATAGTAGAAATCTTCACCGCAGTGTTGATAATATCCTGTCCGGTACGATGATTTTTAAATTCCATATTATTTACGCCAACAATATAATATTGTGGACCAATATTAGCGATAATAGGACCACCGGAAGAACCTCCAGCGGTGTCGCAATCATGTAGTAAAAGTTCTGCTTTTTCCGCTACGATGCTGCAACCTTTTTCAAATCCTGCTATCTTTCCTGGATTGAATTTAGGGAAATCACCAGAATATCCCACAAAAAAGAATGCGTTTTTATTACGAATAAGAATATCATCTGGTACTGACTTCCATCCTAGATAACCGTATTTGCGACCCAAAGGTTTATCTAACACTAAAATAGCCCAATCTTTTGCAAAGTCTTGATTTCCATTTTTGAAATCAGTACCATAAACAACTTTTTTAACAGAAGCGATATCTCTAGGATTACTAACCTTGCCATTGATGTAATTAGGTAAAAATTTAACTTCTTTGCTTAATACTCCAGTTTCTGGGTCAATAACGCAGTGAGAATTAGTAAGAACAAGATTATCGTAAATTAAAGTTCCCGTGCAGTGATAGCTTTTAGCATCAGTTGTTGTCCCCTCAACCCTACCAATTGTTGACCAAGGGTATTTATTACTGGTCATCAGAATACGGTCGTCCACACCATCAGGCATTCCCCGACTACCTTCCTTTGGATTAACCGAGCTTTCTATTGCATTAGGAATAAAAGGTTTTCCTTGACCTGGTAATTTAAATTGACTTGCATTTTCTGATTTGATGAATTTAGGACTGGAAGCTTTAGAATTATTCTCTGCTTTGACCGATGAGTTTATAGTAGTCGCACAAATCATTGCAGTTAAAATCAATCGAGCAACGAACTTTTTATTAATAGCAATATTCACAGTTTTTTCTCCTTTTTTGGTAAACACTAATGATTAAGGGGTTAGGGAGTGTGGGGAGTGGAGAGTGGAGGATAAATGTGGTTTGCGTAAGTCCTAACTCATCACTCCTAACTCATTACTTCCACTCACCCTGTAAGGTAAAAGCAGCCCAATAATAAGGATTCCGCAATTCTGAATCCGACCACAACTTACGCTGTGCATCCCTCAATGCTTGGGGAGGAGTCTTGTTCTCCTGCAGCATTTGTCTGTAAAATTCCTGCATCAATACAGATGTATGTTTGTCACTCACCTGCCATAATGACAGCGCAACTCTCGATGCACCTGCATACATCAATCCCCGCGTCAACCCTACTAGACCTTCACCGCTGACGTTTTTACCAAGTCCAGTTTCACAAGCACTTAAGACGATTAATTCTGCGGGATAATCTTGCTCAAATAAATCTGCTAGACGTAAGTAACCGGGTATTTGTTTACCTTCTTTGTTGACTAGGGACAGAACAATTCCTGATAGTTCTGGTTGGTCAGGATTAACAAAACCGTGGGTCGCAAAGTGGAGGATTTGGTATTGATTGAGGTCTTTACCAGTTGCCCATTTATAATTAGCATCAAAGCGAAAAGCTGATAAGCTAGATTGGTTGGGGACGAGATTCAATATAGCTTTTGCTTCGTCAGCAGTGTGGGGTAATCTATTCCAACCTGTACGATTCAGACTTTTTGCAGAACGTTTGAGAGCAGAACGTTCTAAATCAAGGTCTGGATTTATACTTTCAGGTTTACCGGTGACTCGTTCATCGTTGGAACTGAATACTGGATCTGCAAGAATAGCTATTTTCTTAGGTGCAATTTTGCGGTTGGCGGTTTTCCCGCGCTGGATCGCAATGGTTGATACTGAGGGTAAGTTAACTATTTCATGGTTGATTACCAGGGGTTGGTAGCTGGTTTTATTATTTTTTGTGTTGTTATCTTTTAACCCTGGTTTATTAGAAATTGGTTCGGGGATAATTCCACCTCTGAAGACGTTGCATGTAACGTCTCTACATTGGTTGTTAGTTTGTTGCTGATTCTCTTTAGCTTGGGAAGATGCAGATTTATTTGGGTCTGCAAGAGCAGCAAAGGGAATCTGTTGCAGAAC
The DNA here is from genome assembly GCA_039030795.1 of Cyanobacteria bacterium P01_A01_bin.84. Taxonomy (GTDB): domain Bacteria; phylum Cyanobacteriota; class Cyanobacteriia; order Cyanobacteriales; family Nostocaceae; genus JBCCDM01. Next base: position 6,054 of record JBCCDM010000255.1, read on the forward strand.
ACCGTCACCAACAATAACTAATCTTTTACCTGCTATCTTATCTTTGACTGGTGCAAGAATGATTTGACTGAGCTTTTGTGCAGAATCAATTATTAAACTTTCTTCTGCTGTTGGTTGCGCTAAATCGTTGTGAAAACTTCCAGCTATTTTCTCAATGTCCTCACCTTTGGGCAATTCGTAGGTATAGAGGGAAGTGGGAGTGACTAACCATAGATAGCTGCGTTCTTTTCCAAGAGAATATTGCAGCAATACAGTGTCTTTATCTAACTGTTGTTGAATTTGAGGTAGCTTTAATGGGTCTGGATCGATAATTTTACCCCGTTCTGGGTTTTGATCGCGAATTTTTGCTTTTAGCTGCTTCTGTTGATTAATAATATTTTGAATTTCTGTTTCAGTCTTTTTAATGCTGTCTTTTGGTGGTTTGGGTTGGTTGCTTAGTTGAGATAAGATTTTTTCTTGAGCTTGACGTTGAAGCTGTAATTGCTTTTCTTCCTTAATTAGCTCTGGGTCAACGTTTTTGCTGATTTTAGCGTTAGATTGAGCCAATAGTTCAATTAAAGCACGAGCGCGGGAACGTTCTGAGATATGTAGTGCTAATGCATCATGTCCTTTTGATGGGTCTTTCTTGTGTAAATCCATCAACAGGTCAATGTAGAATTTATAGTAATCTTGGACTGTAGAAAAATAAGTGGTTTTTAGGTCTGGATTAGTGTAGTTACCGCGTAATTTTTCGATTATTTGAATAGCACTTTGAATGTGTTTGAGAGAAGCTTGTAAATTACCTTTTTTGCGCTCTAAATTAGCAAGATTTCCTAGTGTAATGGCTTCTCCACCCCTGTCTTCCACTGCACGTAATATTGGTAAAGCTTGCTCATAGTATTGCAGCGCCTTCTGCTTTTCTCCTAAATCCGAGTAGACTCCACCAATATTATTGAGTGTAGTGGCTTCTCCACCCCTGTCTCCCACTGCACGATATAAAGGTAATGCTTGATTATAGAATAAAAGCGCTTTCTGCTTTTCTCCTAAATCGTCGTAGATAAAACCAATATTATTGAGTGTAGTGGCTTCTCCACCCCTGTCTCCCACTGCACGCAATATTAGTAATGCTTGATTATAGAATGAAAGCGCTTTCTGCTTTTCTCCTAAAGCTGAGTAGATAAAACCAATATTATTGAGTGTAGCGGCTTCTCCACCCCTGTCTCCCACTGCACGTCTTAATGGTAATGCTTGATTATAGAATGAAAGCGCTTTCTGCTTTTCTCCTAAATCCGAGTAGACTCCACCAATATTATGGAGTGTAGTGGCTTCTCCACCCCTGTCTCCCACTCCACGATATAAAGGTAATGCTTGATTATAGAATAAAAGCGCTTTCTGCTTTTCTCCTAAAGCTGAGTAGATAAAACCAATATTATGGAGTGTAGTGGCTTCTCCACCCCTGTCTCCCACTCCACGATATAAAGGTAATGCTTGATTATAGAATGAAAGCGCTTTCTGCTTTTCTCCTAAAGCTGAGTAGACTCCACCAATATTATTGAGTGTAGTGGCTTCTCCACGCCTGTCTCCCACTGCACGTCTTAATGGTAATGCTTGATTATAGAATGAAAGCGCTTTCTGCTTTTCTCCTAAAGCGTCGTAGATAAAACCAATACCCGTGAGTGTTAGAGCTTGTTGTTTCTTATCCTCTAGTTTTTCCCATAAAACAAGTGCTGCTTGAAATTTCTTTATTGCAGTTAGAAGTAATTCTTTACTTCCTTGCTTATATAATTCCAATCCTTCCTTGAATAACTTTTCTGCTTCAGTACGGATTGCGCTAGTTTGTGAACTTTCTTGCTGTTGTGCAATGATTTGTTGGTTTTTGAAAGCATATGTTATCCCAACATCAGAAAGCAGAAATACAGTTAAGAATGCAGCAAAGGCACGATGCAGAAAAGTTGGGATACTCAGATGCTTTTTACTCATGATTTTTATATCGAGTGATTTTATCTAGTTATGAAAATATATATCTAGGACTTGAATGGTTATGCAGTTCAGCTTTGTGTGAGTAAAAATCGTACTTGGGTAAAATTATTTAGTTTCTAGGCAAAAAAATATACGTAATTAATGATTAATTTATAGTTTCCTGTGATTTTCTCTGTCTGAGTTACATTTTCTGTAACAACCTGATATTTGCTGTCTGGAATCGGAAAGCGATCGCAAAAATTACAAGTCGCCAAAGATAGCGATCGCTATAAAATCAACTTTTATCTGCCCTCCGGGCAAGGCAGGAGGCAGGAGGCAGAAGGCAGAAGGAAAAATACGAAATTGATGTGTATTGCCTCTATGCCTTGCCCAATCTGGGTTTAAGACCCCCGCCAAACAAAGTTTGGCGGTCTACGATTAGTGGCGGGTTTGAATCCCCCACTAATCGCCTTCTGCCCTCTGCCTTCGTACTTCTGCCTTCTTCAATGATTTTTGGTCTTCAGTGGTTATTATTTAGCGTGCTAGATATTTGAGCATTTTAAGGGGCTAAGATAGCAATTTTAGCGGTTCTGTAGCGATAGAGACAGCGATCGCTATCTTGACTGTCCTTATTTTTAGCGATTGGAAACTGTTAAACGATTCAAGTACTAAAAGATTACAAAGAATACTCACAAATATGTATCATTTAACAGCAGAAGAAATTGAGCAAGCCTGTCAATTACTGGCAAGCTATCATGCAGTTTGCCGGAAAGAACATTCTAGAAAAATTCTAGCAACGGAGATAAGAATACCCTGTAAAGCCCCAACGGAAGAACAATTAAGTCACATAGCTGATTTACAACGCAGAGCTAATTGGAGAATTAACCAGAATGCAGTTTTAACACACCTACAAAAAATTGCCGACCATCTAAGAGAATACAAAATTGCTACCCAAGGAGGCAATATTCATACTCTCTCACTTGATACTTCACCAGAAATACAAACATTTCTAGAGAAATCCCAAATTACTGAAGATAATGATACAGAAAAATTTAACTTTATTGAGATGTATAGAGAGCAATTTATTGAATCTTTAGATAAAGCAATTTCTCAAACTATAGAAAATTTTATATTAAATTTACAACACAAACACCATGCTAATCAAAAAATTACCCAATCATTTTTAACTGGATTATATCTTTTTCATTGCCAAGGTAAAGCAATGAGTCAAATTGCTTACGAGTTAGGGATGCAACAACAATATCAAGTTACACGACTCTTAAAGTTAAAACAGTTGCGGAGAGATATTTACCAAAGAATGTTAAAAATTTTACATGAACGTGTTTTACAAATTGCTCAACAATTTATAGACCATCAACACTTACAAAACCTAGAAGGTAAATTGGAATCAATATTAGGTGAACAGATATTTGAGATGATTCAAGAGGCGGAATCAGAAGCAAGAAATCCTATACGCAATCAATCTTTATCTAATATTTTTACTCACCGTCTTTGTCATTATTTAAATCATCAACGACATCAAAGCAATTTTAATTATTAAGTTATCTCCAAATTAAGTTTTAACTTAAAATTTTTGTGGAGACTCACATAAAAATGACTTGCTCAAGCGCGCCCTCCGCTCCAACATGCACCTCGAGACCTCGTACGCCGCCGGCTACCCGTGGAACTGCGAGAGCGAC
>JBCCDM010000256.1:0-9690 GCA_039030795.1 Cyanobacteria bacterium P01_A01_bin.84
AATTACTATTATTATTTTGCTCTTTTTCTTTCTATTGCCTTTCACCATTTTACATCATTTAGTTTTTTTATCGTCAATTTTTCAAATAGCTAATTTGTTTAAAATATGATAAGTCAACTTTGCCAAAGTATATAGTTAGGGCAATATTTAGCTGTTCGAGAAATTGGATAAACCATTTTACTTCATTAATGTCACTGGTTTGATAGTGTTGAAATAAGATTGCTATGCGTTTAGTAAAATGAGGCTTGATTTTGGGGCAAATGAGAAGAATTTTTAATAAAATACCAATCGTAGGAAGAGTACCTTGATTCGTAATTAAATCGAATAATACACTATGCTGTGGAGATTGATTATTTTCCACAATCAAAAATCCTAATAAATTATTTGCAGTTCTAATTAACAAAAATTCATTAAGTTTTTCATGATTGGCTTGTGGCAATATATTTGAGAGGTATTGATAGAGTTTATTATGGAATTGATATTTCCCATATTCCCAATCAATAGAAGTAATTAGATATTCATATAAATCGTCCTTGAAAGCAGCAAAACAAGAACTGTGTAAGCTAAAATCAGAAAAATTCTTCGCTAAACCCCGATAGTTGTAATCTCCTTCTGCTCTACTAATCAAACGATCGAGAGTTGTATTTAGATTGCGATCGCTCAACAAGGTGGGATTTTCTACGGTTTGTAGAATTTTGTCTACTGGCGCTTCAGGGTTGGATGCTAATATTTGAGAATATCTAACTCGGTAAATAGTATATTTGGACAGACTAATTTCAAGTCTTCTTTGTACTTTTGCTTGTAAAGCAAGAGCTGTTTGTTTATGTTCTAAAGGGGAATCTTCACTAGCTAAACAGTGTTCGTATAGATAGGGATAGCGCTTAATTATCGCTGCAATAGTCTGATTGTTTTCAGAAATATTATTTTCAGAAATGTTTAAATAAATACTTAAATCCTGAGATTGATTCATTACTTCTACAAGACGATACAAACTGAAGTATTGCTGACTTTGAGAAAAGCTCTTAATCAATCCTCGTAATTTTTTAATTGCTTTATAGCGATTACCAATAATGGTTTTTTTTGTGGGTATGGTATCAAACAATTGTACTAATTGTAAAATCCCACAGTGGCTATGAGATTGTGTATACCAAAAATTTATCAGCCTTTGACAGCAGCGATTCAAAAATAAATGAAATTCTTGGTCTGATTTACTAGATTTGAGAATTTGGTCGAGAATAGAAATAATCTCTGGTTCTAAATCTCCCTTACCTTCGATAAATAAAGCGCGACAATACTCTATAACTTCATTAGCTTTCAATGTTTTAGCTAATGTTTCTAGATGTTGATAAATCTGCTCTTCTTTATTCTTAGTATCTTGATAGTAGTCTTGGTGATAGTATTTTAGCCATTTATGTGGTGTCCTACTACTATTACGTAATTGACTAGAAAAAGTTTCTTCTAATATTTTTTGTGGGTTAATATTTCTCACTTACTTTCTCTATTTGTAGTTAAATAATTTATTTAATATATGAAGTAGACGCGCACTTTTATAAATAGTTGCTAAAGGAATACACGGATTTATACCGATTACTAAAATAACTGAAAGTATTTTCTACCTCATATTTAAGTATTTCTCGGGATGTATACTTTACAAGCATATAAATTATAATTAAATATTTATTATCTCTATAAATAAAAATGCTTAATGCTACTCATAACAACTATTAATCGAATCAACTTGTTTCCAAAGTCTAGCTAACAATATTTGTGAAAAATAATAAGCAGTGATAAAAATATAGCTAATAAAATAAAGTATTTATGAAGTTATCATTGTAAGCAAATTTGCTTTTTTTTTATAGATTTAGAGTCTTACATATGTTAAAAATATTCGACTTTAATATTTGATTATAAGCTGCTAGGAATGACGAAAAAGTAACGTAATTTCGTCCTAGACGTTATCTAACCCAGGTTTTTTTATACAATTACTAGTATGAAACAATCCTTGGCAGCAAACCCGAAATTACATTTCATACATTTCGGTTACAATGATAAATATGGAAGGTGTAAGTCTTGAATATGATATGTAGCTAGTTGTAAATAATTAAATCTACAAAATTAAATCTATCAGAAGTAATGAATGTAGTTGCGCGACAACACACAACTACGTAGGGAAGAATAACTAATATCTCCTCAAATAACTAAATATTAAAAGCCAGGTAATTCTTCTATGATTTTGAATCGAATATGATTAATTGCTAGGTCTCCAATTGCAATATCTTCTTTATTAAGCCGTTTGCCTTGGCTAAATAAAGTTTCAAAAGATATACCTTTACCAATTTCAATGTGATACCAGCACAAACCCATGAAAAATCTTGTAGGATAAGGACCTCTATTATCGATGTCATCGGCGTTGGACTCCATTGGTAGCCAGCCCAAACCTGGAACATAGAATTCTAACCACACATGATTGTAATCTGGATGAAGAGGTACATCTTTTTGCTGGGCTTTAGATGGACATTTGTAACGACCAACGGTACGGCAGGGAATGCCATTTAAGCGACATAATGCGAGTAAAACACCGACGTATTCTCCACAAGAACCTACACCTCTTTCCAGAACTATATCTGGTGTATCGATGTAAGGTTTAATTCCGTAGGACAACTCATCATAGACATAGTTGCGGATGCTGTACATTTTGCGCAACAGATTAGTCTCGCTACCTATAGCGACTTGAGCCGCACGACGAACAATATTTGTATCCATAGCTAAATCGTCGTCATCTACTAAATAGCGAGTTTTAAATTGCTCTGGAGGGTCTGGGATATTTTCTACATCTCTAGGAGTAAGACGGTATTTTATTCCCCGGACTTCTAAAAGTACCTTCCAGCCAAACATATGTCTTTCCCCAGGGGAAAGAGTATCAAACTTAAATACAGCTACTCGTTGTCCATCAGTAACTTCTTCGGTGAATGGTAAACCTATAGGTTCAACATATCTAACTTTTTGCCGATCTGTATCTGAAGGTAGAGCAATACGCCATTCTAAATCTGTTAAATAAACTTCATCTAAAGGTACAATTTCTTCCACATAAGACATTTCCAGTAAATAACCATTGGAAAGAGCAAAACGCTTTTCTGGATCATAGTGGTAGTGTAGGGGATGAATGAAAGTGCGATCGCGGTAAGCTATTTCATGATTGGGGTCGGCATTTGGGTTATCGCGAATGTAGGCTTCTTCGACGGTGTAGGCAACGAAAATATTTTTCTTACCTGAATCAGTGGTACCGTTTAAAGCAATAGCTGTAGGAGATTCAAAAGGAGTTAACAGGCTAAAGATAATTTCTCCAGTCGCTCTATCCAAGGCAAACACTGTTTGTTCCGTGCGATCGCAAACCCATAGAGTTTCTGAGTCTACCGCCAAATTTTCGATACCAACTCCTGGAGCCGGAAATTTAGTAATTTCGCGACGGGTATTTTTGTCAAAGACCAGAATTTTTCCTTGTCTTTGACAACTGACGTAAATGGTTGATTGCCAAATTGCAATCCCATCGGCTTCATGGGGTAAAGTAACAAAGTGTTCCAAAGCTAAGGTCTGGAGATTACAAGAGTAAACTCCGTGTCCCCTGGTTAACCACATCGTGTCTTCCCAGACTGCTAAACCTGTAACATCCATGAATTCCCTAACTTGATGGGGATTCAAAATCTTGGTGTTGTCGGAAGCAGGATCGATTTGCAGAAGATATCCGTTGGGAGTATCTATTGCAATCAGCGTATCTTTTACAAATGTGATGCCCCACAAAGCAGCAGCACCAATCGGTCTAATTGTCCTTTCCCTCAGCATTTGGCTCGCAGATAAACGGGGGGGTGCAAAACTCATATCAAACTTATTCACTCAATGGACGTTTGTGCATAGAATCAATTGTGGTAGACCCTGTTTAACACAACCCCAGGCTTCTATGACTCACAATAATTTGATTTTATATGCTATAAATTTCTAGCGATTACACAGGATTGTTTGGGTTTTTGATTAATAAATTTAATGAATTCATGAATCATACCTGTATGTAACATCTATAGATATATCTCGGAGACAGCTCTAATGTAAATTTAGTTGGTGGTTTTCCAGCCATCCCTAAATTATGATCGAATTTTGTAACCATTTCCTGCGAACTAATCAAAATGTCTGCTAATTCTCTCCCGGACAACGTCACCACCTGGCATTCTTTAAAAGTCGATAAAGCACTAGAAATGCTTTCTACAGAAGCGGATAACGGCTTAATGACTCCTGAAGTAGATCGCAGATTACTTCATTACGGTTCTAACGAATTGGAAGAAACGGGTGGACGCAACCCGTGGGAAATTTTACTAGATCAGTTCAAGGACATTATGTTGTTGATGCTGATTGCTGTTGCTGTTATTTCTGGGATATTAGATGTCTTTAAGTGGCAGGCTGGAGATTTAGCTGCTGGTGAAATTCCTTTTAAAGATACCATCGCAATTATGGCAATTGTGATTCTCAACGGTATTTTGGGTTATGTCCAGGAAAGTCGTGCGGAAAAAGCTTTAGCAGCCTTGAAAAAGTTGGCTTCCCCGAATGTGCGCGTTATCCGTGAGGGCAAACCTGTAGAGATTTCCGGTAAGGATTTGGTGCCTGGAGATATCATGCTTCTAGAAGCAGGAGTCCAAGTTTCAGCAGATGGACGTTTAATTGAGGAATCTAACTTACAGATTCGCGAGTCAGCCTTAACTGGAGAAGCTGAAGCTGTTAACAAGCACTCGGAAGCTGAGTTAGCTGAAGACTCACCATTAGGCGATCGCGTAAATATGGTCTTCCAGGGTACTGAGGTCGTTCAAGGACGGGGTAAGGTCTTAGTTACTGGTACTGGGATGAGTACCGAGCTAGGTAAAATTGCTGAAATGCTGCAATCTGTAGAGGCGGAAGATACTCCTTTGCAGCAAAGAATGAATCAGTTAGGTAATGCTTTGGTAACTGGTTCTTTAATACTGGTGGCGTTTTCTATTGGTATAGGTTTGTTGATGGGGGGAGACTTCTTAAAGTTATTAGAAGTTTCTTTAAGTATGGCTGTGGCAGTTGTTCCCGAAGGTTTACCGGCAGTTATCACTGTCACTTTGGCTTTAGGAACCCAGCGCATGGTACGTCGTCAGGCTTTGATACGTAAGTTACCAGCGGTGGAAACTTTAGGCTCGGTGACGACTATTTGTTCTGATAAAACTGGAACTTTAACTCAGAACAAAATGGTAGTGCAGTCGGTAGGGGCTGGGAGGCATAATTTTAAGGTGACTGGGGATGGTTATGCTCCTGATGGCAATTTTCAGATTGAAGATAAGAGCATTTCTACAGAAGATTATCCCGAGTTATTTCCTCTATTGGTAGCTTGCGCTACTTGTAATGATTCTGTCCTGCAACAAGAGCAAGGAGAGTGGAAGATTTTGGGAGACCCTACAGAGGGTGCCTTAGTTACCCTGGCAGGCAAGGCAGGGATAGAGCAAGACCAATGGAGCAGTAAGTTACCCCGGGTAGGTGAGTTTCCTTTTTCTTCAGAACGGAAGCGTATGAGCGTGATTTGTGAGGTAAAGAAGGTTGAAACTGGAATTTCACCAATTGCCGATGTTGACCCCCTCCTTTGTGGTTTATTAAACCACGAAAGTCATTTAATGTTTACCAAGGGTTCGCCAGAATTAACCTTAGAACGTTGCTCGCAAGTTTATATCGGTGGTAGTGTTGTTCCTTTAGATGAGGAACATCGGCAGAAAATCCTCACGGGTAACAACAGTATGGCAGCTAAGGGACTACGAGTATTAGGAGTTGCCTGTAAGGCTTTAACGGAAATACCCCCAGAAGGCTCCGAAGAAAGCTACGAAAAAGAATTAGTCTGGTTGGGACTTGTGGGAATGATGGACGCACCCCGTCCGGAAGTCCGGAGCGCAGTGGAAGAATGTCGCGCTGCTGGAATTCGACCAATTATGATTACTGGGGATCATCAACTAACAGCTAGCGCGATCGCTCGCGATTTGGCTATTGCAACTGAGGGAGATAGGGTTCTTACTGGTCAAGAGTTGCAGAGAATGAGCGACCCAGAATTGGAACAAAATGTTGATTTAGTAAGTATTTATGCTAGAGTCGCTCCAGAACATAAATTAAGAATTGTAAAAGCGCTACAAAACCGGAATAAATTTGTGGCAATGACAGGAGATGGTGTGAATGATGCACCAGCATTAAAGCAAGCTGATATCGGTATTGCTATGGGTATTACTGGTACCGATGTTAGTAAAGAAGCCAGCGACATGGTGCTTTTGGATGATAATTTTGCCACCATTGTTTCTGCAACTAGAGAAGGTAGAGTTGTTTATACTAATATTCGTCGCTTTATTAAGTATATTTTGGGAAGTAACGTCGGCGAAGTTTTAACAATCGCAGCCGCACCCCTACTAGGTTTACCGGATGTACCTTTAATACCTTTACAAATTCTCTGGATGAATTTAGTTACAGACGGTTTGCCAGCATTAGCTTTAGCTGTAGAACCAGGTGAGAAAGATGTTATGGAGCGTCCTCCTTTTAATCCTCGGGAAAGCATTTTTTCTAGAGGATTAGGTTCTTATATTATTAGAATTGGGATTATTTTTGCCATTATTACTATAGCTTTGATGATGTGGGCTTACAATCATGCGACTACGGTTACAGATGGGGGATTGAGTCCAGAACGTTGGAAAACTATGGTGTTTACTTCATTATGTATCGCTCAAATGGGTCATGCGATCGCTATTCGTTCCAATAATCGCTTAAGTATTGAAATGAATCCGTTTTCCAATCCTTTTGTATTAGCTGCTGTTGTATTCACCACTATTTTGCAGTTAATGCTAGTTTATGTACCTCCCCTACGTGCTTTCTTTGGTACTCATGTTTTGAGTTTAAATGAGTTGGGTATTTGTCTTGGCTTTAGTGCTTTGATGTTTGTTTGGATTGAGTTAGAAAAATTATTCTTGCGGTTAATTGGGAAGAAGAGTGTTTAAGAAGTTAATTAGTAATTACTAATTTATGCCCTATTAATTTTAAATTTTACTTCTCCCTTAACCGACAAGTATTGGATAACTCCTGAGTTCTATGTTCCTCAAAAGTCTTAACCTCAGACATTTTCGTAACTATCAAGAACAAATTGTAGATTTCACAGCCCCTAAAACAATTCTTTTAGGTAATAATGCTCAGGGAAAATCCAACTTATTGGAAGCTGTAGAATTACTTGCAACTTTGCGAACCCATCGAATGGCACGCGATCGCGATTTAATTGAAGATGGTGAAAATACGGCTTTAGTTAACGCTAGTTTGCAACGCAATGCTGGGGTGAGTGACTTAAGTTTGACTTTGCGTCGTAATGGTCGTCGTACTATTAATCTTAATGGGGAAAATCTCCGCCGTCAGATGGATTTTCTAGGAGTTCTGAATGCTGTAGAGTTTTCCAGTTTAGATTTAGAACTAGTCAGAGGTGGTCCTGAAGGTAGACGGAACTGGCTTGATACTTTGTTAATTCAACTTGAACCTGTATACGCTCATATTTTGCAGCAGTATCAAAAAGTGTTGCGTCAGCGAAATGCTTTATTAAAAAGTTATCAACGTTCCGAAGAAACTACTCAGCCAGAAGCCCTAGCAGTATGGGATACTCAACTAGCAGTTGCAGGAACCAGAGTAATTAGAAGACGCGATCGCGCTTTAGGTAGATTAGTGCCGATAGCAAAAAAATGGCACTCTGAGATTAGTGGTTCTACAGAATATCTAGAAATTAAATATTTGCCTAGTATTCCTTTAGAAGAAAATTGTCCAGAATCAGTCCAAAAAGCTTTCTTAGAGCGAATTCAACAGCGAGCGATCGCAGAACTACATCAGGGTACAACTCTTGTCGGTCCCCATCGTGACGAAGTAGAATTAGCTATTAATGATACACCAGCTCGTAAATATGGTTCCCAAGGTCAACAGCGAACTTTAGTATTAGCATTAAAGCTAGCAGAGTTACAGTTGATTGAGGAAGTGGTGGGAGAAACACCTTTACTACTTTTAGATGATGTGTTAGCTGAATTAGACCCTTATCGTCAAAACCAATTATTAGATGCAATTGAAGATAGGTTTCAAACTTTAATTACTACCACTCATTTAGGCTCTTTCGATTCTATCTGGTTAAAATCATCTCAGATTTTTACTGTCAAGGGAGGAAAAATCTTTCCAAAGCTTTCAATATGAATAATTGAAAATAATTAGTTATAAATCAATACCGTTCAGTTAAGCCTGAAAATTCCAAAATAGCGTAGGTTGGGTTGAGGAACGTAGACGCGGAGCGGCTTCTCGGAGAGTAACCCAACATTATCAATGTTTTGTTGGGTAACGCTCAAGCTCTACCCAACCTACAATTCCTCTTATCTGAACCGTATTGAGTTATAAATAGGACTTACGCAATCGTAAAGGAAAATGAAGTATTCTAGATACTTTCGTAAATTTGCTGACTCTGTCCTATAGTGGGCTACTTTCCAACCCTCAGATACAAAAAGGAGAAATTACGTAAGTCCTGATAAATATTGACATCAGTTTAAATAGTATATTCAGTTGGTATTATTGCATACGATAAATATGAAAATGCATCAAAATAGTCCAAACAATATAATATTGACTCAAGAACAGATAGAGTCTTTAGGTTACTCTTTAAGAGAAATTGAGCAAGGAATTCTCAAACCAGGACAAAGAAAAGGTGCCCATAGACTTTGGTTTCAAGGTGCAGAACCTTATTTTGATATTTTTATTGAAACTATTGATTCCAAAATTGTATGGTTTCAATTTACTTTACGCGGAAAATCTTTATCTTGGGATATTAGACGACCAGGATGGCAAACTGGAAATACAGATGAATTAAAAATAGATGATGTCAGCTTTTATGCAGCTAGTAAAACTATTGATAGTGATAGTGAAGTTGACTGGAATTTTGTCACATTAACCAAGTCTATTTTGGAAACTAGAATCCAAGAGGATATTTTTGCTAAGATTTTGAAACTTTATAGTTAGATATATGAGTAGGGAATATTAAATTATTTTCCTATTTCATATACATTTATGAGTAAATTATCTAATAGGACTACCCCAATATTTGTCAGTCAAGTGTTATCTAAGGAACCATTATTCGGGATAAGCTGAAACCTTCATTAAACCGTTGCTTGATTCTGGTATATGTCACTTTAGCCATTCAAGGTTAAATAAACCTGACTTTTTCCGAACTGACCTTAAGGAGGAAAATTTTAAGTTTCCTTTTTAAGAAGAATAATTTCTGAAAATTAAGTCCGATTTCTGTAAATGAGCAGATAGTATATAGTCCATACAGCATTAAGACTACCATATAAAAGGCAAGATGATTTTTTATTTGGAAACCCGGCTGCGAAATATCGTTGTGACACTAAATGTAAACAAAATACAACTAAGTTAACATTTTTTAGACTTTTTGATTACATTTTTGATATAAAATTTAGCATATTGCATTAATTCACTTGACAAAATACAATCAAAAAGCGTGAAGTTTCATGGGTAAAAGTTTCTAATTATAATTTATTAGCCACTTTTTATTTTATTTTATTTTTGAGCAGCGTAATGAGATATTCACATAAGTATCTCAATTATTTTTTTAGTATTTGTTTCGAT
>JBCCDM010000257.1:0-9677 GCA_039030795.1 Cyanobacteria bacterium P01_A01_bin.84
CCACTTTTTTGAATGTCATTGCGAGCGGAGCAAAGCAATCGCAAAGTTTATAACTAACATCATTCCTCAGCCTTTGGGAAGACCTCATCAACGCAATGACGGTTATTATCTCATTAAAAAATAAAAACTGGGATGCACCCATATCAATCTACCTTTTTCTCCGTTACCAAAGTCAAACTTACCCACTCTCCCTTAGTGTTATACATCCGAATCATTCGCTGACGTAAGTTTGGGTTAATTAACCAACCAGACTCGATAAATAAGGGTTTTCCTAATTGTGCTTTGACAGGGAAAGTCGCAGAAGCTCCACCGGGTAACAGTAAAACATTGACTTGACGATCGGAATTTTGGTCAAATGCTAGTACCGAACTGTTAACTGTAGCGCTGGAAGTTAAAGTTTTACCACCATAAGTAGTAGTTTGCTCTAATCTGCCATTATTTAACCGTAAATGCATTTTGGTATTAAAAGTCTTTTCTTCTAAAGTTGGAGAAATACTAAATGCTTCTCCGTGCCATTCTCCCAACAAGTCATCTACCTTTAACTGGGGACTTTCTACTGTTTCAGTCCCGGATCTATATTCTCGAATCAGAGTAATTCTTTTAATATGACAATTACTATCAAAAGTTTGCACTATACGCAAACGGCGATTTTGGTGAATTAAACCTAATTCTCCACCGAATTGGGAATAGGGATTAAACTGGACGGGAGCTTGAGAAAATGCTCCATTGTCTAAAAAGATAATTCCCCCAATACCCTGCTTAGTAAAGTTTAAAACTATATCTTGTTTTCCTTCCCTCTCAAGAGTCAGACGTAATTCTTGGTTTTCATTCAATCCCTCAAAACTTATACGACTAGAAATATCTTCAAGTAATTCTCCTTCAGGGGAAAAAGTAGTAAAAGAACCGTCCCAAACACCAAGGTTTCCTAGAAAACATTCCCACTGTGACTTCATAACACTAGTTTTTGATTGTTTAACCTTCGGCTTTTAGCTTTTAGCTTTTGGCTAACAGTTAATAACTACAACTCTCACCCTAAGTCTTAGCAAACTGCCGTACAGCAAATATACTCCCCATAAATCCTACAGCAGAACCAAAACTTAATAAAATTAAAGGTAATAGGAAAAACTGTGCAGTACTTAGTTCTAATCCATTAGCCAAAAACTTAATAAACTCTGGCTGATTAGCGATAAACTTAGCTAAAAACTGCTGAAGACAACTGATAAAACCCCAAGCGATCGCACCACCTAAAAGACCGAAGGTGACTCCTTGAAAGATAAATGGTAAGTATATCCAGGTATAGGTTGCACCAACTAACTGCATCACTTCAATTTCTCTTCGTCGTGCCATCACAATTAAACGTATGGTGGTATTAATCACTGCGATCGCCGTCAAGGTCAAAATGAAGGTGATAGTTAGTGTCACCCAATTTAAACCTTGATGCAGTTGTGCAATTCTTCTGACTGCTTCATCTACATACTGTACAGTTTCTACACCCTGGAGTTTCGCCAATTCTGTAGCTAAATTGGGCACCATATCAGAACTAAGCGCTTTTACTTTAATCTCATCTACCAGTGGATTACCATCGAGCTGTTCGGTAGCGCTAGCGATATCAGAAATACCTAATTCTTGAACTAGATTACTCCAAGCCTGCTCTTTAGTAATGGTTTCTATATTTGTGATTTCTACCATATTAGTCACTTGTGCCATAATTGCACTGGCGCTGACAGTGGGTTTCATGTAC
The DNA here is from genome assembly GCA_039030795.1 of Cyanobacteria bacterium P01_A01_bin.84. Taxonomy (GTDB): domain Bacteria; phylum Cyanobacteriota; class Cyanobacteriia; order Cyanobacteriales; family Nostocaceae; genus JBCCDM01. The sequence goes on from JBCCDM010000257.1 coordinate 1,742, forward strand.
ACAGAAACTTCTAACTGAGTACCAAACTGATTAATAAATTTGGACATTAACCAAGAAGTCTGCAAACTCATACCGCACAAAAATAATAATACCGTCACAGTACTTACTGCCGCCCAATTCATCCAACCACCGCGACGCAAACCCAAGAAAGTTTCTTTTAGTAGATAATCTAACTTAGTCAGTATTTTCAGCAAAACTTTACTCCAGCTTCTTGTCTTAATCCCTTGAATCACCAACAAACAACTTATTTTAATTATTAAATTAAACAAAGTCTCTAGGTGTTTTTAAGGAATTAATAACAGGAGATTTAGACAGGTAACGAATTTTCAGCATCTTTCTATCCTCAAGACTAAATTCTGCTGTCATCCTTTACGACAAGTTTTGTTTTTTATGCATAAAAAATGCATTTGCAGCAAGACTTAAATTAAATAATGCAATTTCCCGACTCATCCATTCAATAAAAAAGATAAAGGATTGCTCATATTCTCCGCAAAACCCAAAATACCCTTATCCCGATGTTGATAAACTAAGTTACCTTCAGAATCAAACAAAAAAGTTCCTCCTCGTTGAGTCAGGTAAGACGAGTTAGGAACATAAGTATTCCAGTTACTTAAAACTTCCGTCATATTCCTCAATCTGAGAGTCGCTAGTTCAAAAGGACGCTGAAATCCTTTCCCACCTGCAAATTTGAAAAATGAACCTTTGATTGCTGGTAAAGGTGTACTATCAACCACTTCCCGATCATCAATCAACTGTGGTGCTGCGCGATCGCCTTTATAACCGCGAAAAACTTCTGTTAAGGTTCCAGGACTACCGATTCCTGCGCACATCAACATTAAATTTAACCAGGATTTTTGAGTAGTTGAAAGTATAGGAAAGTTAATAGATAGACCCTGATAAAGTCCTAATGCAGCATGAATTTTAGCATCTGGATCTACAAATAGCTGTTCTTGAGGGAATCCCGTATACTCGCAAAACTTTAAACCAGACTTACGATTTCCAATTGCGATCGCACGAATCTGTATTCCTTTCCTTTGTAGTTTTTCTTTCTCTCTTTGCAACCACCAAGCATATTCTAAGTTATCAAAGTCACCTAATTGTGACCAAATAAGTACAAGTAATTGAGAAGTATTCGAGCAACCATCTAAAAAGGGTTTTATCTTTCCATCACTAACTAGTAAGCATTGAGTTTGACTCAAAATAGAGTACACGTTTTCAGAATTTGTATAGGTTTGAGTATTCATCGGAAAGTTTCAGGATAAAGGAAAAGTTGAAAGGTTCTTTAGGAGGTTGTAAAATTTTCTGATGGAATGACTTTGAGAATATTCTTAAAGTATTTTACTGGCAGGTAAGTTGAAGTGGAAATACAAACAATTGAAGAGAAAGATTTAGAGTTAATATCAAACTTATTTTTGTCTGTATTTAGCGAACCACCTTGGAATGAATACTGGGAATCTTCATGGGTATATGAAAGATTACTCTGGATATATAAATCCCAGGGTTTTCATGGTTATCTCGCAGAGTCTAATAAAAGGACGATCGGAGCAATTTTAGGATACTTTGTTCCTTTCCAAGGAAAAAAGGGATTTGAAATCAAAGAATTTTTTGTTGATTTCAAATATCAAGGACAAGGTATTGGAACAAAGTTGCTAAATCAGCTAGAGTCTGAATTGAGAAAAAATGATTATGAATTTAGTATTTTATTAACCAGTAAAGAAAGTTATGCTGAGTCGTTTTACTTCAAAAAGGGTTATGAAGGAAACGACAAATTAATTTTAATGCGCAGCAAGTTATAAGACCGTCTAATCCGACCCCTTACCCTTTCTTTACATCTTGCACTAAGAGATTCGTATAAATAATACTCAGTATTCCTGAGAGCCTAGGATTGAAAGTTCCATGCTTATAAATAAAGTTCTCTGAATGAGGACTGAATAAGTATTATTTGTTACTTTGTATTTTATTTTTGACTATTCATACTTATAGGGGCAAGATTCGACTTTCTTCATCTCCCCCCTTCCCTCTACTTCAAAAGATTGATAATTGCTAACTAATGATTAATTTTTGAGCAAAACCTGGTATTCTACTGTAGAAAATCTGTCTCTAGTAGACGTGTAACTGAACATGACTCAAGACTACAGTCGTACCAAATTGAGGGGTAAATCCTTTGAAGGGCAAAACCTGAGTGGTGCTGATTTTTCTTTTTGCGATCTCCGAGGAACCAACTTCTCAGGTGCAATCCTCCGGGGTGCGAATTTTAGCAACGCTAGATGTGGAATGCAAAGACGCTGGCTGTTGAGTCTGCTAATTTGTTCGGTAATATTATCTTTACTGTCGGGATTAATTTGTACTGTAGGTGGTTCTCTACTAGGTTTTATCCTAGTTGATAATAATCCTGAAAATTTGTATGTAGGTATTGTCTGTTTAATTGTATTATCCTTATTTTTTCTTATTTGCGTTAGTAGAGGTATTGCGATCGCATCCGGATTTGTGGGTGTAGCTGTGATTTGGGCTGTGCTAGCTGCGGTTTTATGGACGGGGATAGTTGCCGTTGCAGGGACTGGTAATGGTATTAGCACTGAAACTGTTGCTGTAGCTCGTTTAGTCTCAATTATAGTCACTGGGACTGTTGCCGTTGTCGTCGCAGCCATTGGTGCTGTTGTCGCTTCCACCACGGCAGCACTTGCAGGAGCGATTGTGGGAATGTTTGCAATCGGAGTGATGGTTGCATTATCCGGTGCGATCGCAGGAGTTGTGGCTGTTGCAGCAGCGACGGTGTATATTAAAGCTGGAATAGTCGCGGCTGTGGTGGGGGTTTGTGTAATAGTATTATCTGCTTATATTGCTTGTAGTGCAATATATCCGTATGGAGTTGGTCAAACCGATTCAGAAAAAGATAATTCTGGAAAAATTAAACAAAGCTTTATCCGTAATCTAATTATTAAGATAGCAGCTAAATATAGCACTAACTTTGAAAAAGCTGATTTAACTAACGCTGATTTTACCAGAGCAGTAGTTAAAAACATCAACTTAAATAAGGCGATAATTATCCGTACCAACTGGTTTCAAGTGCGAAAATTACACTTAGCTGCATTTGCAGGAACATATCTCGAAAATCATTCCTTACGGCACTTACTAACCACAAAAGACTTACAAAATAAAAACTTTGACGGTTGGAATTTACAAGGATTAAACTTACAACACGCCAATTTAAAAGATGCAAGTTTTATTGCCACCAACTTAAATGATACTAACTTGCGTAATGCAGACCTTTCCAGAGCTAGATTAGTACAAGCTCTAGTAGATAAAACCGACTTTCGGTCTGCTGATTTGACTGGTGCATATATAGAAGACTGGCATATTACCCCCACAACCAGATTAGAAGCTGCAAAATGCGATTATATCTTTCTACGGATACCAACCCCAGAAAATCCCAACCCCCAACGTTTACCAGCTAATTGGGATGCGATATTCAAACCAGGAGAATTTGCAGAATTTATGAGTCCTTTATCGCGGATGAGGTAATCGATAATGGGTAATAGCTGCGCTACTAATTTCTCCTTCCCCTGTATCTCCTCTAATTGTTAAGATTAAAGAAGTAGAACCGTATAAAACCTAGTTTCAAAGAGCGAGATAAAGGAATATGCCATCAGAAATTGCTGTTGAGAAAAAAAAGCTTAAAAAACCTCCTTTAGAACTGCATTATTTAGGCGATCGCGTTTTGCGTCAAAATGCTAAGCGTATAAGTAAGGTAGATGCTTCTTTACGTCAACTGGTGCGGGAAATGCTGCAAACTATGTACACTCAAGATGGTATTGGTTTAGCAGCACCTCAAGTGGGAGTTCATAAACAATTAATTGTTATCGATTTAGAACCTGATAATGCGGCAAATCAACCATTAGTATTAATTAACCCTACTATCAAAAAGGTAAGTAAAGAAGTCTGTACAGCCCAAGAAGGTTGTTTAAGCGTTCCTGGGGTATATATGGATGTACTGCGTCCTGAATTTGTAGAAATTGCTTTCAAGGATGAAAATGGACGACCCCAGACTTTACAAGCTGGTGATTTATTGGGACGCTGTATTCAACACGAGATGGATCACCTGAGAGGAGTGGTATTTGTAGATCGTGTAGAAAATTCCTTAAGTTTAGCTGAGGAGTTATCAAAAAATGGTTTTTCCCATCAAGCCGTCAAATCTTTAGTATAGGGTGTCAAGATTAGTGTATACATTAACTCCCAAAAGTGGTTTATTTTTAGCTGGTTCTTGCATCAGCGCGATCGCAGCTGTAGGTTCTGTTTTTGAACTTACTTCTGGTGAACCAGATTTAGGTATGCAAACAACTGCAATTATTCTTGGTATATGTATTCCTTTAACAGGATTATTTTTCTTTGCCGCAGTTAGGGATGCAAAGGCTAATATAAAGTAAGCATCAGGTATAAAGTAGGGAAAAGGCAAAGTAAAAAGTAAGTTTCTTACACTTTTTTGCCTTTTACCTTTTATCTTGCGATTTTTCCAGTTTTGTTAAATAAAGTTTAAGTATATTTGTTTTATATTGAATTGTCATGAAGTACATTTATTGTTTAAGCCTTTAGTAATAAAGCTGTTATCTGTTAGCCGTTAACTAAAAGCTTTTAATTAAAAGCCTTTATCCCAAAAGCTAAAGCTCTTGACAATCAAAAAAATCTCTACATAACTAATCGCAATTCAAACTTAAAGTTATCAGGATTTACGCAAAAATAACGGAATTACGTCAAGAGTGCCTAAGTCCTAGCTAAATTTTATTTATTTTTATCCTCAAATCAGTCCGTAATCATTTCCCCAAAGACTGTATAACTTAAGTGACAATACTTCTTCAATCTTCTTGAGGAATTTTCTAGACTGCTCTGAGAAATTTCTACTTCTAATCCGAAAGCTAAATTTCTTGTAAAAATGGAAACATTGCTAAGCCTATTTATAGTTAACTAATACTGTAGTTGAAGAACACCTATTTTTTTATAAGTTCGTATTACATATAAAAAATCCATACAAAATCTATTGACAATATGTTTTCAAAGTTACACAATACTGTGTTTAGTTTGTAAGATGTTCATCAGTTACATATATTAAGCTTTAAATCTTGCTCATAGCAGTTATTAGCTCATCAAAACTGCTCGTAACATCTACCAGAAAAAGTAAAAATTATCGTATTTTTCAACTAATCTCAGCTAAAAGAGACACTGACGATTAAATACCGTTAACGTCAATTATTCTGCTAAAGTCTAGCAGCAATTTTCTAGAACCCAAAACATCACAACCTGCGTAAATAAAACGCCACAGAGGTAAAAATGAGACACGAAAAACTTTCTCCAGGTATATTATTAGCATTTGAAGACTTCCAGCGTGGAGGTAGTGAAGCTTTAATCACACACAAGCGATCGCTTGGTATTATTTCTCCCAAAAGTTCTGTTAAACCACCTCGTAGTGTTGTTTTTGTCTACTGTGATGAAGATGCAGATTTAAGTCATTTGGCTCAATATAATATTGAAATTAATCAAAATCGTGGTCACGTCCGTACAGCTTATTTACCCATCGCAGCCTTAGAAACACTCTCAGAAGAACCAGCTATTCATCGCATCAAACCATCCCGGAAAATGAATATGCGTATGGATATAGCACCAGAAAAGGTTTATCTACCCCAATTCAAGCAAAAACATCCGACCTTAACCGGTAAGGGAGTCATACTTGGTGTTGTAGATAGCGGAATAGACCCCAAACATCCCGCTTTCGCAGGACGTATTTTACGTATTTGGGATCAAACCTTACCAGGACCTGGTGTCATCGAAGGTGGTTATGGAGCCGAGTTGACTGAAGAAATGTTGAAAATTTCTCAGGATACCAACGGTCATGGAACCCACGTTGCAGGTATTGCAGCTGGAGTAGATAGTAATTTTAGCGGTGTTGCACCGGAAGCGGAATTAGTTATTGTCAAAACCGATATGCAAGATGCACATATTGCTGATGCAGTACGTTACATATTTCGACTTGCTGAAGAGATGAAACGTCCTGCAGTAGTTAATCTCAGCTTAGGTGGACACGCTGACGGTCATGACGGTAGTGACTCTCTTTCCAAAATTATTGACTCAGAGTCTGGTCCGGGACGGATTGTTTGCTGTGCCGCAGGTAACGAAGGTAATGATAATATCCACGGTCAAGCTGATGTTGCAAGGGGTAAAATACACACCATGCGTTTTCAAGTCCCCCGCCATCAAGTCGGTATAGTCTGGTTAAATGGCTGGTATAGCGGTGATTCTGAATTAGAAATATCCGTACGCAGTCCCAACGGATTTGTTACTCCCTTCCAACCCGTAATAAAAGATGGCAATCCTTCCCAAGATTACAAACTACTAGATGCCAGAATTGAAATCGTTACCCCAGATTCAGACCCAGCAAACGGCGATCGCAATTTCTTTGTACAAATTCGCGGTCAGGGATTAGGTAGATTTGCAGCACCAGTTCCTGGGGGAGTTTGGCAGTTACGAGTACGCAACAAATCAGATAAAAATACCCGCTTAGATGTTTGGTCTTTAGATGATACCAGTTCTGTATTTTTTACAGGTAATAGTGTTACTGACGCTGTTAAAATTGGTTCTCCAGCCGCAGCAAGTAGCGCAGTCACAGTTGCATCTTACACTACAAGGGCTAGCTATACTGATATTGATGGTGAAAAACGAGAAATGGGTTTAGAACTAGATACTATTTCTGAATTTAGTAGTGAAGGTCCTTTACGTAATCATACTCAAAAACCAGATGTTGCTGCACCAGGAGCAATGATTATCTCTGCTTTATCTGCAAATGCGAGTTTTGACCGTTCTATGATTCATAACTCTAAGTTTGTTGCTTTAGCTGGTACCAGTATGGCTACACCCTTCATCTCTGGTTTAGTTGCACTACTGCTACAACGAAACCCCAAGTTAGATTCCCAAGAAATAAAAGACCTATTCAAGAACAATAGCTCTATACCTGGTAAAGCACCTGGAACTTTTGACAATAAATGGGGCTTTGGATTACTTAATACCGAGAATCTTTAATTTTTAGCTATCATAGCAACCATCAGATTGGTTAGAGCATTTTTCTATTCTTGGTTCCCTTTTCTCTTTCACGTAATTATTTCTATAGGAATTCTATACAGAGATAAACGTCAATTTTTGTTAATTTGTTCTTAGAGCGGGCTAACTAAGCCTGCTTTTTGTTATTAGGGATAGCCAATGAATTATCAAAAGTTTGATACCGCTCTGTCAATGGCATTGAATCATGTTGACAATCCAAATGAAAATTGTTTAGTGGTTTTTATCCACACTCAAGCCACTATTGATTCTGGTGCGAAACAATTTCTGAAAAGTTTAGGTATAAGTAATATCACTGAAGACAAACAAGTATATACAGCGACTGTTTCTTTAAATATAATTTCTGAATTATCGGAAAAACTATGGGTAGATTATTTAAAACTCTCCCAGAGACTGCATTTAGCACAATAGTCTAGATTTAGCTCATCTGGATTTTCTTTATAAACCTTAACAAAACTTGATATATTGTTTTTCCTTATTAGATACAGACCATTCCAGAAAAATCTTTAATAAATAGCAAAAATTTACCCATAATTATTTCCCAACCCCCCTTACCAGGGGTTATCTCGCCGACCTAAACTGTAGATGAGATTTTAAAAGGCAGTCGGGGGATCCTTGTGAAAAAAGTTTTATCAATCATTCTTGGTGGTGGTGCTGGAACTCGTCTTTATCCGTTAACTAAGTTTCGGGCAAAACCAGCAGTTTCCTTGGCTGGAAAATATCGTTTAATTGATATCCCTGTAAGTAACTGTATAAATTCTGAATTATTCAAAATTTATGTATTGACGCAGTTTAACTCAGCTTCCTTAAATCGCCATTTATCAAGAACCTATAA
>JBCCDM010000258.1:0-9655 GCA_039030795.1 Cyanobacteria bacterium P01_A01_bin.84
GAAGAAGTTGTAATTATAGATTGTGGATAGAATATTTCTTGACTGAACTAACCTCAGAAACCTACAAAGAAATATCTACATCTCAAGTTGAGCGGGAGCGATTGTTAGGGGCAATTGCTCTACGAATTCGACAATCATTGGATTTGGATTCGATAATTAATCAGACGGTACAAGAAGTTAGACTGTTTCTTCAAACAGATAGGGTATTAGTCTATCGTTTTGAACCAGACTGGAGCGGACTTATGGTTGCTGAATCAGTTATTTCACCCTATAAAGCTGTTTTTGGTTCTAAAATTAAAGATCCTTGTTTAACAGAAAAACATATAGAATCTTACAGACAAGGAAGAATTAAAGTAATAGAAAACATTGAGACTGCCGGATTGACTCCCTGTCATGCAGATTTGCTGGCAAGTTTTGATGTCAAAGCTAATTTAGTTGTGCCAATTATTGCAGAGGAAGAGTTATGGGGACTTTTGATTGCTCAGCATTGTGAATGTCCCCGTCAATGGTATGCATCAGAAGTTGAATTACTTAAACTGCTAGCCAATCATGTAGGAATCGCAGTTCAACAAGCCGAACTTTATCAGCAAGTCCGGAGTATGAATATTTACTTAGAGCGTAAGGTTAAAAACCGCACAAGTAAATTACAACAAACCCTTCAATTTGAAGCCTTAATTGGGCGGGTTACTGAGAGAGTTCGAGATAGTTTAGATGAAACTCAGATATTGCAAACAGTTACTCAGGAATTAGGAGAAGTCCTGAATATAGAAGGTTGCAAAATTGAACTCTATGATAATAATCAAACAATCGCAACTATTATTTATGAATATACAAGAACAGAAGCAACTTCCCAGGGAACAAGCAGACGAGTAGCTGATTTTCCTGAGCTTTACCAACAACTATTACAAAAGCAGTCTCTACAGTTTGTAGAAAGAATTCCTCTACTAAGTCCCCGACAAAAACAAGTGAATCGATTAGTGTGTCCGATTTTTGACGACCAAGGTATTTTAGGAAACTTTTGGTTGCTCAGACCCACAGAGGAAGTATTCGAGGAATTAGAAATTCGTCTGGTCGAACAAGTCGCTATTCAATGCGCGATCGCGATTCGTCAAGCTCGACTTTATGAAAAAGCTCAAGCTCAAGTTAAGGAACTCGAAAAACTCAATACTCTCAAAGACGACTTTCTCAAAACCATTTCCCATGAACTACGTACTCCCATGAGTAGTATATTGTTAGCTTCTCAAACCTTAGAGAAACTTATTGAAACTCAGGGAATGCAAGGAATTAAGTCTAGAACTTTTCAGCGTGTCTTCCAAATTTTTAAAAGCTCTTGTCACCAACAAAATAAATTGGTTAACAACTTGCTGACGCTTTGTTATCTGGACGCTGAGAGCGCTACTTTAATTCCCGAATTGATTGACTTACGGGTATTGATTCCTGAATTGGTAGAACCTTTTAGGGAAAAAACTCAACAACAACAGCAGCAGTTAGTTATTACTATTCCTAAAGAACTATCTCTCGTACATTCAGACATTTCTCTCCTGGAAAGAGCAATCAACGAATTACTCAATAATGCCTGTAAATATACCCCAGCAAAAGAAATTATTGCTGTTACTGCTGAAGAAACAGGAGAAAAAATTTGTGTGAGTGTTAGTAATTCAGGAGTAGAAATTCCTCCAGAAGAACATGAGTCTATTTTTGAGAAATTTTATCGTATTCCATCTCACGACCCTTGGAAACATGGAGGAACTGGTATTGGATTAGCTTTGGTCAAGAAGCTAGTAGAACTTTTGGGTGCAACTATTCAATTAGATAGTCAAGCGGGTAAAACCACTTTTACGATTCAATTTCTGATTGAGAATCAAAGGTGAGGAGTTGACGATAGATTTTATGTAAGCCAGCTAGAAAAATATTTTTGTCAATCTTTAAAAACAAAAATGTAGGTTGGGTTGAGCTTGAGCATAACCCAACATAATAATACTTGATAAATTTATAGAACTAGGACTTACGCATCGTACAAAATTGCTATTCTGAAACAACGTATTTACGTTGTTTCAGGCTATGGTCAATAATCCTATGATTAAAGCGAACGCATAAAAAATATCGAATAATTGATGTTTAATGCCTAAAATACATACCCCATATTTTCATCATGTTGTCAATGCGTAAGTTCTAAGAACTCTCAATTTCGATTGCATCGAATATTATAGTTGAGGTAGCAACAACATTTTCACTCATGGGAAGGGCATAATTAATATATAGACAAATTTTTAAGATAAATTTTTATAATCTCCAATATAGGTAAATTCCTAATTTCTGAATTAAAAAATATGACCAGCCAAGATACAGTTAAAGCATTAAGGGAGGCACTGAAAATTTCTCCAGATAATGTGCCTCTTAGACAGCATTTAGCACAAATATTAATGAGTCTAGGACACTTAGAAGATGCCGAGCAAGAGTATAGGCAGGCTTTACTTCTAGAACCCCAGGAAATCCAGTTAAAGCTGGGTCTAGCACAAGCTTTTTTCCAACAGGGTAAACATTCCCAGTCTTCAGTAATTATTGAGGAGTTAGTGAAACGTTCCAAGACTCCAGCGGAAGCGTACTTACTCCACGCTCGTTTACTCTTAAATTCTGGTGCGGTGCGGCAAGCTGTCAATCAATATTGCTGCGCAGTTGAGATAGATGCTTCTGTAGCTGACAATGATTTTGCGGAGCGTCTGGGTATTAATAAAGACGAAGATAAAGCAGAAATTGTAGACGGTAAAGTTCGTGCTTATGCTGATGAGACTAATAATTTAAGTGATATTCTTGACAATAAATTAGAAAGTTCTGGAATATCCTTTGCTGATGTTGGAGGAATGAACTTAGTTAAAGAAGAAATTCGTCTCAAGATTATTTATCCTTTAACTCAGTCAGAACTTTATAAGGCTTATGGAAAAACTATCGGTGGTGGTATTTTACTTTACGGACCTCCAGGATGTGGTAAAACTTACCTAGCTCGCGCTACAGCAGGAGAAATCAACTCTAGTTTTATTGCAGTTGGTATTAATGATGTCCTGGATATGTGGTTGGGGAACAGCGAACGAAACTTGCACGATATTTTTGAACAAGCACGATATAATCAGCCATGTGTACTATTTTTCGATGAAGTTGACGCTTTAGCTGCAAACCGCACAGACTTACGTCAAAGCTCTAGTCGGATGGTAATAAATCAGTTTCTGTCGGAATTAGATGGAGCTAAATCTAGTAATGAAGGAGTCTTAACCTTAGCTGCAACCAATGCTCCTTGGCACTTAGATGGGGCTTTCCGTCGTCCCGGACGCTTCGACAGAATTATTTTTATTCCACCTCCAGATGCAGAAGCGCGGGCTGCTATTCTGAGATTATTGTGTCGGGGTAAACCGGTAGATGTAATTGACTTCGACTATATCAGTAAGAAAACAGAGAATTATTCTGGTGCAGACTTGAAAGCACTAATGGATTTAGCTATAGAACATAAACTGCAAGAGGCTATAAAAGTGGGAGTTCCTAAACCTTTGACTACTAAGGATTTAGTGACTCTTACGAGTGTAGTAAAGCCTTCTACAAAAGAATGGTTTGCAACCGCTCGTAACTATGCTTTATATGCAAATGAAAGTGGTTTGTATGATGATATTTTGAAATATTTGAAGATGAGGTAATTGGTCATTATAGCTGTAGACATATGGATTAAGACGATTTGTTTTGCTCAAAAGGGAAAAGGGAACAGAAAAATGTCCGAAGCAAATTTCAGGTTGCTATAACTGACAAAGTATGGTTAAGTATTACCCTTTATTCCTAACTGATAACTGAACTGGTAACTGACACAATGGGTGTACATTTGGAACGGGCTTTGCTGCTGTTTGAGCAGTGTCGCTATGATATGGCAATGGGTGAGTTACAGTCTGAATTAACTGATTATCCTTATGAAGCTCGGGCTCATGCTTTGCTGGGACTATGTTTGAATATGCAGCAAAAGTACGAACAAGCGACAGAGTCTGCTAAAAGCGCGATCGCTTTATCGCCCAATCTACCATTTACTCATTATGTATTGGGATATATCGCTTGCGATCGCAATCAGTTTAATGAGGCTCAGGAATCTTTACAAGAAGCTATTCGTATCAACCCTTTTGAGGCTTCTTATTTTGCTTTGCTTTCCCGATGTAAGTATAATCAAAAGCTATGGCAAGATGCTTTGGATGCTGCGAGTAATGGACTTGCTATAGAACCAGAAAATATAGAATGCTTAAATTATCGAGCTTTAGCATTATCCCAATTAGGGAAAGGAGAAGAAGCTTTAGCGATCGCTGAAAATGCAATCTCTCAATCTCCTCAAGATGCTGCTTCCTATGCAAGTAGTGGTTGGATATTACTTAATCATGGTAAGAGTCCCCAGAAAGCTTTGGAGTATTTTCGGGAAGCTTTACGGCTTAATCCTAACTTTGAATGGGCACGACAGGGAATTATTGAGGCATTGAAGGCACAAAATCCGATTTATCGCTTAATGTTACGTTATTTTGCTTGGTCATCCCGGTTAAATAGTCGCAATCGTTGGATATTTATCGTCGGGTTATATATCGCAGTACGTTTATTGTTAGGAAGTTTTGCAAGTGTAGGTTGGACGACTTTTGCTGGGGTTTTAGCCGGTATATATCTGCTGTTTATATACTTTAGCTGGATTGCCGACCCACTATTTACTTTACTCTTGAGATTAAATAAATTTGGACGTTTAGCACTTTCTGAAACGGAAATGCAACAGTCCAACTGGTGGGGTGCGTGTTGTGTGATCGCAGTTCTTTCTTTGTTATTATTACTGTTTACAAAAACAGTCAGTTCCTTGAGTGCTGTATTTGTATTTAGTTTATTATTACTTCCTTTAGCGGCAGTTTTTTACTGTAAGGAGGGTTGGACAAGAAAAACAATGACAATTTATACTGCTGTTTTAGCAGTCATAGGTATAAGTGGAATGCTTATATCTTTCATTAATAAATCGATATTTTTAATCCCAATGGCAGTTTTTTTAATTGGTGCTGTAGCTTCTAGCTGGCTGGCTAGTTATTTAATAGGTATTACACCTAGAAAATAAGCTTTTAGTTACCAAGCCACCAAAAACTAAAACTATAAATTATCGGGATCAATACCTTGTAAACGTAGATAATCAGCTAGTTTATCTGCCCTTTGTTTTTCCTGTTCTGCTCTTTGTTTTTCCTGTTCTGCTCTTTGTTTTTCCTGTTCTGCCCTTTGTTTTTCCTGTTCTGCCCTTTGTTTTTCCTGTTCTGCTCTTTGTTTTTCCTGTTCTGCTCTCTCATCTGGCATTAAATAGCGTTTTCCTTGCCGATCGTACCAAGCGAGTAATTCTTGTTCCACACCTCCAATTTCACCTGGATATCTACCAATACCTAACCCTATTTCTGGCATCCATAATGGTTCTCCGATCTGTAATTGATATTTTCCTTTGACTAACTTATAAACTTCAAAAGGTTGATGTTGGTCTCGTCGCCAATATTCAGGATTATAGATAACATAATATAAAACTCCTAGGTTTGTGTATATCGACATCTTTTCGTCATATTCACCACCAGGAGTATGAGAAACCATCTCTAGAGTGAGAATGGGTACTATTTCATTTTCTTCCCAGACAGCATAACTTTTACGAGATTTTCCACCTTTACGTCGTTCTACCCCTAAACTTAGAAACCCATCTGGAACTACAGGTACTTTGGGGCTAACTCCGGTGGTATGATAAATTCCCATATCTACACCAAAGTACCAATCCATACGATTTTCCCACATGGATGCTAACAAGAATAGTAAGATATTGGGTAATAAATTCTGATCTTCATTATCCACGGGTATATCATCCGAACATGGTAATTCGTCAGTACTTGGCAGGAATGTTTTGAGATATTTGCTTGTCATGGGCTTAATCTCAGTATTGGTTATTTTACATTATAGTTGACACTCCTACCCATAAAATGGCAAGGATTCCAATGAATCTAAGGATTCAGAGTTGAATTTATACCCAATGTAAATTAGTAAAGACGTTCCTATAAGTCATCTCTACTCTGACGAGAAGTCCCACGTAAAATGGAGAGAGGTTTTGACAAACTATTTCATAGTTTAAAAAGATAGCATAGTATAAGTATCTGCTATGCCTGATAATTATTTACCATGCCTAAAGTATCTGTAGCTTCCTCCCTTAATACCAGTGTTTCTGAACCCCCAAAAATCTCCGTTCCGCCTTTACTTGGTGGAAATTTAGAAGAACTAACTGAGTGGGTGAAGCAGCAGGGACAACCTGCCTATCGAGGTAAACAGTTACACGATTGGATATATAACAAAGGAGCGCGATCGCTTGGTGATATTTCGGTTTTCTCGAAAAAATGGCGGGCTGAAATTGAGTCAACTCCGATAGGGCGATCGCAGTTACATTATCGTTCTGTTGCTCCTGATGAAACTGTTAAGTATTTACTGAAGTTAGGGGATGGACAAATTATTGAAGCTGTTGGTATTCCTAGCGATAAGCGTCTAACTGTTTGTGTTTCCACTCAAGTTGGTTGTCCTATGGGTTGTGATTTTTGTGCAACTGGCAAGGGTGGTTATCAGCGCAATTTAGCTAGACATGAAATTGTAGATCAGGTGTTGACGGTTCAAGAAGATTTTCAACATCGGGTCAGCAATATTGTATTTATGGGTATGGGTGAGCCGTTACTTAATGTTGATAATGTAATTGGGGCTATCCATTCTCTGAATAAAGATGTGGGAATTGGACAACGTTGTATAACTGTTTCTACGGTTGGTATTCCTGGACGCATCCGTCAATTTGCACAGCATCGTTTGCAGGTTACTTTGGCTGTGAGTATCCATGCTTCTAACCAAATTTTACGGGAAGAATTAATTCCTAGTGCACGTCCTTATCCAATAGAAGATTTACTAAATGAATGTCGAGAGTATGTGGAAATTACTGGACGAAGAGTAAGTTTTGAATATATTCTCTTAGCTGGTTTTAACGACTTACCAGAACACGCAGTAGAATTAGCCAAACATCTCCGGGGATTCCAAAGTCACGTTAATCTAATTCCCTATAACCCAATCGAAGAAGTTGATTATAAGAGACCTAGTCGCGATCGCGTTGATAATTTCGTGAAAATTCTCAAGGAAAAGTACATTGCTGTCAGCGTTCGCTATTCCCGTGGTTTAGAAGCAGATGCAGCTTGCGGACAACTTCGTGCAAATCATTAGTAATCTTATATTATTTGATTTCCAGTTGAATTTATTTAAGCAAGACTCAATAAAAAAAGTGAAAGTATTACAGTTTTTTCAACTAAATGCTTTCACTTTTTTACAGTATGAAAAAATAAAAAAATACACAAAAATTTCTACGTTTTTGAATAATTTTTTCATCGTTTTTATTTAAAAATGATGATTAAAATCATGATTAAAATAATGGAAGTTATTAGCGTTTAGTTAACGTATATTCCTGGGGCATAAGCCTCAATAACTTTACCTGTACGATCGCACATCACCATTAAGTAATCACAATTTGCACATTGGGTTCTTGTTAATTCACTATCGCTAATATAGTGCTTTTCTGCCTCGCTTCCACAATTTGGACAACGAACTTTTTGTATTGTTTGCATATTAAAACTCCTTGCTCTCATTTTTTATTTATGAGGCATTACGTTATATATTGTAATCTTTCTGAAAATCATTTAAATCAATCTTGAGAATTAATATTAATTACTTACCTATACCTCCAAGATAAGAGATTTAATCGACTATATGTAAACACAAGTGATTAATATAAGTTAATTAAACTCTATTTTTTGTTTTATAAACTTATGAAAGTTATTTTCTTTTTCATTCTAGTCTTTGTATTTACTGAGCGTCCAACTTTATACATATAATTTCATACACATAATTTCATTGAAAAATTTTTAATAAATTTCGAGAAGCTACGATCCCCAGCCATAATTCTCTAATAATGTTACGTTTAGCACAGTTTTTAGGTCAAAGATAATATATAGATAAATCAAAATTTATCTGTATAACTTATTAGTCAATTCTGGGTTTACATTTAAGTCTTTGGAGAGGTAAGACTTCAATTAAGAATAGACATATGGGGAAAATTAAATACGTGCGACCCAGCATACTTGTAGAGACGGCTCTGGTCTAACATCTCTACATTCTTTGTTTGCAGATATCTGATGTAAAAATTAGATTATTTTGTATTCAGAAACTAATTTAAAGCTAAATAAAGCTGTAACAAGTGGAGTTTAATATTTTTTGATGCGATCGCCCAGACTACAAGTAATGTGATGAAAAATTTTTCAATCTAAAATAATTTTAAATATAAGCTAATAAAATCAAGCATGGGGGGTAATAAGCATTAAAATGCATTAAAAATAAAAATTTATGGTTAATATTCCCGAATATCTCATTAAATAAGACTTTTATAATACTTTCAGAGTCCTGTTATACCCTGCTATCCGAAAAGATGATCCCAAACTCGTTGCCATAAGACGACTTAAAACATTATTCAAAATAAATTCTCTTCTAGCATGACAATTAACACCACTATAGATTTTGCTACTATCCTCGAAGTTTCCCAAACTCTTTTTGGTTGTATTCAACTTTCAGAACTGCTGTATCAAGTTACCCAAATTATTCTGCAACATTCCGGAGGCGATCGCTGTGCTTTAATTCTGCCCAATCAGTATGGGAAATGGTATCTTAAAGCTATTGCTACCCCTGAAACTACACAATTGTCTTCAGAGCTTCTTGATGGTAATCCCAATTTACCTATTAAGTTGATTAAGTATGTTAGAAAAACTCAAAAAGTTTTATTCATCAACCATTCTCAAACTGATTTACCTTTTACTGATGAATATATAAACCAGCAACAACCCAAAAGTGCCCTTTGCTTACCGCTAGTCATTCAAGGACATTTAATTGGTATTATTTACTTGCAAAGTAGTATTAATGATTTATTTGTAGGCGATCGCCTTCTGGTTATCAAATTTCTCTGTACTCAGGCAGCAATTTCCCTGAAAAATACTCAGCTTTTACATGAGTCTCAGGAAGCTGAAATTACTTTAGAGCAAAATAATGCTTTCCTAGAGGCTCAATTAGAGTCGTGTGTGGATGGTATTTTAGTCACTAATGGCAATCGTCAGTTACATACTTATAATCAAAAGTTTGCATCAATTTGGAAGATTCCCAAAACTATTCTTGAAACCAAAGATGAACGTCAGTTATTGGGGTTTTTACTAGAGCAACTCGAAAACCCCAGTAATTTTTTAGGGAAGGTTGAGTATCTCTACGTTCATCCAGAGGAAACTAGTTACGACGAAATTATTCTGAAAGATAAACGTATTCTAAAACGTGTTTCGACTCCTGTAAAACTACCTTCAGAGGTTTGCTACGGTAGAATTTGGTACTTCCGGGACATTACTGAACGGAAAAAAGCCGAGGAAGCATCCCATCTTCTCTTTTCTGTAGTCGAATCCACAGATGACGCAATTATTACTAAAACCCTCGACGGTATTATTACTAGTTGGAATAGAGCAGCGATGAATTTGTTCGGTTATTCTCCAACCGAAGTCATCGGTAAACCAATTTCCATACTTTTCCC
>JBCCDM010000259.1:0-9610 GCA_039030795.1 Cyanobacteria bacterium P01_A01_bin.84
AAGCACCCGAACCAAATTTCAGCGGTGCAAATTATAAGGACAAAAGACGTGCCAAGCCTACAG
This sequence comes from Cyanobacteria bacterium P01_A01_bin.84, assembly GCA_039030795.1. GTDB lineage: Bacteria > Cyanobacteriota > Cyanobacteriia > Cyanobacteriales > Nostocaceae > JBCCDM01. The sequence goes on from JBCCDM010000259.1 coordinate 64, forward strand.
TTGATCAGACTCACACCCTCTTTGTTTTGCCACCCAAACTCTACAAGAGAGGCCTTTTTGCCTTGTTTTCCGATTGTCGGCGCAGTATCAAGTCAAATATTTCGATGGTTGTGTGCTCAGCCCGTTGGAGGCGTTTAATGCACGCGAGCCGTCGCCCGAGACTGCTCCTTTCCACGCCTTGTCCCGGTTCCCGGCCTAATCCATCATTCAACCGTTTCAGCAGCAGTGTTGCCTTACCGTCCTCTCTGTGATACATACTGATGCTTTGTAGTAATTCAGAGATCAGGGTAAACGCAAGAATCAATAAGGGTAGTTTATAGTTCTAATTGTAAATCTAACCATTTCTCTCTGACTTGCGCTAACAATCCCCCCATCATTAAATCTTCATTCTTTCTACCATTTGCATCCCATATTTTGAATGCGTCATCAACGCGATCGCGCAACCGAAGTATTTGCCTGTACTTATCTCGCCATTGGGCAAACTCTTCCCATCCTGACATCAACGCTTCATGAGCAAGGTCAATTACTTGGATATGTTGCGAATATTGCTCGGAGGAAATATCGACTTCTGATGTAACTAACAATCGTCCCTGTATTAATTCTTCTAAAAGTTGACTTAAAGTTTCCTGCCATAGGACATCTTCTCCAGCAATTGCCATTATTTTAGTTTTTGGCTGCGGTTGGCGGGTATCTTTTACAGTTTCACCGGTTCTTACCAACTTTAAGAAAATTTTCCGAATCAATTCTTGCTGCTGAAGTTGGCGCTTTTTGGAAGGAGATACCGATTCATAATCTATAAAATTGTAAATTTGTTGTGCGTGGCGATTAAGCGCTCCCATGACACCGCCCATTTTTCGATAACCTGATAAGGTTAATACTTGAAAACTAGGCTCTGTACTTTCTGCATTATTGATATTGCGCTTTTCCCAAAGCTCCATTAAGGTGAATTGCAATAATGGTAAACTACCAAGAGATTTTTGTACGTCAGCAATCATTTGAGTTACTAATGCTTCTTCCACTCCCAAACCAACTTTTGATGCAGGTTCTTTAATCGCTTCAGTTAATTCCTCCGTAGTCATGGGAGTTACCGTTACTAAATGCTGCTGTATTTGCTTGGCTAACTTAGGATATGCTGCACACTCACCAACAAAATCGGCTCTTATGGTGATTGCTAAACAAAACTTATTATCTGAATTTTCTACGGCACCCAACAAGCAGTCAAAAAATAGTTGTCGCTCCTCAACATCCTGGCAGAGGGTAAAAACTTCTTCAAATTGGTCAACTACTAATACAATCCGACTTTTATTTGCAAAGTCTTCAGCAATAAAATCTTGTAATCCTTCAGCACCATTATCTTTAAGCTTCTTTTCCAGAAGCTTAAGCATTGTTTTACTATTGCTACCAGTAAATGCCTGTGCCAGAGAGTATAACGGATTATCCCCAGGTCTTATCACAGGCAAAATTTTCCATTCATTGCTACCAGACAATCTTTGCCCTAACTTTAATTGATAAAGTAACCCTGCTTTAACCACCGAAGATTTACCACAACCTGATGCTCCTAGTACTGCGAGAAAATTGCCCTGCCTAAATTTTTCTATTAGTTCATCAGTAAGTGCAGTACGTCCATAAAAATATTTGGGATCTTCATCATTAAATTCAAAAGCTGCTAGTCCTTTGTAAGGACAAATGTTATTTTGTAATTGATTGGCAACTATTAACTCAGATTGTTTGGCTCCTTGGATAAGTTTTATATCTCCTCCCGAATTGTTATACAGTGGGCGCTGAGGAAAAGTTGCTAATTTCTCATCAGTTTCTAGTTGCCGAACAATAAAAGCAGCTAAATCACGGTTATTAATCCAGTCACCAACTTCGCAGCTTTGTGGATCTAAGCCTTTTAACAAAAGACTAGTTAAAATACCATGTTCTTTATTTCCATAAGCAACAAACGCATCACCACAAGCAGCAATAAAACTGCGATCGCGTCCTTTTCCTCTTTCTCCTGGATCTGCTTCTTGAAAATTGATAAATTCACCGTTGAGTAGCTCACCACTGTAGCAACAGTCTAGCCAGATAATTTGTTCTTTAACCGGGCTTATTTTTAACAATCTCTGCAACCAGTTTAATGGCACACCCCAGATATTTTTTCGTGGACTGGCATCACTTGCAGCTAAAAAACCTTCGGGTATTCCTCCACAAGCTTGTCGCAATCCGTGTCCAGCAAAGTAAAGTAAGGCTGTATCGGGTACATCATTTCCTTGAGGATTAAAAAGTTCTGCAATCGCTTCTTTTAGCTTCGCCAAAGTAACTAACTGCTGGGGAGGTGGATTTTCATTAATGCTAAGTAATCCTTCCTTCTCTTTCACAGGTAGTCGTTTTACAATCTGAAAACCACCATATTTTTGGAGTAAACTAGCAATCTCCTCGGCATCATCAGCAGGGGTTTTCAAATTTTGCAACCCAGGATAATCATTTATACCAACAACTAGAGCCTGACGCAGCATAATAGTTTTTAAGCGCTAGTATTATTTAAGACTATAGCGTATTTGGTTAATTTTATGACAGAACCTCCTAAAATCACTTTATTAGCTCTGCTAATTGCTTTAGAACAATTACAATATTCCCTCACCCCAAAAGAAAAAGAGGCTTTAGAAATCACTGCTTCGCAGTTGTACGATGACCCGGATGACTGGGATTTTATAAAAAAAGGATTAATGGCAACAATTGAAGCAAATACTATTCTGTATCAAAATTATCAAACTGCCCTAGTTCAATTACAGTCAGTTAAGGGTAATATTCCTTCAGAACAAATGCCCACCCAGAAGGAATTAGAAACGGAATTAACAAGTGATAATAACGAACCGACGACCTTCGGTTATTTTGAAGGAGAAGCAGACCCTGAAAGTGACGAAATTTTAAATGTAACTATTAATGTATTAATCAGGAAGGAACCGGAAAAGACTGTTAAGAATCTCAGTTTTATCAAACGTATACAAAAATGGCTGTTTCAAAAACAAAATTCCTGATAGTAGAAATTTTATCAACGAAAGTTTCAATTTTAATTCAGTTCCGTTTTTGAAAAACTACTAACGGTTTCAAGAGTTTTTATAGATAATTCTTTTCACATCTTCAGGTGAATTTTGAATAGGTCAGGTAATAAATAAGTTATAAGTCATCTCGATTTTATTTTGAGTTTGTGTAAGTAAGTCGGCACAAATGAACCTAACTATGTAAATGATTGTAAACAGATCTTAAAGCCTTGCGATTGCTTCGTTTCACTTAGTTCCACTCGCCATGACATACCTTGAATTTTTTACACCGACTTACTTACTTGCGTAATTATTGTTCTTTTGCTAGAGCATCTCGTGCTGACCAAATTACAGAGCGTAAATTTTCTGGACATTCTTCACCATCTGCCTCAAGCCAAGTGGCTTTAAATCGCATTTCTCCTAAATGATTAAGAATACGTGCCCATGCTTTAACACGTAAATCTATTAAATCAGATGCATACTTAGGATCTAATGGTAAAAAATGAAGGTAAATCCGCAATGCTTCTACCCATTTTTTTTGCTTTTCTAATATATTTCCCCACTCTATTAAAGTTATTGATGCTTTGTACCAATCTTGGAATTTTTGGTAACCCATAAACGCGTTTTTGTAATATTCAATTGCACAATCAAAATGTTTTTTTTCTTGTTCTAAGCTTCCTAACATCAGATATACATCAGTTATATTATATTCGTCTCCTACTTCTTTATATACGTGAAGAGATTTTTGATAATATGCAGTGGCATCATCAAAATTATGCTGTTTCAATGCAATATTTCCTAAATTGTGATAATCGCTCCCAGCACGGTAATAGTTTCCGGAATTTTCTTTTATCTGCAGTGATTTATAGTAAAAAATTCTTGCATTTTCAAGATTTCCTTGTTTCTCTGCTATCACACCCAAATTATGATAATTGCCTGCGGTGCTGTATTCATCTCCAAACCCTTCATATATCTCGATTGCATTTTTATAAAGGGCAATTGCATCATCGAATTGCTGGTGTTGTTGGGCTATTATACCCAAGTTGCCATAACAGCTTGCAGATTTATATAAATCACCAGTAGTTTTAAATATTTGAAGAGCTTTCTTGTAACTATTAACCGCTTTATCAAATATTCCTTGTTCCAAAGCAACATTTCCTAATTGGAAATAAACAGTTGCAGCGCTGTAGCTATCTCCATTAGTTTCAAATATATGTAGCGCTTTTCCATAATAAACAATTGCATCGTTGAACTGACGTTGTTCCCAAGCTATATTACCTAGCAAATTATAAAATGTAGCAATGCTTTGATTGACAGAACTATCATTTAAAGCTTTTAGCTCATCTAATATTTCTTGATAGATACTTTTGGCTTCATCAAAATTACCGCTTCGAGCAATCTCGTTTGCATCTTGATTACGTAAATATTCCCAGAAGTAAATAGCTTCTTTTCCTCTTGATTTTGCATCTCTTATTCTTGTACCTATTTGCTTTAATGCTCGTAACCGCAAAGACTTAAATTCTAGTTTTCGTCCTGTTCTTTCGTACATTTCTCCCAATGGCTGCAAAATAGCTTGAGCCATAGCCCATTCCTGCTGCTGTTCTGCTAATCTTAAGATTTGTAATAAGTTATATTCTTCTACTTGCAACACTGATATTGCGAATTCAGCATCATTAGTGAGTGCTTGAGAGCATTCATCCGCCAAATAGGTGTAAACATTTATTAGCTTTGTTTCGAGTTCCCTAAGCTCACGTGTTGTATAACATTGCAATAACCTTTGTCGCAGATACCACGGTAGTGTTGGATGAATTTGGTAAATTGTCTCATCTAAATGTTCCAATAATCCTAGTTCTGCTGCTTCATCGAGAATTTGCAGCCAGTCAGTTGCTTGTAAGTTCTCGCCAAATACTTTTTGGTATACTTGTTTTTCATCATGTAGATTTCCTGAGAAAAGAGAAAGTAAAGCAACGTCAACTTTATGGTTAAATAACCCCAAAAAAGGTAAATGCCTCTTAGCTTTCTCCGATAACCTACTAAACGAATAATCTAAAGAAGCCCTCAGCGACTTATCTCTTGCTACTTGAGGTTTTTTTTCTAAACTATCTAATCCCTGACGCAACGCTTCAATTACCTGTGTCGGTGTCTGCGTGTGCAAATGGGGCAAAACCACCCGCAGCGATAATGGATGTCCCCCCAGCAATTTCAACAAATCTAAATACTCTTCTGGCAGGTTTTTTATCTCCACACCTACCGTTTGCAAAATCTTCGCTGCAAACTCCTGGGTATCAATTGGGGATAATCCCTGCAAGTTTACTAAACTATATCCACAATCGAGCCAAACTTCTTCACGACGACTGGTAATTAACACCCAAGTTTCCCCACCGCGTAATTCTTTAAGAAACCGCTTTAAGTCATCCCGCTCATGCTCACTCAGTAAAGGCTCATTCCCATGTGGAAATCCTGCTACTGGTTCAAAATTATCCCAAATTAACAAACAGGGCTTTTGTTTTAAATAATTCAGTACCGCCTTTTGTTGCTGTTCTGCTGCATATTGGAAAAATTTATCTCCCCAAACAGCCCTTCCAACTTCGTTCACTACCCGACTCAGTGATGCACCAGACTCAAAGGAAATAAAGAAGAAGTGCGATCGCGTAGCGGCTTTTTCGGAGCATCGCCCCTGAGTTTCCTCCAACCATTGTGCGAATCCTGCGGTTAACTCAGTTTTCCCAACTCCACCCATACCTTGCAATAAAACGATATTATTTTGGCGAAACGCCCGTTCTAAGCGCAAAATATCGTAATCTCGCCCAATAAAACCATAGCGCCCTTGTTCTGGGAAACCTACCAAATTACTAACGGTTTCTTCTAGAAAGTTATCAATATCAAGAATATCTTCTGTAGTACTACTAGCAGGCACAAATGGTGTGTAAGTTTCCTGCTGGTATAAAACCGGAACCATCCAGTCAGCCAAAGGTAAATCACCTTTTGAAGTAAAGCTAGGACGTAGGCGTTGATTGACAACCTGCCGACGCGCCGCTGCTACCGCAGTTGAGACATCGGTTCCCGCTACCAATTGCTGATAAAACCGCCCAATAAAATGTTTCGCGGCTTCCACCTGCACGTTATAAGCCATTGCTACCACACTCTTTGCTCCCAAAGAGACTAAGCGCGTTGCCACAGAAGAAAAACTACCTTCTCCTTCCTGTGCAGATTTGCAAGCATTCAATACAAAAATCGGTACGCGGCAATCGTTTAAGCTTTGAGCAATTTGAGCAGCAGTAACAATTTGTGGTGAGCCATCAATATTTTCAAATACCAAGACACCCTGTCCTTTACTACCAAAGGAATGTTGAAATCCAGCACTATCTGCGTCAAAGTTACCATGTCCATCAAAATGTACTATGTGATAAAAACCTTTGTGGGCATTGAGTTCCTGCTCAAATTCCTCAAAACTGGGTGGACGCAAAACTTTAAGGTTGATGTACTTTTGAATGGGTTTAAGTGCTTCCAACATTGGACGAGCAATAGTTTTGAAAGCTACATCTTTTTCACCATAGGGACGGGCAATTACCAACAAAATATTTAATTTATCCTGGGATAATTGTCCCATTTCAGCCCGTACTGCATGACCGCTCAAACTGCGATACATCCCAGCCAAAGAAGGTGCGAGAAATTGATAATCCGGCGAATACATTAATTCCCAAGGCAAATTTAGCACTGTGGGGTCATCGGAAGAAATATTAATTTCGCAATTATCTAATCCTTCTCTGGTGGCTTCTTGGAAAAAATCCCAAGCTTTTGTTGTGCGAGGAAACACCAATTTAAATAGTTGCTCTCCCCATTCTTGGAACTTCTGCTCAATTTTCTTAGCTTTATCAGGGAATATACCGTAAGGAAAGGTTAAAAACTTTTCCAAATACCAGCGTAAATCTGTTAATGTTTCTTCGTCAAAGGGATGTTCAAAAAGTACAGGGGGTGCAGAGCGCGGAGCAGATAACCCTCGTTGCCAAGAAAGTTGGATTTTATCGTCTTGATGAGTTATCCGCAACCAATTTCTTGCCATATTTACCCCCTAGAAAATTATCTTGATTCTGCCAAATTCAGTGATTCACGTAGGAAGGGAGCGATTCCGGATACAATCAAATAAATAATGCCTGTAACTATATAGTTTGTAGGACAGTTTTCAATACTACTGTTCTTTTTCGCGTATGGCTCTCAAATACAAAATCACTTCCCATAGTCCGTGTAGTTGTTGTATTGGTAATTCGGTAACAAACCGCAACATCATGGGTTCTAAATGGGTTTTCGCTAGACTTTGCCATTGGCTTAGAACTTGTTTTAGCAATATACCCAAAGCGGTGCTTGTTTCACGAGGATTATTTAATTTCACAGAAAGCTTAAATACAATTTCGATAAATCGGTATATCAGTTTTTCATCTAAATTTGTTTCTTTTTCTCGATTAGCAAGTAATTGAGCAAGATATATTATTTTGTTCTGCAATTGCAGTCGCAGTTGCTCATCCTCAAAGTATTTGATTTGTGAAGATGCAACTTCAAAGGCTAATATTGCTAATGATGGTTTAGCTTCAAAAAGTGATAAGATATCGAGATTTTCGAGAATATTTTTTAATCCTTGCTTTAAATCGTCATAAATAGGTAAATCTTTAACAATCGCAATCAAATACAACCAAGCATGTTCAGTTAGTGGATTATCTTCAAGAATTTGAACTGCTTCTTCTACAATTGCCTTGAGCTTATCTGATGCTAAATATTGACTCAATTCAGTTCCTAACAATGGGGTTTGAGCGCGATCGCACCGCAAAAAAGCTCCCAAATTATCTTCTGTCAACATTGGGTCATGGAGTAACCTACTAGTATCGGGTACTGATTGTTCTTCCTCAATACGAGACAAATAAGTTTCTACCCTACTAATAATGCCTATTTTCTCAAGCACTTCCGCAGGTTTTTCTTTTGTAACCTTCACCAGAGAATTAACAATGAACTCCATCCTATTTTGATGGTGGGCACACAATATATCATTCCAAAATTCTGGGTCATTGTTTAAAGTATCAGCATCTATTTGACGACCTAAATTACATTGTTCAAATGTTTCGACAAAATTATCTATTTTTAAATTGGGCACATCTAATATGTTTTGTAGTCTGCTGGTATGTGCCCATAACATTGATAATTTAATTGGTGTATTCCATTCTTTCGTTTCAACCCAATAGCTAAACTTATTGTTGACAAATTTTAATATTGCCAAAAATAGACGAAAGTGTACTTCGCCATCTTCAGATAATAATTCGTCAAGCGTTGTTTGACATAAGCTAATTACTTTCTTTCCATCATTGCAAAAATGTATTGTTAAATCAATTAAATGAATTTTGGAAACAGGAGATGCCCAACGTATAGCATTTTGACACAGTAAATTGCACCTTTCTACTTTTGTAAGTCTTGCTAATGCTTCAAATACAGAATTTGGCAATCTTACTGGTAGACAAACTAATCTATTTAGAGTTTCTTCTAAACCTTCTGATTTAAGCAATGATTCTGCGGCATTACTAATAGTTTCGCTAAAGTTACCATTTACATTTACTGTTTGATTCAATCTAAAATACTGAACAAGTCCATCTGAAGAAGGAGGCATCAATTCATATAATTTAAAATGCTCTGAGAACTGAAGCGTCTGTTCTAAGTCGGCGTAAAATTTTGCAGATGAATTTTCAAGTTTTTTCTTTGTAGTTTCAAAACGTTCAATACAATTTTCTATTGAGAGAATCTTGTCAATTAATTCCTTAAATTGACCATCATCGCAATCGAACCAAAAGCGATTATGTTCTAGTACCTTTAATTGTAAAGATTTATCATCAGATAGTATCAATAATAAGGGGTCATCAATTGTTTTACAAATTTGATTATCTTCACTCTTTATCTCAACGGTGATTTTGAAGAAATCATTTGCATAAAGAGCTTGAATATTAAAATTCAATTTGGGCTGTAGCGCAGCGACAATTGCTATTTCTCCTGTTAATGCTGTTTTAATAGCTTGCCATAAATTAGGAACTGGAAAAATAATTGAACCAATATTAATAGTTTGATAACTTTTAATTCCTAACGAATTCATTAAATTTGTATCAGATTGAATCGCAATCCGAATATTATCTGGCAAGTCTTTATAAAGATTTTTTAAGAATATTTTGTTTATTAAGTTTTGTGAGTCGTCGTTCTGATATTGTCTTTGATTTTCAACTATGACGGTATGAATTGTTTGTGCAACGATTTCAATAGTTTCTGGATTAGCTACAAATCTGTTATTAACTATTGCTTTTTCTATCCAATCAAAATAACTTTGACGTTTTGTCAAATTGTCTTCTTGTTCTCAGGGGGTGACAACCGCAGTCACATCGTGGCAGGGCAACCCTTTCAAAGACTAGACGCTGAAAAGATAAAAAGCAAATCAAATAGATTTTTTGTAAGTAAACACTTGAAAACCAAATTTTTTCGTTAGCAACCCGCTA
>JBCCDM010000260.1:0-9606 GCA_039030795.1 Cyanobacteria bacterium P01_A01_bin.84
CCAAAATGGTCGAGTTAAAGCGACTGATAATATTTATGAAGCCAATCTCAGCAGTTGTTATGTTGAAGAACTAGAGAAATTGGAGGTGAAGGCGAATTTAGTTGCACCAATTATCAATCAAGGTAGATTGCTGGGTATTTTGGTTGCTCATCAATGTTCCCAACCGCGTCACTGGCAAGAGCATGAAATCAAGTGGTTTTCGCAGATTGCTATGCAAGTAGGCTTTGCTCTTGAAAATGCTAAAGTCTTGGCAGAAACGGTGGATCTTCGCCTGCAAGCAGATACCGAAATCCAATGGATCCAACACTTTACCGATACTGTTAAAATGTTTAATCTTTAAGTATCAAATGCAAAACTCTTCTCGATGAATCCGGTTTCTTGCTAAGGTGAAAGTAATTAGCGATCGATTGCATAGAAGTGGATACTTGAAGATATGGAAAGACTGCAAGTAGATAAACTAGTTGAGAGTATCCATACTGAATTACTGCCTAAATTAAAAATAGAAAGCGTTTATCCTCACGATCCCATAGAAATAAAATACATTCCCGAACCATGGGAACTTTTGGGAAGAGGAAACTATGCTGTAGTTGTTATACATCCAAGTTATCCAGATAAGGTTGTAAAAATTTATGCACCAGGTAGACCTGGTTTTGAGGAAGAAGTAGAAGTATATCGTCGTCTGGGTTCTCATCCAGCTTTTTCGGAATGTTTTTATGCTGATAGTGGCTTTTTAGTACTGAAACGTCTGTATGGAGTGACTTTATATGATTGTATGAATCTAGGTTTACGCATTCCTAGGAGGGTGATTAAAGATATTGATGCTGCACTTGATTATGCACGCGATCGCGGATTATTTCCTCATGATATTCATGGGCGTAATGTAATGATGTATGAGGGGAGAGGTTTGGTAGTGGATATCTCGGACTTTCTTGACCAAGAAAGTTGTCATAAATGGGATAATCTCAAGAAGGCATATTACTGGCTTTACTTACCTGTGTTTTATCCTACCAGGTTAAAAGTACCTTATCTTATGCTCGATGGAGTGCGTAAAAGCTACCGTATGTTGGGTTCTTTTGGTAGAAAGAAGAAGAAATAGGAAGGAAAAAGTAATTTAGTAATTATCTTATTTTTATTACCCTATCTTCTGCTTTTTTTCCTTTTATTTCCTTTCTGCCAGCTTTGACTATTAGGCTTTTTATCAAATTCTTTATTAGGAAACAATTTTTCCTCTAGCTTTTCGTAGCTACCTTCAAAATCACACTTACCATATAAAGGACATTCCCGACAGTAAACCCCATTTGTATATCTTTCTAAATTTTCGCGATTGAAAAAATAAGGTTTATGACTAAAACTACTGGCAACCCATTGCCAAGACATATTATTACTTGCCGGGTCGCCATCAAGCAAGTGTTCTAAAAACCATTTAGCACCGGCTTGCCAACGAATACGCCGCCAATGCACAATATATGCAGCCATCCACATCCGCATATGGTTATGGAGATAACCTGTTTCCCGTAACTGTTTGCTAAAGCTATCAATACAAACTAGTCCCGTAGTACCTGCTTTAATTTCTTCAGGTAACTCAGAAGCATATTCTGTAGTACTAAAACCAGTCTTATATTCTTCTCTATCTTCCCAAATACCATCTCCAAATTTTATATAAAGACGCTGCCAATAATCGCGCCATCCTAACTCATTTACTAGTTTATAAACATCTTGTTGGTCATTAACCTGATTCAAAATAAAATCTCGAACTTCCGCTAAACTCAGCACTCCATGACGAATATAAGGTGATAACTTGGTTACACAACCATTTATAAAATTACGAGTTTTTGCGTATTTCACAGCATCAACTTGTTGTAATAATTTCTTTGCTTCTTGATATCCACCTTTAGTTAGACTAATATTATTATCCCGTTGTGTAGCCTTAGGAAACTCTTCGCGCAGGTATGCAATCAACTCCTTACGGTTAACAAAATCGCGCTGCATATTTTCAGTCATAGATATTGAGGGTGGTGTTATATTTTGCTTATATCTAGTTATTTATTTATTTATTTATTTATTTAACAGGCATTCACTAATTTTAATTTAACTATCAATACACAGAAATCATCCTTATCTGAACCGTATTGTCTCGTGACCCAGTAATATGCAAAAACCTTAATAGCATTTTTGCCACTAAGGTTATTACACTGGAAATATTAAACGGAGAGGGAGGGATTCGAACCCTCGTTGAAGTTTCCCCCAAACAGCATTTCCAGTGCTGCGCCTTCAACCACTCGGCCACCTCTCCAGGTGCCACAGTCTACAATAATAGAGTTAAATTGCAGAAAATGCAATGGTTGACTAATAAATAAGTAAAATTCCACAATAAAACCCACTACTAGTAAACTTTGGAAATGTTCCGGACACACAAGATTCAGATACGCGATCGCGCTAATGGCATTACTCATACTTTAGAAGTTCCTGAAGACCGCTACATCCTCCACACTGCTGAAAAACAGGGAAAGGAACTACCGTTTTCTTGTCGTAACGGTGCTTGTACTACCTGCGCGGTTAGAGTCATCTCTGGTGATATTTATCAGCCGGAAGCTGTAGGGTTATCTCCGGAGCTACAGAAGCAAGGATATGCACTTTTATGTGTTAGTTATGCTCGTTCCGATCTAGAAGTAGAAACCCAAGATGAAGATGAGGTTTACGAACTTCAATTTGGACGTTACTTTGGCAAAGGTAAGGTCAGAGCTGGTTTACCTTTAGATGACGATTAAGGAACTTCAAAAAGACATCTTGCACGAGAAAGAACATACTAAGTAAAAAATACTCAGTAATCCCAACAACCTAGGACTGAAAGTCCCAGGTTTATAAACTTACATCTTGCACCAAGTATTCTTGACTGTCTAGGACTAAAAGTCCCAGGCTCATAAACAAAGTCCTCTAAAAGAGGACTAAATAAATCTTAGGTTATGAGTATTATTTATTACTTAATATTTTATATTTAACTATTTATACGTATAGGTGCAAGATTTGAGCGACCCACAAGGTGGAAATTCCGGCATTCCGGCATACCCTGCGGGAACACCTCTGGTGAACAAAATTCAAAATTCTTATATACCCTACGGAAACGTTTTTAACAAACCAGCATACAAAATTCCAGATTAATAACTTCGCCCTTTATCCTTTACCCTATCAAATATTACCAATGCGTTTCTGTGCCCAATTACTAATTATTTTTTTCTTTTCCTCACTACTAAATGGTTGTCAATCCCAAGGGAAAAAATTGAGACCACAGCAAAAGGTAGAGGTAACAAGAGTTGCGACTGGAAATACCTTAGAAATTAGTAGTTTAAGAGAGCAAATTAATTTAATTACCCAAGTACGTCTAATTGGTACTGATGCAGCATCTAGAAGACAAACCCCATTTGGGTATAGAGCACAAAAAAGACTACAAGAGCTAATTGGTGATAAACCTGTGGTATTGGAATTCGATACCCAGCGAAAGGATAATTATGGTCGGACTTTAGCTTATATATGGCAAGACGATGTGTTGCTAAATGAGCAGTTAATCAAAGAAGGACACGCATTATTTGTCGCGCGATCGCCCAATCATAAGTACGATTTACGTCTAGAACGTGCCCAACATTTTGCCAGAATTATGGGAAAAGGTATTTGGAACCCAAAAGAACCAATGCGCTTAACTCCTACTGAATATCGCCGTCAATTTAGATAGTTTTTGGCTAACTTTTAATTTGCACGGTCGTATAAATAATACTTAGTATTCCTGAGAGTCTAGGACTAAAAGTCTCCGCATTCCCTCATGGGGAGCTACTCCTTTGTAGGAAGTAGCGTGGAAACCTCCAGACCTATAAGTAAAGTTCTCTAAAAGAGGACTAAATAAATCTTGTAAATAAGTATTATTTATTACTTTATATTTGATTTTTGACTATTTATACGTATAGGTACAAAATTGGAGCTAACAGCTTTCTTCATATTTGGTAACTATTTACTGTTTACTGATAACTGGAAAGTTGATAGGTCAAAAACTCCCATGGAATTGCAAAGTATTCTTGATATAGCCACTGAGACAGCTTTAGGAGCTGGTGCTGTTCTGCGAAATTATTTAGGTAAACTGGAAGACTCCGTGGAAGAAAAAGGTCGTCCGGGAGATTTAGTCACAGTTGCTGATAAGGCTTCCGAGGCTGTTATTTTAGAAAGTTTGCGCCGTCATTTTCCCGATCATGCAATTTTGGCAGAGGAGTCGGGAAAGTTAGGAAATCAAGATAGTAAGTATCTTTGGGCTATCGATCCCCTTGATGGTACGACTAATTATGCACACCAATACCCGGCATTTGCTGTTTCTATTGGTTTATTGGTCGATGGGGAACTATTACTTGGTGTAATTTATGACCCTTTACATGATGAATTATTTCGAGGGGCACAAGGTTTGGGGGCAACTCGTAACCGTCGAGTAATTAAAGTTTCTCAAACACAGGAATTAAGTAAAAGTTTATTAGTTACGGGATTTGCTTACGACAGACGTGAAACTTCTGACAACAATTATGCTGAGTTTTGTCATCTGACTCATATTACTCAGGGTGTGAGACGTGGTGGTTCAGCTGCGTTAGATTTATCACACGTTGCTTGTGGAAGATTAGATGGATATTGGGAGAGAGGTTTGTCGCCTTGGGACATTTCTGCGGGAATAATTATATTACGAGAAGCTGGAGGTCAGGTAAGTGCTTACGATAATTCTCCAATTCAATTAGAATCTGGCAGAATTCTCGCAACTAATGGTCATATACACGGAAGTTTAAGTAAGGAGTTACAAAATGTTCCTTCTTTAGCTAGCTGGGGTAAGTAAGGCTGTTAGTTATTAGCTTTTAGCTATTAGCCTTTAGCTTTATTGCAAGTGGCAAATAGCTAAAAGCTCAAAGCTACTATTACCTGTAATATTTATCACCGCAAACTACGGCAGGGTATAAACCCTAGTTTAGCTACAAGCTAAAAACTGAAAGCTAATTGGTAAATGAAATTTAATACAGTATCTAACTAAATCTATTGACGACCATATTTACCCAATTAAACTATGTCTTTTAAAATTGAACGTGGATTATTTAAACATGATTTAACTGATTATCACGCTGTTTTAGGTGTTCCGGTTGATGCAGATGCTAAAACAGTCCGCAAACGTTATTTGAAAATCGCTCGTCGTCTCCACCCTGATAGCTGTGTAGATGCTGATGCAAAACATAAACAGTTGGCAGGTGAGTTACTCTCAAAGCTAGTAAATCCGGCTTATGAAAAACTTTCTAATGACCGCGATCGCGCTGAATATATTGCGGTACTGTCCCAAGTCGGTAAGCGTCTAGTACAAGATTCTGCGTCGGTAGATTTAAATACAGAAGCTGCCAGAAAATTAGCTAGCGCACCTGATGTCGATCATTTATATAAAACAGCGATCGCTCAACTTTCTCAGGTGCAATATAAATCTTTAGAGAGGGTAATCTCAGCGATCGCTCAAATCAGTGAACTTAATGCTGTATATTTGATGCGAACTGCGGGTAAAAAATTTAATGCACCCCCACCACCTGCTGCTCCTAGTAAAAACCAAACTAGTAACCCAAATAATACTTCTTCTAACCCATCTCCATCATCAACAGAATCTTCGTCTTCAGGACTCGAAAATTCAGCAGTAGAGCAGTATGTTCGACGCGCTCAAGAATTAATTACTAAAAATCAATTGGCTCCGGCCAGGGTAGAATTACAAGATGCTTTGAAGCTAGATCCCAATAGTGCCCAATGTCATAGCTTGATTGGAATGGTGTATTTGAAGCAAAATCAAACCAAGATGGCAAAAGTTCATTTTGATCGTGCTCTCAAACTTGACCCTGAAGACAAAACAGCGTCTACAGGGAAACAAAAAGTTGAACAGATTTTGGGTAAAAAACCCGGTGCACTCAAGCTAACAGCGAAGTCTGCTGCTGGGAAAAAAGAATCCAATAAATCTGGAGGGAGTGGTTTATTCGGTGGTTTGTTTGGTGGAAAGAAAAAATAATGGTGTATCAACCACCTGCGGGTGCTAGAGATTTACTACCCTTAGATGTAACTCAGAAAAGCTGGATTGAACAACGATTGGAGCAAGTGTTTCATCGTTGGGGATATCACAGGATTATTACCTCGACCTTGGAACGTATGGATACCTTGATGGCAGGAGGTGCAATTCAACGTTCTACGGTAATTCAGCTACAAAATTCTGAAGATGAAGAATTGGGTTTGCGTCCAGAATTAACAGCTTCTATTGCTCGCACAGCTGTTACTCGTATGGGTGGTACAAGCTATCCCCAGCGCTTGTACTATAACGCTAATGTGTTTCGACGTACAGGAGAATTACAGCACAATCGTCAGCAAGAATTTTATCAAGTAGGGGTGGAATTATTAGGTGGTAACAGCTTAGTTGCTGACGCTGAAATTCTACTACTGCTGATCAACTGTTTGCGATCGCTTAAGTTACCTAACTGTCATTTAATTTTGGGGGAAGCTCAAATAACTGCTTCTTTGCTCTCATCATTTCCTGAAGATGTTCGTCCCCGAGTCCGTAGCGCGATCGCCAATTTAGATCGACTAGCAATAGACTCTTTATCTCTAAGCGAGCAACTTCAAGAGAGGGCAAGGAATATTATGGACTTGCGCGGGAATCCTACAGACGTGTTAACAAAACTTAAGTCTTGGGATTTGGAGCCACAACAGCAATCAGCAGTCGATAATTTACAGTCTTTAGTAAACTTACTCTGTACTCACCAGAAGAATTTACCAATACCGCTAATTTTAGACTTGAGCTTAATTCAAACAATTGACTATTACACCGGTATTGTGTTTGAAATAGTTAGTAAAACTGACAATCAAGCCAGAGTCTTAGGTACAGGTGGTCGTTACGATAAACTATTAGGTATGTATCATCCTCAAAAACAGGATATACCAGGTATTGGATTTGCAGTATTTATCGAGGATTTATACCAAGTCTTATTATCAACTCAACGATTACCCCAAACCGTACCAGCCAGTAACTGGTTAGTAGTACCCCAAAATTACCAAGCATATAATACAGCCTTTGCCTATGCAGAAAAACTCCGAGACTCTACTCACCTAGTGAGAGTTGAAATTGAACTGGGAGGCAAAGACCCAGACAGTATTCGTCAGTATGCACGCGATCGCGGTATCACTAAAATTGCTTGGGTAAAACCTGATACTTCGCCGACAATTGAGTCTGTGAATTAGGAGTGTAGGGGTTTGGCATTGCTAAAACCCCTACAGAAGATATTATGATTGGGAAAAAATATTTAACCTCAGTTCCAGTTAAAGAGCTTTATTTGACTTTAAAGGATTGATTACTACCCGATCCCTCCATGAAAGTATTAAATATTACTTTAAACTGACCACTTACTTATTAATTGTCTTTTTTCTTTTAATACAACTTATGTTAGAACTTCAAAATAAGCGAACGCTAGGTAATTTCGTGAGAATTATTCGGAGGGGGTTTGGGGGACGCGACCGTCCCTCAATAGGGGGTTTGGGGGAGAATCCCCCAATTCTTGGTTTTTATAGTAACCTGGAGATGCCTTACCTCAAATATTGCACCTATACGTATAAATAGTTAAATATAAATTACGATATAATAAATAATACTTATTTACAAGATATATTCAGTCCTCTTTTAGAGCCCTTTCTTTATAAGCCTGGAGAGCAGCGCGCAGAAAGGGGGCATGAAGCTAACAAATTTTCTGAACTTGTATGAAACTCTTGTTATGTAAGGATTTGAAAATGTGCAGCCCAGTGCTGAAAGCTACGCACCTTAAATCAATCAGATAAACGCCACACTTTAATCGACTTATTCCCACTACTACTAACAATAATTTTTCCATCTTTGCTAAAAGAAAAGGCATGAACTCCCCCTTGTCTGGCAGAAAGAGTATGTAAACGCTTTCCTGTACTCACATCCCACAACATAATCTCATATACATAACCACCAGTCGCAAAAGTTTTTCCATCCGGACTAATTGCTACAGCATCAATACCACCAATCCCTACAGAAAAGTTATGAACTAATTTCCCTGTTTGCAAATTCCATACTTTAATATTTTTCCCATCAGTTGCTTGAATTGATTGATGACTATCATCATAACCACTACTTACCAAGGTTTTGCCGTCATTGCTAATCGCAAGAGATGAAACAGCAGATGCTTTTTGAAAATCAAAGTATGGATCTTTTGGTAAAGGTGGTGTTAGAGTTTTCAGCAGTTTCCCTGTAGAAGTATTGAATAACTGAATTTTACCGTCTTGATTACCGCTAAATAAAGTCTTACCATCAGCACTTATTCCTAAGGAAACAGTAGCAGTCTTTATAGTGCGTTGTAATTCTCCATTTTTCAGACTCCATACCTTAATATTTTTATCTGCATTTGCACTTATTAAATTTTTCCCATCTGGACTAATAACGATTGATATTACTGCGGCTTTATTTTTATCAAAGGTAGTCAATAATTGACCGGTTTTTAAACTCCAAATTTTAACTGTATTATCATAACTTCCACTAGCTAAAGTTTCTCCATCATGAGTAATAGCAACAGATGTAACTCTATCTTTATGAGCATTTAAAGTGTGGAGTAATTGCCCAGTTTTCAAATTCCAAACTTTAACTGTATTATCATCACTTCCGCTTACCAATATTTGTCCATCAGGACTAATAGCTATTGCTTTAACGGGTGCAGAATGTCCAGATAAAGTCGAAATGACTTTATTTATTACTTGCTGCTGATTATTATTGGGTGTAAGTGAAGATTCTTTGGCTGTAGAAGATACAGGAATTGTACAAGCAAGGCTTAAAACACTTAAGGCTGTGACTGTGAATATTTTCCAGTATTTAAGTGTAAATCTCATTATTTTAGAGTACAAAATGTTTATTAATGCTTTATTTATATTTGGACTTGTCCAAATTACATCCTGTTCCAAAAATATAGAGAATTGTGTTGCTTACAAAATTAGGATAAACATTTTGATTGAAATCTCAAATCTTTAATGGGTAGGGGTTTTAAATTATGTGAAAAAATTTTTTCATTGGGACTACCTTCCCTCTTCTTCTGACTCCTGTATCCTGATAACTGGTGATAATTTAATATATATTTCGATTCTATTTAGAGGGGAACGATGTCACACACTATTGTTACGGATGTTTGTGAAGGTATTGCGGATTGTGTTGATGCCTGTCCTGTAGCTTGTATACATGATGGACCAGGGAAAAATACTAAGGGAACTGACTGGTATTGGATTGATTTTTCTACCTGCATCGATTGTGGTATATGTATTCAGGTTTGCCCAGTTGAGGGGGCAATAGTTCCTGAAGAAAGACCAGATTTACAAAAAACTCCTGATTGAGACTCCTCATTTTAATTATCTCGACGGGAAGTCTCACGCCTGCTCGTATAGAGGCGTTTTTACTCAAAAATAATCCACAATAATATCTTCATTAAAAATAATTAATTAGCTATACTACAATATAGTTAATTAATTATTTTATTGGTAAAAATATTGACAAAAGTATTGCTTCTAATTAGC
>JBCCDM010000261.1:0-9538 GCA_039030795.1 Cyanobacteria bacterium P01_A01_bin.84
GCAATAAATACAATAGCTAATTTTTATCTACTATTACGTTTTACAAATAATACTATTGTTACGATAGTATTTATTCTGTGATATAAAATACATTTATGTTTTGTCTTCTCAATAGAAACGGCAGCTTTCATTTACTCATCATTCGGTAAAAGCTAAATAATTTTTATAAATGAAATCATCTTGCTAATTCCATCTTTTTTCTGGTCTGGAGACCCACATTAAACTGATTGTGGTTACTGTAAGGAGGAAAAATCAGTCAATCGACTATCAGCATTCACTAATACTTTAGTAATAGTCACAGGCAGGGAATTTGGATTAACATTTATTTGTTTTGAGTGAAGTAGGACTTACGCAAAAGTAAGATAATCCCGTCCGAGACGTTAACGCTTCCGCGTGTCCGCTAGGACTTTACATTTGCGACGTAATCCCATGAACTAACTCTGTGTTAACTAAGGTTATGCAGAAGCAAACGCTTACTTCCGCGTGTCCGATAGGACTCATGCTAACCCTACACGTAGTGACCGTCGCTTTGAACAAATTCTCGTTGCGTAAGTCCTGTGAAGTAAGGAACCTGTTCCTTAATAAAATAATTCGTTTTGAACATTTTCCCACAGCAGGATAATCCTTAACAATTGCCTCACTTGCTTCAACAGACTGAAACCAAGTAAATTAACGCAAACAGAAATTTTCGCAAAATTAATTAAGGCTTTCTAAATAAAACTACAAACTATACCAAATAATCGTTTTCAAGCTTTTTTGCTCAAACTAATGCCAGGTAATAAAACTTGATAGCTTAAAATCCTTGTACTTTTATAGTAAATTTTTAGGAAAATTTGAAAATTAAATGATTAATCTATTGCTTTTAAAGCTCTTTAACTTCTAGATTTGCTTTGTAGACTTTTCTAGCAGATTCTAATTATATTTTCTTGTATGAATACTGGACTTTATTAGTAATAGTCTCAATTAACTTAAAAGTTACTTATACAAACTAATATTCAATTAAAATTAAATTCTTAATGATTTTTCTTAATTTTTTATGCAATCTCAGCCATAAAAAATTAAGAATCGAAGTTTCCATAACTTTGATTCTTAATTTTGTATACTTCCGATAAATTAATTAGTCGCTTGCGCTGCTAACATCTCCTTTAATTTCTCTAACTCATTTGCCCAACGTGGATCTGGACGAACTCCTTCTGAGTCGTTAGAAGAATGGCTATGATTATCTTTGGAAGCACCACGACGAGACTTCTTAGAATTTGAACTCTTTTTACTCTCTTTAGAAGCACCAGAACTTTGAGTTGTTTTATTGGGTTGTTCTTCCCCTTCTTCACCTTTCGCACGTGGTAAAGCTTTTTCTATCTTGATAGGAGTATCTTTAAACATCTGACCATTATATTTTTCAATAATTTGGTCAGCTTGCTCGTCACTATTAACAGTAATAAAACCAAAGCCCCGGCATTTGCCAGTTTTGCGATCTTTTATTAGCTTAGTAGTGACAGCACTACCCTCTTCTTCAAAAACTGATTGTAATTCTGATTTATCAATAGCTTCTTTTGGCAAATTGCCTATGTACAGGCGAACAGACATACTCTAGACCTCCACGGTTGAAAAAACGCAAATAGGTAAAATCAAACACTCGGCTGTGACAGCTGCTATATATAACAGATGCATAGTTTAAACAACCAATTTCTTTTGCTCTAAACTGTTAAATCGCACAATACAGTTTCTCAACAAAATGAATCTCGCTTAATTGCCCAGGCGTATATAACGCTGATTAACATTTTTATTCTAAGAATTGTAAATTTAAAAGCTTATCACTTGTAATAAGAAACAATTCAATGTTTATTTGGCGAGAGAATTAAACACCATTCCCTACAATATCATGCTCTCTTCTATGCAACTAGTTCAGCCCACACATTTTCAGAGCTTACACAGATGCATCGTAACATAAAATACATTTTTTCTAAAGTTGGACATTTTTGAAACAAAAACCAGCCATCGGCTGGTTATCTTACCACTGTGTTGAGAGAATAAAAGACTGCATATTACTTTTGGCTTTTTGACATAGAAACAGATCATAAAAAAAGTTTTTTTTGTCACCAAAAGATGATTATAGTTAAAGTAACATTTTTTTTAATTATTTGCAATACAAATTAATATTTATTTTATCTAACATAACTAAAACTGGAAAATAGCTTTCTTATAATACGATATCCGGTAAATCACCCATAATATGTGATTGCGTTCGTTGAAAACCTTCCCGTAGGGTGTGGAGTGGAGTGAAATGAATCGTATTGCTTGCTCCCATGACGGTTATTTAAATGGACATTATATAAGCTATTGCAAGCTTACTCCGGTACATTTTACTCTTAGCGGGGCTTAGGCAAAAAATATGCCAAAAATAACTTCAAAAGCTTATATAGCAAGTGTTTAACATTAATTTACTTATTACCTTGATATATCTAGGTTTTAGCCATTTTTACCCAATTGAGGTTTTTCCCTTACCCCAATTGGATTTGAGGTGATTTTCAGCTCCAAAAATATCAAAGTCCCGTTAGTAATTTATAAACCAAAGATACTGAAAACCGTTAACTTGAGTATGGAGATTGTCAACCAGTTAGCAAGATATAAGCACCCAAAGTAATTGTCGCAACAGTAATAATTATTAACCAAATAGGATGAGGACTACTTATGCTTTTTCCCGTATGAGTATGTAAATTCTGAATATCAAGCCAAACAGTATTGCTGCGTCTAAGCCAGCCAGAGATAGTAACTTGCCGACCGATAAAGTCTTGGGGATTAACTGCTTGGGCTAACCAAGAAATATGATGCAGTTTCACTAAACCCATATTAGTGTTCAAGATTAGGTCTTGTGCAAGGTAGTTACTTGTTCCCTGACGACCCATAAGTTTGCCAGGTATTTGTACGGGTATACTATCTATTGGCAAAACATTGGGGTTCACAATCAAGTCGCTAAAACTTTCATTTGTTTGTACCTTTGCATTATTGATTTGGGGAAACAAATAATTTATTCGTATCAAACTACCAAAACTAAAACCGATTAACATACATCCCAGTAGAAAGTACCAGTCGTCATATATCCATTTGAGATTCCAAAAATGAAGTGCAAATCCGACTTGCCAGACTAGCCACATTAAAATACCTACCATAAAACCAAATGGAATTCCTAAAAAAGGGGCAATTCCTATAAAAAATAATTTGTGGTGATACTGGGAAGTGACTCGGGTATTAATATCAAGTTCTGTTGGTAGATGCCAGTGACGGGCGAGATGGCATAAGCGTTTAATGCGATCGCCTAACATGGGATGGGTACTAGTAACTACAAACCACCAGCGATAAGGGTTGATATATTCCCACTTTAGTATGGATTCCCAAGGCTGAAATGGAACTATGCTTCCATAGGTAATACTTTGTTTGTACCCCACTGGTATAACCAGATTTAAGGTTTCAAGTTGCCAAGTGATTTGTTCTTGTTTGACGATATCTGAGCTTATGCCCATGCTCATTTTGAGTAAAGCACGAATTGCCCCATTGGGGTTGCCTGTAATTTCAGTTCCAAGGCGATCGCTGTAGTAAAGTCGTATCTGAGATAGCCAGATACCGGTAGTGTTAAACAAACGCCAAACTAAGTAAAATATATTAGCGATCGCACCTAAAACAGAGCGTCCAATAATATTTGAGATATTATCTGCCCAGTGGGATAATTGTTTATAAATACCGTAAATTGGAATAGTTACTATCAGCAATATGGACATAAGCATACTGCTTCTGTTACTGATGTGAGCTAATTGAAGTGCATATATAGCAGCAATTTCGTCATTTTCTAACTGTTCTAATAAACCCCGACTAACAACAATTCGACTGTAACGGGGAAGATTACCATAAGTAAAAATTATTGGTGCAGTATCGCTAATAATATACAGTTTTAGAAATCGCCATTTTCTTTGTTTATAGTAACGCTGAAGTAATCGAACTGTCTCTGGGCTGTAATTATTTAAGTTGTGTATACTAAAGGACTGTGTATGGTAAAAGTTATTTAACAGTAGGTCTAATAGCCACGGGGATAAACTTAGTAAAAGGGCAAAAAGGAATACTAAAAAATAAAATGGATCTTCGTAGAGAACTTGCAAAGGTTCTACAAAAGGTAGTTTTACCAACAAATCGTTGATAGTCTCCATTAGTAAATTTAGGAGCGATCGCGCCATCAAAAATAAGGCAATGAAAGTTCCGAAAGTAAGTAACCATAAGGGTATTAAGTTGATATCCCCTACTTTTTGCCATGTCTTTGCTCGTCCGGCTTGTTGCCAGTGAATAAATGATGATTTTGCCTTAGAAGGTTTGGAAGAATTTATATTGGGGGTTGTATCATTTTTCTGGTAGTATTCTGAATTGTTAGAAATTGACGATTCTCCTAATTTCCCTCGATCAATATTTGCATCTGTTAAGGTTGTCTCAGAGTTATTAACAGAACTAAATTTTGCGACCTCATCAGTTACAGCATCTTGTTTAGACTGAAGTCTACCCAATTTAACTAAGGAATTATTTGCCCAGGTTTTTATTTGTTGATTATTGCTTTGGCTCAGAGTTTCAGATAAGCTAATCGCAATCTCAATCTCACCAATACGCGAGTAAGTTACAATCAATCCTATCTTTGCTTGTATAAGGGCACTATCATCATTACTACCTTTGTTTATAAAGGCTTCTAATATAGTTTTTGCTTTTTGATAATCTCCTTGCTTCAGAGCTGTTAAACCAGCTTGCAAAGATGATTCCGACTGTGAGGGCATTGAAGTTGTTGCACTCTAGGTAATTGGTAATTGATAATTAGTAAGGTTCTGAGATGGTTCCGTTAGGAAAAGACTATAGTCTTTGTGTAATATTTCCTCTCTTAATAAGGAAGTTCTCAAGAATTTAGCTAGTTTCAGCAAACATCCCAAGACATTTATACCGTGGGGCTATACATAATTTCCCCTATATGCTTCAAAGGTCTTCTAGGACAGAAAGAGAAACTTAAAGCTGTCCCTGACTGGCAAGAACGGTTTAGAAAGTTTGTTGACGGATAATTCAAAAATTGGACAAGAAGTAAGTTATGCCTAACTATGGGTAGACATTAAGTTACTGCTTCTAACCCATTTCCTGTAATCCAGACTTGGGCATAACCGAATAAAAAATGAGTAACTGGTGAATAAAATTATCTCCTATATTCTGTTACCAAAACCCTCATCTCTCACATATGTAAAGAGTCCTTGTGGGCTATGTTACAGTTTTAACCTATTTTTTACTTGGTTCTGTACCAGAAACTACTGGTGCAATGGAATTTAACTTTAATTCTGGATGATCTGAGCGTAATTGTTCGCAATTCCATTGGTTACGAAACAGTAGTACTGGGCGTTCCATACTATCTTTAACTGTAGTCGTATTAAATATGCGTCCGACTTTATCCAAAGCTTCCCAGCCTCCTTCAACCCAACGAGCAACGCTGTAAGGCAATAATTCTAAGTTAGTTTCAACGTTATACTCTTGAAGTAAACGAAACTGTACTACCTCAATTTGCAACTGACCAACAGCAGCTAGAATAGGGTCGCGTTTTGACTCATCTACAAAGTACATAATCTGTACTGCACCCTCTTCCCGCAATTCTGAAACTCCCTTTTGAAACTGCTTAAACTTAGAAGGGTTGGGATTGCGTAAAATAGCAAATAATTCTGGCGAAAAGTATGGTATCCCCTCATATTCAAGTTTCTTTCCCGTATATATGGTATCGCCGATTGCAAATACCCCGGGATTATTTAAACCAATTACATCACCAGGATACGCTTCATCAATAGAAACTCTTTCTTGAGCAAACAGTTTCTGGGGACGAGATAAGCGCACGCTCTTACCTGTACGAGCATGAGACACCGTCATATCTTTCTCAAATTTCCCGGTACATACACGAATGAAAGCTACTCTATCCCGATGTTTGGGATCCATATTTGCTTGTAATTTAAATACAAAGCCGGAAAATTCTGAATAAGTGGGAGAAATTTTTCCCTCTGTACTATTACGTCCTATCGGTTTGAGAGCATATTCTAGAAAATCTCTCAAAAACAGTTCTACCCCAAAGTTGGTCATAGCACTGCCAAAAAACACAGGTGTCATTTTACCCTGATGGACTAAGGACAAATCTAATTCTGGTGCTACTCCTTCTAAAAGTTCCAATTCATCTTTCATTTGAAAGTATAAGTCTTGTTCTAGTAAGTCTTCAACTTGAGAATCCCCTAAGTCTAAAACCGTATCTATAGCTTCCCTACTACCGTGGGCACTTCTTTCAAATAAATGGATTTGCTCTTCTTTGCGGTCGAATACCCCTGCAAAGCGATCGCCCATCCCTATGGGCCAATTTGCTGCATAGGTCTGTAAACCTAATTCCTGCTCAATCTCATCAAGTAGTTCTAAAGCCTCTCTTCCCGGACGGTCTAATTTATTCACAAAGGTAAAAATAGGAATACCACGCATCTTACAGACTTCAAATAACTTTCTAGTCTGGGGCTCCAAACCTTTAGCAGCGTCAATTAACATCACTGCATTATCTGCTGCGGCTAAAGTCCGATAAGTATCTTCACTAAAATCTTGGTGTCCAGGAGTATCAAGTAAATTGATTTGACAATTTTGATAATTGAATTGCAGCACCGTTGAGGTAATGGAAATTCCTCTTTGCTGTTCCATTGCCATCCAGTCAGAAGTAGCTTTACGTTGAGCTCTTCGAGCTTTGACTGAACCAGCTTCATGAATTGCACCCCCGTACAAAAGTAACTTTTCTGTCAGCGTAGTTTTACCTGCATCAGGATGAGAAATGATTGCAAAATTGCGTCTACGCTCTACTTGCTCGGAAAGTTCAGACTCAAGTTCAATTGACATAGTTATTTAAAAATGTTTTGTCCGTTTTTAACTTAATTTAACTTAACTTCTCACCTATTTAGGTAGAGTTTTAATCTTAAGGCAACAGTCGTCGTGATAGTGTCTTATTATCATCAAAAAAACTGATTAAATTCGGGGTGAGGAATGTACGACACGGACAGCCGAACATTTTTATCAGCACTGTGTCATGGGGCTATTCTTTTCAGTGGTTTGATATTCTCAATTGTTATTCCAATTATTGTGCTTGTATTAAGTAGTGATTCAGTTGTGAAGGATAATGCTCGGGAATCTGTTAATTTCCATATCAATATCTGGCTTTATGGGATTATAATTGCGGCTTTAATTTCGGTAACTTTTGGCTCCCTTAGTTTCCTTGCCGGTTTATGGTTTATTTTTCACTGGATGATGACTATTTGGGCACTTTTCTGTGTTTTTAGCAATCCGAATGAACCTTTTCGCTATCCATTTATTCTCCGAGTTGTGTAACTCTAACTAAGTTAGAGTATAAGTCAAGAAAGTAAAAATATTTGATACGCTCAAATATTTTTACTTTCAAAAAATTCAAACATGATTCTTATCTTTTTCAAACCTCTATCCAGCAAGTTTGTATTCTTATTATGTCAATTTTTTATAAATAATTTTGGATATTCTTAAGTTGCAAGAGAGTTAAGGATAGTTCAAAATCCCGTCTATCAAAAGCTAATCGCCACAAAGACACGCATATTTGATTGATAGGAGAAATTTTGATGAATATAACATTCAGTTTAATTATCCCCTGATTTTTTTGGATTACTATAATCAAAGAAGTATACTATCTAACTATTATATTACGGTAGTAGATAATCTTACCTAACAAAAAATAAGCGTTAGAAAAATTCTTTCTTCTAGCTATCATGAATGATACATAAGCAGTGAAATAAAAAACCTAAATTAGTTGCAGACGAAAATTCTGAAGAGCTTGAATTTTCATTAACATAGATCAAAATGATAGATTTTGTAATCTTTTTATGCCACATCTTAACTGTAAAATACAAAATTGCCCCACGTACTAGACAGTAGGGCAGAGGAAAGTTAAGCGCTGCTTCTAGTCTGGATGATAGAAGCTGGTTTTTACCTTAATTGTGTGACGCTTTCTATTGTGTCTGTATCCATTTAATTCTTTATATTCCTTCATACTCTTATGTTCCCGATACATCGTCCTCGCCGTTTGCGCAATCATCCTCAACTACGCCGGATGGTTCGTGAAACTGTTGTCACAACTAGCGATTTAATTTATCCTTTGTTTGCTGTCCCTGGTGAAGGAATAGCCAACGAAGTTAAATCAATGCCAGGGGTATTTCAACTGTCTGTAGATAAGATAGTTGAAGAGGCAAAAGAAGTATATGATTTGGGAATTCCAGCTATTATTTTGTTTGGAATCCCAGAAGACAAAGATGGGGAGGCTACCGGAGCTTGGCATGATTGCGGTATTGTTCAAAAAGCTGCAACTGCTGTTAAAGAAGCAGTGCCAGATTTAATGATCGTCGCAGATACTTGTTTATGCGAATATACAAGTCACGGTCACTGTGGATATTTAGAAGTAGGGGACTTAACAGGAAGAGTATTGAATGACCCTACCTTAGAGTTACTTAAAAAAACAGCCGTCTCTCAAGCAAAAGCTGGTGCAGATATTATTGCACCTTCGGGAATGATGGA
The DNA here is from genome assembly GCA_039030795.1 of Cyanobacteria bacterium P01_A01_bin.84. Lineage (GTDB taxonomy): Bacteria > Cyanobacteriota > Cyanobacteriia > Cyanobacteriales > Nostocaceae > JBCCDM01. The sequence continues at coordinate 8,617 of JBCCDM010000261.1, forward strand.
TGGTTTCGTACAAGCCATTCGTTCTGGTTTGGATGAAGCAGGATTTGAGGATACTCCAATCTTGTCCTATGCTGCTAAATATTCTTCTTCCTATTACGGTCCTTTCCGAGATGCAGCAGATTCAGCACCTCAGTTCGGAGATAGACGAACTTATCAAATGGATCCGGGTAACTCTCGTGAAGCACTCAAGGAAATTGAGCTTGATATTTCTGAAGGTGCCGATATGCTCATGGTTAAGCCAGCCTTAGCATATATGGATATTATCTGGCGGATTAAAGAAGCTAGCAACTTACCTGTCGCTGCCTATAATGTCTCTGGAGAGTATTCCATGGTGAAGGCAGCTGCTCTCAATGGTTGGATTAACGAACAACGGGTGGTTTTAGAAACTCTGACTAGTTTCAAACGTGCGGGAACTGATTTGATTTTGACTTATCATGCCAAAGATGCAGCTAGATGGTTAAGCTAGATCGATCTTAACGGTAGAGTTTTTCCAAAAGACAAATGACTGTTGTTCCCAGTCAATTTGCCACTATTTTTCCATAAAACTAATGGTGACAAATTGACTATGGATTTAGAGTATCCTTTTGAAAGATAAATTTACTTGCAGATAGATTTTCCGCAATATTTATTTTTTGCTTTCTTTTAACAACTAACCTATAAATAACTTGACTGTATCACTTTTATGAATTCCTATAGCGCGATCGCAAGGTCAAGCCGAAATCAAACCGGGTTCCTATATCTATATATATTGTTGTCGCTATATTACTAGTTAATACTTTTGAGTATAAATGGAGAAATTTTATAGTATTCTTGATTTCTATCTTATTTTTGACTATTCATCGTACTTTACACAATCAAATAATTCTCTTCATAATTAATACTTACTAAATTTAATATGGATTTTTATGTAGCAGTTTATAAA
>JBCCDM010000262.1:0-9491 GCA_039030795.1 Cyanobacteria bacterium P01_A01_bin.84
CGTAGATTCTACTACGAAACACTACTTATAAAAATAGTATCTTTATAAAAATTTTATAAAGATACTACTTGTAAGGAACTGCAAACATAAATGCCTCAAACCGCAAACAAGCCAAATTTGAAACCACATTCGCTGCAAATAAGAGGGGTTTCAAAACCACCGTCTTCTACAAATGAAACCACATTAGGTGCAAATAGGCTGTATCTATTTCATAGTAAAGATTTCAGCAGTTATCTTCAAGAAACTGTCCAAAAATACGAACTTTTTGACCAAACGCTTATGCCCGAATAACATAGTTTAAATTGAACTATATCCGTCCAATTTAATTATGAATTAGGTTTTTGTAAGTAAGTAACACCCGAACCGTTTCCTGCTTGGTGAAGACTTTTAAGTTCCTTATAAAAGGGTAACAGTAAATATTCTTTAATTTGGACAGTGAATTCACAAAAGTGCTGTAAAGCTAAAAGTCATGCTAAATAAGGATTCCAAGCTATTTGCAAGTAATGTGGTTTTGAGGATTCTTGTTTGCAGTTCACTACAACTACTTTTTCCAAGGTATACAGTTATTTGCCAACTATTTAAATAACATAAATAATTGAAGACTATTTCTATCTTCTGCTTCATCAATAGCAGAGTAGACTTATTTTATTAGTATTTAAGTATACAAAAACTGTTAATAATTTATTTCGACTGTGAAATGTCATTTAACAGTGATTTCTAAATCATAACTGCACTTGACATATACTTAGATAGCGTTACACTAGTTATAACTAACTAGGCGTTACATATCTGCAATCAGGAAAGCATTTACGTAAATTTACTTTATAGAGCTATTTACAGACAGATTCTTACATTGATTAATTTAGCTTGTATTGCAAAAGTATTTGTACTGCATCTGCCGTGAGAGAGGTAATGTGTTGGCAATATGTAAAGCTGATTAATTAGATTAATTAGATAGCAATTTACAATGTTTTTGCAGTTGCTAATATTAATGACTTCCGTTAGGTTAGTAAGTAGGTGAGCAATTATATCTAAATATGAGATGGTAGTAGTTAATAACGAAAAGTAAATTATTATTTTCCTTGTCTCATTTCCACTAATTCCTAAGTAATAGTAGGAGGAGTTAGAAATTAATATTCGATAGTGAAGCTCTAAGAATTTTAATTTTATGGTTTGACTCGATTATTAAGTTCTAGTTTCTCTGGGTAGCTTGTTTTAATAATTTAGAAGGTACAAATATATTTTGCAATAACTTGTACCGGCTCATTAAAATGATGCGACAATTAAATTCGTATGGAGAGGTTTTATGGAACTACTTGATTGTCAAATGTGCTGCGATTATTTTCTGATTTACTAAGATTAACTATATGGGTTATTATATGAATATCTAGTGTTCGGTAACTTTAGCCACTGTACTCACTCTGCTATATACTTCTAAATTCACAATAGTTGTCGCTCCAGGTATTCTGGGCAGAAAATAGTGATTTTACAGAGTTATAGTAGAGGGTGGAAGAATCCTATACACATCCTAACCTTTCATTAAAATTAATGCCCAAGCATTTATATTACAGAACTTAAGTATCGAAAGTGCTTAAGTTTTTATTAAGTTTTTATAAGTGTATCATTATTTTATGCAATTTGCATAGTTTTGATAAGATTTTGGATATCTCTGTGAGATAAAAGTTGAAAGTTTAATGTGTCTGGACATTTATTCTCAAGGTATCTAATGCGAATAGCATGGCTGGACGTAGATGATAATTACTGTGGAGAAATATTCTTCGTTATCTCTCTTTTGTCAGAATTAGTAAAATGAGGAGCAAAAAGAGAGAAAAGAATTTGTATATTAAGGTGTATCTACTAAGATTATGAATCAATATTCTTCAAGCTTTGAAGGAGATGCTTACAACTGCTCTACAGTTGTTGAACTACTTCGTCTTAGGGGTTTTAAGCAACCAAATCAAAATGCTTTCACATTTTTATTGGATGACGAAACCAAAGAAACAAGGTTAACATATGGAGAGTTAGATAGGCTTGCACGTCGAATTGCATCTCAATTGCAAGCACAAGGTTTGGTAGGAGAACGCGCTTTGCTGCTTTATCCTGCGGGGCTAGATTTTCTGATTGCTTTTTTTGGTTGTTTGTATGCAGGAGTTGTGGCTGTAACCGCATATCCTCCACGAAATAAGCGCAATACACCAAGAATTAAAGCGATTTCTACAGATGCACAAGCAACTATAGCTCTGACGACAAGGGAAAAATTGCCTACAGTGCAGTCTTTAATGACAGAAAAGACTGATCTGAAATCTTTGCAGTGGCTAACTACCGATGATCTTACGCCAGGAATAGAAGATTCTTGGAAAGAACCCTTTATAAATAAGGAGACTTTAGCTTTTCTACAATATACTTCTGGTTCCACAGGGATACCTAAGGGTGTAATGATTAGTCATGGAAACTTACTACACAATGCTCAGACAACTTACCAATTCATGGAGCATTCAGCAGAAAGTAAGTTCGTGACTTGGCTACCGATGTACCATGATATGGGTTTGATTGGTGGTATATTGCAGCCTTTGTACGGAGGATTTCCTTGCATTATTATGTCTCCAACGTCATTTCTTCAACGTCCTTATCGTTGGTTGCAGGCTATTTCTAAGTATAAAGGTACAACTAGTGGAGGACCGAATTTTGCTTACGATTTATGTGTGCGAAAAATTACTCCGGAACAAAAAACAACTCTTGACTTGAGTAGTTGGGATGTGGCTTTTAATGGTGCTGAACCTGTTCGTCATGAGACTTTAGAGCGTTTTGCAGAGGCTTTTGTAGAATGTGGCTTCCGTAAAGAGGCTTTCTACCCTTGTTATGGAATGGCTGAAACAACACTGATGATTTCCGGTGTAGATAAGGCTACATCACCAATTGTGAAAGCAGTGCAAAAATCTACATTAGAATCTAGTCGAGTTGTTGAATCATCTATTGAAAACGAGGATGTATATCACTTTGTTAGTTGTGGTCTGATCATACCAGAACAAAAGATAGTAATTGTGAATCCAGAAACACTTAAAAGTTGCTCAAAGGATGAAATTGGGGAAATTTGGGTATCAGGATCGAGTGTTGGTCAAGGGTATTGGAATCGGGTGCGAGATACACAGGAGACTTTCGGTGCTTATTTATCAGATACAGGAAAAGGACCTTTTCTCCGGACAGGGGATTTAGGTTTTTTGGATTCTGGGGAGCTATTTATTACAGGTAGAGCCAAAGATTTAATTATTATCCGGGGTCGCAATCTGTATCCACAGGATATAGAATTGAGCGCAGAGCGTAGTCATACTTCGTTACGTTCTGGTGCGAGTGCAGCATTTACGATTGAGGTAGACGACGAAGACAAGCTAGTAGTTGTACAAGAATTAGAGTTTCGTGCTAAACCAGATAAGACAGAAGTAGCGAATGCAATTCGTCAAGCGATTAGTGAAGAACATGAAATACAAGTTTACACGGTTGTCTTAATTAAACCAGGTAGTATCCCCAAAACTTCTAGTGGCAAAATTCAAAGATATGAAACTCGTGTTCGTTTTGAAAAAGGTGAATTAAATATAGTTGGAAGCAATATTCTTAAAAGCAATGACATTCCTAGAAAAGAAATCCAATTACAGCGTTCTGAACTATTAGCGCTTTCTCCAAAACAATCTCAAGTAGTTCTCGAGACATATCTGATAGAACAGGAAGCGAGAGTTTTAGGAATTAGACCGGATGATATCAATCCGGAAGAACCATTAACTACTCTCGGACTTGATTCTCTCAAAGTATTTGAATTGAAAAATCGGGTTGAGGTTGATTTGGAAGTAGAAGTATCTGTAGCTGACTTCTTTGAAGAAATGAGTACCCGGTCGCTTGTTACTAAGATACTGGCTCAGATGACCACAGATGGATTACCATTACTATCTTTTACTCAGCAAGAAAAAAATACATCTCATCATTATCCTTTATCTTTTGCCCAACAGGGATTATGGTTTATACATCAGCTAAATCCCGATACACCTACATATAATATTCCTATAGTTATTAATTTAAAAGGCTCTGTTAACCAAGCAATTTTACAAGAATGTTTAAACGAAATTGTCAGAAGACACGAAGTATTGCGTACAAGCTTTACGTTGAATGATGGACAACCCGTTCAAGTTATTAATCAAGCTGAACCCTTGACTTTAACGGTTGAAGATTTACGCTCATTATCAGAAAGCCAACGCAGTAGGGCTATAGGGTGTTTAACAGCAGAATTCATACAGGAACCTTTTGATTTATCTTCTAAATCGCTAATCCGTGCAAAATTTGCACAAATAAGTGATAAAGATTATCATTTAATAATTGTTCTGCATCATATAATTGCAGATGGTTGGTCTATCGGCATTTTTATCAAAGAACTAGTTGGGCTATATGATACATATTATAAAAACGAAGTTCCCCAACTTCCGGAATTACCCATCCAATATAGAGATTTTCTCAATTGGCAACGAAAATCGATTGATTCAGAACGTACTCAACCATTATTAACCTATTGGAAACAAAAATTGCAGGGTGAACTGAGTGTACTGAATTTACCAACAGACCGTCCGCGATCGCCAGTTCAAACTTTTAAAGGCGCTCAAGCTAAATTAGTTCTTCCTCAAACATTGAGAAAAGAACTGAAGGATTTGAGCCGTCAGCAGGGAGTAACTTTGTTTATGACCTTGCTTACAGCCTTCAAAATCTTGCTTTACCGCTATACAGGTCAGACCGATATTATTGTAGGTTCGCCAATTGCTAATCGTAGCAGAGCAGAAATTGAGCAACTTATCGGATTTTTTGTCAACGTTTTAGTACTGCGTACAGATATATCTGGCAAACTTAGTTTTCAAGAGTTATTAGCGCGGGTAAAATCAACAGCTTTAGAAGCTTACGTTCATCAAGATTTACCTTTTGAAAAGTTAGTAGAAGAACTACAGCCAAACAGAGACTTGAGCTACAATCCACTATTTCAGGTGATGTTCGTTCTTCAAAATGTTCCAATACCGAATTTAGATTTATCTGATGTATCAGTTCGTTATGAGGAGGGTTATAACGGTACATCCAAGTTTGATTTAACATTGTTTATGGAAGATTCAGAGCAAGGGTTAGTTGCAACTTGCGAGTATAATACGGATTTATTCAATGTAAATACGATTAACCGAATGCTAGGACATTTCCAGACTTTACTGTCAAACATAGTTAACGATCCCCAACAATGTATTTCAGAATTACCATTATTAACGCCACCTGAAAGACAGCAGTTATTAGTTGAGTGGAATGATACCGAGAAAGATTATCCTCAAGATAAGTGTATTCATCAGTTATTTGAGGAACAAGTAGAGATAACACCATCTGATATTGCTGTTATCTTTGGACAGCAACAATTAACCTATCAGGAGTTAAACAGTCGAGCTAATCAGCTAGCCCATTACTTGCAGCGACAAGGTGTGAAATCAGACACAGTTGTTGGTATTTGTATGGAACGCTCTATTCAAATGGTAGTAGGATTACTAGCCATTCTGAAGGCAGGTGGTGCTTATGTACCTTTAGATCCAGCCTATCCGAAAGAGCGCTTGGCTTTTACCTTGGCAGATTCTCAAGTGAATGTCTTGCTAGTCAATACTCACTTAGTTAATGATTTACCACCACATGGAGCACAACTAGTATGTATCGACACTGACAGTACAAAGTTTGATGAATATAGTTCAGAAAATTTAGTCAGTAATACTATCCCAGAGAATTTAGCCTACGTAATCTATACATCTGGTTCTACGGGTAAACCTAAAGGAGTACAAATTCCCCATAGTGCTGTAGTTAATTTCTTAATTAGTATGGGTCAAAATCCAGGACTAAGGAAAGAAGATGTTCTTCTATCTGTTACTACATTGTCTTTTGATATTGCAGCACTAGAATTGTACTTACCACTGATTGTTGGTGCCCGTTTAGTATTAGTAAATCAAGAGGCGATCGCCGATGGCGCTCAGTTGTTAAAAGAGTTAGTCTCCAATGATGTAACAGTTATGCAAGCCACTCCAGCTACTTGGAGAATCTTGGTAGCTGCTGGGTGGCAGAAGAATAGCATGAAAATTCTTTGTGGTGGTGAAGCCCTCGACTCTTCACTTGCTCATCAGTTGCGAGAAAGAGGTAAAGAAGTTTGGAATCTATATGGTCCAACAGAAACTACTATTTGGTCTGCTGCACTTGAGGTAAAATATCAAGAGCAACAGCAGGGTGTGAGTCCTATTGGTTTTCCTATTGCCAACACCCAGTTATATATTTTAGATTCACATCAACAATTAGTTCCTGTAGGAGTTTCAGGGGAATTACATATCGGCAGTGTTGGACTAGCACGAGGTTATTGGAATAAACCTGAGTTAACAGCAGAAAAGTTTATTCCTAATCCTTTTGCTCAAGGAACACGTCTTTATAAAACCGGAGATAAGGTGCGTTACCTAGCAGATGGCAAGATTGAATTTTTGGGTAGAATTGACCATCAAGTGAAAATTCGCGGTTTCCGTATCGAACTAGGAGAAATTGAAGCTTTATTAAAGGAACATCCGCAGGTACGAGAAACGGTAGTATTAGCTAGGGAAGATATACCAAACGACTGCCGCTTAGTTGCATATCTAATTACCCGTGAGAAAAAAAAGCCTTCTGTGAATGAATTACGAGGCTTTCTCAAACAAAAACTACCCGAATATATGCTTCCTTCGGGCTTTGTGGTTTTAGATGCTTTACCTTTGACACCTAACGGCAAAATAGACCGTCGTGCTTTACCAGCACCTGACAATCAGCGTCCAGAGTTAACAGCAACTTTTAAGCCACCCCAGTCTGAAACGGAACAGCAGATTGCCAAGCTTTGGCAAGAGGTGCTGCATCTAGATAAAGTAGGTATTAATGATAACTTTTTTGATTTAGGTGGGAATTCGTTACTGATGCTTCAAGTAAATAATAAATTGCGTGCAATTTTGCAGCGAGATATGTCAGTAGTAACGATGTTTCAAAATCCCACTATTTACTCATTAGCGGAATATTTAAGTCAAACAACAAAAGAAAGATCTCTTTTTGAACCGATGCGCGATCGCGTGCGAAAGCAGGTAGAAGCACGTCAGAAACAAAAGCAATTATTTATGAAGCAACGAAGAAAAACTTCTCGCTAAGGTTTAGAGTTAATTTTTTCATAATACGGAGATATATAATGCTGGTTTTAGGGTTTACCGGAGGATTGGAACTTATTTCCGAGGAGCGACGTGGGTATGAGGATTTTCTTCTTCACGACGCAGCTTGTGTTTTGGTTGAAGACGGAAAAGTTGTCTGTGGAATTGAGGAAGAAAGGCTCAATCGAATCAAACATACAAATAAGTTTCCTTTAGAGTCATTACGTTTTTGCTTAAAGACTCGTGGTATACAATTACAGGACATAGACTTAATTGCGTTTTACAGTTCAATTGAATACTCACAAATCTGGCTAAAAATACTTTTTTTGAATAGTCCCCAGTTAACAACAATTGAGCCAAAAATCTTGTTTCAAAATCTTTTTCGCAGAGGATTAGGCTGTGAAATAGATATGGATAAGTTCTGTTTTGTTCCTCATCACCATGCACACGCAATGAGCGCTGCTGCGGTTTCTGGTTATGACAGTAGCCTTATTGTCACATTGGATGGATGGGGAGACAACAGTTCTGGTACGGTTTTTGAGGGGAAGGGAACAATGCTTAAGCAGATAGCCGATTTTCCTATCCCTAAATCCCTCGGTAATTTCTATCTTAATGTAATATCTTTCTTGGGTTATAGCCAATTTGATGAATATAAGGTTATGGGGTTAGCTCCCTATGGGAATCCAGAAAAATATAGAGATTTATTTAAAACATTTTACACATTACTTCCTAATGGAGATTATGAAATTGAGGAAGATAGGATAATCTCACTTTTTGATTTAGGTATACCGCGCCGAAAAGGGGAACCCTTCACGCAGATTCATAAGGATATCGCTGCATCACTTCAAGAAGCCTTAGAGGATATTGCTTTTCATCTGATTAAATACCAAAAACAGCAAACCAACCATAAAAATCTTTGTTTGGCAGGGGGAGTAGCTCATAATTGTACTCTTAATGGGAAAATACTACGCTCTGGAATGTTTGAAAATGTATTTGTTCAGCCTGCGTCTCATGATGCTGGGTGTGCTTTAGGATCTGCTTTATATGCCTATTATCAAGCAAATCCAATGGTTAATAAGTCTTCTGCCCTTGAGCATATTTACTGGGGAACAGATATAGGAAGTTCTGACTCTGTTTTTAACCAATTGATACAATGGCAAGATTTTATTGCCTTTGAGAAATTGGACAATGTTTACGAAAAGACAGCAAGGTTAATAGCAGATGGCTCTGTTGTGGGATGGGTTCAAGGTAGTTCTGAATTTGGACCTAGAGCTTTGGGAAACAGAAGTATTCTTGGAGATCCCCGACCAGAAGAAAATAAAACTCGTATTAACAAAATGATTAAGAAACGGGAAGGCTATAGACCGTTTGCGCCCTCTGTTTTAGAAGAAGATGTGGATCAATTTTTTGAAGTTCCACATAATCAAAAACAACTCCCATTTATGATATTTGTAGTTAATGTTAGAGAAGATAAACGTCAAGTTTTAGGCGCAGTAACTCATATTGATGGAACTGCTAGAATACAAACTGTATCACAAAAAACGAACCAAAGATATTGGGATTTAATTAACTCATTTAAAGAGTTAACAGGCGTTCCAATTTTGTTAAATACCTCATTCAATAATAATGTTGAACCAATTGTAGATTCTGTTGAAGATGCCGTAGTTTGTTTTTTAACTACAGGACTAGACTATACTGTTATAGGAGATTATCTACTCAGAAAGAAGAATGTGTCGTGGCGAGATTATATGCTTTTTAGACTTTTTCTTCCCCTTCATATTTCGTTGCATCAGGTTAAAAAGTTTGATTCAGAGCAAAATTTGAACAACTTGTTTTATATTAAGAATAGCTATAATACATATCAGCGAGAGGTCTCAGCAGAAGTCTTTGATATTTTGAAGTTAGCTAATAGTGAGAAGACAATAGAAAGTCTTCTCGATAAATATGGTGAAATAGAAGAAGAGAAAGCAAAAGACATTATTCATGAAATTATACAATTGTGGTCAGAACGCCTAATTATTTTGCGACCATGAGTAAATGCCGCTATTAAGTTTGCTGATTCAACGGACTATTATTGATGGGAAATGAGACCCACAAGTTATAGTCACCAAAATAAATCATCCTGTCATAAATAAAAAGAATTATGGATAACTCTAATCTTCTAGAAGGTATTGCTATTATTGGTATTTCTGGGCGTTTCCCTGGTGCGAAGAATGTTCCCAGTTTTTGGCATAATCTATGTAGTGGAGTTGAGTCAATTGATACCTTTACAGATGAAGAATTAATTGCCTC
>JBCCDM010000263.1:0-9471 GCA_039030795.1 Cyanobacteria bacterium P01_A01_bin.84
ATCACGCCGTCGGGTTGAATTGACATTTGCTCTCTGAACTTGTAGTAGCTGGAAAATCGCTTCTTGCTGCCCGTTGACCATCTCATATAAGTATAGATAAGATAAGCAATGACTAAAATTAGTATTTGTATTCCTACTTTCAACCGTATAAACCTTCTTCCAGTAGCAATTGAAAGTGTAATAAAACAAACTTATACAGGCTTTGAACTGATAGTATGTGACGATGGTTCTAGTGATGGTACACCAGAATTAATGGCACAGTATCAAGATAATCGTATCAGATATATTCGTCATTCAGAAAATATTGGTAAAAGTAATAATATGCGCTCTGGTTTTGAAGCTGCTAGAGGAGAATACTTTATCAAATTTGATGATGATGATAGACTCACTCCTGAATTTATAGAACGTACAGTATCGATTTTAGATAAATATCCTAAGGTTGATTTTGTCGGTACGGATCATTGGATAATTGATATTAACAATACTCGTAATGAAGAGAAGACTCAAGAAAATTCTGCTTATTGGGGTAGAAAAAAATTATCCGAGGGTGTGATTGAAAACTTACTTGAAGTAGTATTTATCCGTCAAAGTTTTCAAATCGGTGCAACTTTATTCCGACGAAAAATTTTGCGAGAGTTAGAATATATGCAACCTCATTGGCAAAATTGTGAAGATAATGATTTATTTGTCAGACTTGCATTAGCGGGTAAGAAAGCTTATTATTTACCAGAATTATTAATGGAATATCGCGTTCACTCAGAACAGCAGAGTAAAGAAAGAGCAATTCGTTATTTATCTGATAAGATTAATTATTTGGAAAACTATAAGTTTGATGTCGAAAAGATTGAGAAAATTAGACAAAAAAGACTTATAGACACTAAATTAATTTTAGGTTTGCGTCTGATAGAACAAGGAGAAACTCAGAAAGGTCGAGAATTGGTATTCGCGGGTAAATCTTCTTCTGGTTCTAAAGCTTTTACTGGTTTTGGATTATCTTTTCTACCGATGAGTTTGAGAGGAAAGGCTTTTGATATGCTTAGACAAGCAAGTAGCTAATTTAAATCCAGGACTTACGCACGGACTACGTGTTTAGGTCATTACGACCGTAGGGAAGTAATCGCAAAGCCTTATTACTCGTTACGAGTGCGTAAGTCCTAAAATCATTAAATTCATATTTATTTAACAGTTGTTTATTCCTAACTTTCTGAAAATGTTAGGAATTTATTTTTTCGTATTCCCTAAAACTTCTGTAAAAGATATATTTTCTGATTTACCGCTTTAAATAGATGTGTATCTAAATATATTCTTAATATTTTGTTGATACTAATGAATGAGAAAAAATAGGTCTAGTATTTATTAGTATTAGTTGAGAGTATCTTTGACATAACAAATTATGCAGCAGTATGATGTTGTAATTATTGGTGCAGGACATAATGGATTAGTTTGTGCCGCATATCTTCTGAAGGCTGGTTATAGTGTAATACTGCTGGAAAAGCGCTCCGTTCCTGGAGGTGCTGCAACAACAGAGGAATGCTTACCTCAAGAAGCACCTGGATTTAAGTTTAACTTGTGTGCTATTGACCACGAATTTATCCACTTAGGACCAGTGGTCGAAGAATTAGAACTAGAAAAATATGGATTAGAGTATTTAGATTGCGATCCAGTCTTATTTTGTCCTCATCCCGATGGTAAGTATTTTCTTGGTCATAAGTCATTAGATAAGACTTGTGCAGAAATTGCAAGATACAGCGATCGCGATGCGGTTAAGTACAGGGAATTTACTGAGTATTGGCAGAGTGCATTGGGGGCAATGATGCCGATGTTTAATGCACCACCAAAGTCAGTTTTGGACATTTTGGGTAATTACGATATTAGTAAATTCAAGGACTTATTTTCGGTAATCGGTTCTCCTTCTAAAACTTTGGACTTCGTCCGCAATATGTTAACTAGTGGTGAAGATATAGTTAATGAGTGGTTTGATTCGGAATTTCTGAAAGCACCATTAGCTAGATTGTGTTCCGAACTCGGCGCTCCCCCTTCCCAGAAAACTTTGGCGATTGGTGCAATAATGATGGCGATGCGTCACAATCCTGGTATGTCCCGTCCTCGTGGTGGTACAGGTGCCCTGATACAAGCTTTAGTTAAGTTAGTTAAAAGTCATGGTGGGGTTATTCTGACTGACCAACAGGTTGAGAAAGTATTAATTGGTGATGGAAAAGCTGCCGGAGTTAAAGTTGCAGGTGGTAAAGAATACCGGGCTAAGAAGGGTGTGATTTCTAACATTGATGCTAAGAGATTATTTTTACAGTTAATAGATAGTAGCGATATTGACTCTCAGGATGAAAATCTAAGAGAAAGGTTAGAACGTCGAATTGTCAATAATAATGAAACTATTCTCAAAATTGATTTGGCTTTAGATAAACCTCTAAACTTTCAGCATCACCAACATAAAGATGAGTATTTAGTTGGATCTATCTTAATTGCAGATTCTATGGCTCATGTGGAACAAGCACACACTTTACCTAGTATGGGGCAAATTCCTGATGCTGACCCATCAATGTATGTAGTTATGCCTAGTTATTTAGACCCTACACTCGCACCTCCAGGAAAGCATACCCTATGGATTGAGTTTTTTGCACCTTATCAAATTGCTGGTGCCGAAGGTACGGGTTTAAATGGTACGGGTTGGACAGATGAACTTAAAAATAAGGTTGCAGATAGAGTTGTTGATAAATTAGCAGATTATTCTCCTAACCTGAAAGATACAATTATTGCCCGTCGGGTGGAAAGTCCGGCAGAATTAGGAGAAAGATTAGGGGCGTATAAAGGTAATTATTATCATGTTGATATGACTTTAGATCAAATGGTATTTTTCCGTCCTTTACCAGAAATTGCTAATTACAAAACTCCCATTGAACGACTGTACTTAACAGGAGCAGGAACTCATCCCGGAGGTTCTATATCTGGAATGCCCGGACGTAACTGTGCTAGGGTATTTTTACAGAACCAGCAACCAGTTGTGCAGTCTTTCAAAGATGCTAAGGATGCATTTTTCTCAACTATGGGGTCAGTATTAAAGGGGTAGTTAGAAGTTAATTAACTCACTATTTTTACATCAGAGATAGAAGATAGATTATTCCATTGGGATTAAAGGTTGCATTATTTTGAAGTCTATCTCAATGGAATAATCTGAATTTTCTTAATGTACATAGATAGGATTACTTTCTTTGATAGCCGTAGACATATAGATTAAGACATTATTTTGATTTTCAAGGAAAAAGGTAAGGGAGAAGAAGGGATAAAAACGTCCTAATCTACCTGAGTGTTGCTATAAATTCATGACAATCAAATAAATTATTAAAATATTAAGATATTACAAAAATTGTATAGTTTTGGTCTGTATTAATCAGCCAGGAGAAAATACGGGTAGATATGGCATATTTTTCTTTCATAAAATATTAAAAAGCGATCGCTTAAAATCACACATAACTCTACAAATAAAATTACACTCAAAATTAAAGAGTATCAACATCAATATTTTTTACACTATGTTGTCATATCACTTCACCGATCGATCCAAACAGGTTAATATATGACGCTGTCTAATTTCCGTAATTTTATACAGATTAATCGAAGGTAAGGAAGAATGCAGTATACAAATTTTGTTTCTTCCTGAGTATCTTGTGACTTCTGAAAATAAGTTCTGCTAATTATGCCTACAACTTACACAACTACAATTCAAGAATGGACTCGTCATCATGTCCTTTCTTTGGCTGATTTTACTAAAGCTGAGTATAATAATGTTTTGCAGACTGCTGCTAGTTTTCGAGAAGTACTATCTCGTAAAACTAAAAAAGTACCTGCTTTGCAGGGATTAGTCGTAGCTAATTTATTTTTTGAACCTTCTACCCGGACTCGTAGTAGCTTTGAACTTGCAGCAAAACGATTAAGTGCTGATATTCTCAATTTCTCTACAGCAACTTCCTCCATAACCAAAGGAGAAACTATACTCGATACAGCAAAAACCTATCTTGCGATGGGGGCAAATATTATGGTGATTCGTCATCGGGAAGCAGGAGTACCGAACGCGATCGCCCAAGCGATGGATGATTTAGGTATGTCTGTTAGCGTTTTAAATGCTGGTGATGGACAACACGAACATCCTTCTCAAGGATTGTTAGATTTATTTACGATTTGTACTACTCTGGATGCGGAAAAGCCAAGATTGGAACTATTACAGGGTAAAAAAATAGCGATTGTCGGGGATATCTTACATTCACGGGTTGCACGTTCAAATATTTGGAGTTTGACACAGAGTGGTGCGGAGGTCCATTTAGCTGCACCACCAACGTTATTACCGAAATTATTTAAAGATTATGGTCATGGTCGAGATGGTAAGTTGTTTGTGCATTGGCAGTTAGAACCCGCATTGAAAGATGCAGATTTTGTCATGACTTTAAGATTACAGAAAGAACGCATGAGTACTAATTTATTACCGAGTTTGAGAGAATATCATCAGCTATTCGGTATTACTCATTCTAGATTAGAAAAGTGTAAGTCGGAAGTAAAAATACTCCATCCTGGTCCTGCAAATCGCGGGGTAGAAATTAGTTCAGATTTAATGGATGATTCAGACTTTAGTTTAATTCAGAATCAGGTCACGAGTGGTGTTGCAGTACGAATGGCTTTGCTATATTTAATTGGTAGTAGTAATTTATAAATTGACAAATAGCTGTTTCAAAACAAATTAATTATTTCCCATCGTCTGACCGTAAAGTTGTTTCCGCCCTCAAATATCTTATTTTGACTACTCAGGTATAGAGTTCTTTTTTCTATTTTTATGAAAAATTAAAACAATATTAAGTTGTAAGAAATATCGTAGTATATAAACTATTTCTGATGAACTCATTCATAAGGATGAAGACTTTTCATGTATTTGTGTCATAATATATATGTAAGCTCATAAATTAATACAATATATAGAAGCAATCCTTAACTTATTAAAGTTTTGTTTATTAAAGTTTTAAAACTTTGGTAAAGATTAGTAGTAATTTAGTTTACGAGTGTTAATCTAGATATTTTATAAGATTGTAGATTAAGGCAGTGGTAAAGCCTGCCAAGATTACATCACTCCAACGGGATTGCCATGGTTGTGAAGGAGGAAACAGTTATGTTACGTAGATTATTTACAGCAATAGCTTTAGTAGCTTCGGTGGCGATAAGTCTACCCGTACAAGCAGAGCCTTCTGCCAATGTACAGAAGCTATTACGTACTAGAGAATGTTATGGTTGCAATTTGCAGGGTGCTGATTTGTCAGGGGCTCATTTAATTGGAGCGGACTTAAGAAATGCCGATTTAAGTGGTGCAAATCTAAAGGAAGCCAATCTGGAAGGTGCTGATCTCGCAGGTGCTAATTTACGTAGGGCAAATCTTTCAGAGGCATTTATAAATAGTACAGAATTGAACGATGCTGACTTGACCTATGCTAATCTGAATGATGCAGTATTATACAATGCGCAAGTTGAAGGTGCTACTCTAATAGGCGCGAACTTAAGTGGTACAGATATTTTTAATACTCCTGTAGGTATTGGCGGACAGTACCCAGATACACCAGAACAAGAAGACTATTATGCACCAGGAGAGTATGCACCAGAAGAATAATTTATTGGTGCTACAAGCAATAGTAATGAATATCAAGTTTTTAAAAACAATTAAATAGCATTAATTGATATGAGAGGGGGGAGAAAGTATTTTCTTCCCCCTCTCAATCTCGAAAGAATTATCATTATCAAATAAGTACTGTCTTTTGATTCTGTTGGGATATAGCTCTACACTTCGGGGTTAGGATGTATTTCAAGAAGAAGAAAGAATTGGGGTAGACTACCCCTTTTCCCCTCCAGATAAGAACTATTCAGATGTCCTAATATATATCGGTAGTGCTATAACTTATTTCTTGGAAGTCCATCACATATGTAATTCCACAAAAATCCTGTAGAGACGTTAAATTTAACGTCTCTACATTTTTTTCGCAAATATCTTTCTTTGCTCTAATGGGTCATATCAAGTTCGGTAAATCACTTACGATATAAAATTGTCAGAGTTATTGCATTTAAGAATCTCGATGTTAATTTTATCGTAAGTCTTCAAGCGGAAATGATATAAGATATCAACAACATTCATATTAATGCCTGAGTAAGACCTTAGGTTGTTGAGATCGTTAACAATTTATAAATTCTTACAAATATGATATAAACCTTATTCTCCAGTAATAGATAGACCTTCAACCCAAATTCTAGGACATATTCCCCCAGGAGTTAATTCTGCCTCCTTTTCAATGTAAACAATTGATTTAAGGACTTCTAAAAAGTCACCAGCAATAGTTGCTGAGTCAATGCTAGTTTTTTCACCTTTATTTACTAACCAACCATCAAAAGGTAGGGAAAAAGAACCCTGCAAGGATTTTACTCCTGCATGCAGTGCTTGTAGATCGTCAACAAATACTACATTTTCAGCAGTTTCTAAGCTAAATTCCTGAGTTGGATTCTTGCTACTGTACACATGATAAAAATTGGGACCAATGCTGACTTTGGCTCCAATACTAGCATTCCCTGTGGGTTGAGCGTTCATTCTCTTGGCTGTACCTGCACTATGAAGAAAGCCTTTGAGCACACCGTTTTCGACCAGGGAAACTTTGCGAGTAGGGGTTCCTTCTCCATCAAATGTTTCGCTACTGACGTTCGCTGGATGTAGTGCATCGTCACAAATAGAAATTAAGGGGGAAGCAATCTCCTTACCTATATCATCAGGAGTGGAAAGACTTTGCTTATCCAAAATACTTTGAGCGTTGAATAAGTTAGAAAAAGCACCTAGCAAACTAAGAAATGCTTCTGCGGAGAAAACAACTCTATATTTACCAGTTTTGATTTTTTGATAGTTTAAATGGCTGATAGTTTTATCTGCTGTTTCTTTGATACAGCCTTTGATATCTAAGTCATTAAAGCTTTCACTAATTCTAAAAGCACCAGCACTGCGGGGTTTCTTGTCTTCCTGTTCGGTTTTGGTGTATAGGTAGATCGAAGTGTAAGAATGAGACTCAGTTCTCATGGCACCTTCGCTATTGAGATAGAAACGGTCAATACTTCTTTGCGCTAAACCGTTATATGGAACTCCCGCGATCGCTTCATGTGCTGCAAGTAGTTCTTTTTCTGCGTCTATCAGACTTTCAATTAGTTTAGATATATCAACCTGTTGCTTTTTTTCACTAGCAGTATGGTTTATAGGAGCAGTAGATTCGGGGCTAAAATCGGGAACATTGTCCTTCACACCGAAAGCACTCGCTTCATAGGCTGTTTTCAGTGCTAGTTCTAATCCTTGGATATTTACGTCACTAGTACTAGTAACTCCCATGGTTTTGTCATCGTTCCAGACACGTACTGTTACCCCAGAAAGATTTGATGCTTTGACTTTTTCTGGTTCACCTTGGTCTACTTGCACGCTAGTTTGGTCAGTAACTGCACCGTATATATCAAATTTTTTGATACCAAGTTTATTTGCGGTTTCTTTGGCGTGAGTTGCAATATCTTGAATATTTGCCATACTTAATTGTTAGGAATTATCTGCTGTTGAGGTTGATTATTTCTAATTATTGGCTATTGGTTATTGGCTAAAAGCTAATAACCTAAAAGTTACTATCGTCCCCCGACAGTAATAGAATCTACTTTGATGTGTGGTTGCCCTACGGTGGTATAAATACTACCGCTAACAGAACCGCAAAAACCTGGTGCTAAGGATAAATCTTGAGAACACATGGAGATTTTGTTCATGATTTCTTTTGCTTCACCGATCAAAATTGCACCTTTTAATGGCTTGGTAATTTTACCGTTTTCAATTAGATAAGCTTCATCGACTCCAAAGTTAAATTCTCCGGTTGCACCAACGCTACCACCACCCATTTTTTTACAGTAAACCCCTTTATCAATTGAGGCGAATAAGTCTTCGGTAGTATATTCTCCAGGAGCGATGTAAGTATTGCGCATCCGACTTGCTGCTGCAAAGGTAAAGTTTTGTCTACGACCACTACCAGTTCGGGGATGTCCTGTACGCATGGAACCAGCTCTATCAGCAAGGAAGTTCTTTAAAACACCTTTTTCTATGAGTAATGTTCTTTGTGCGGGCATACCTTCGTCGTCCATGTCAATGGTTCCGAAGGCATTTTCCGAACGTCCTTCATCCCATGCTGTTAAGCTTTCATGAGCGATTTTTTCACCTTTCTTATCAGCAAAAGGAGTGGTTTTACGTTCTATTTGGGTAGTTTCTAATAAGTGTCCGCAAGCTTCATGAAATATTACTCCACCGAAGTGGTTTGCCATGATAATCGGATAGTTACCAGATTCAATGTAGTCTGCGTAGAGCATTTTCCCAGAGGACTCAGCTAGGTGTTCTGCTGCTTCTTGGAAGTCCCAGGTTTTCAGGAATTTGGGGTCGCTAGTATTACCTGCACGTTCCCCAATGGATGTACGATGAGCGCCATCTGCACACAAAATATTCATTCCTACTGATTGGGTCAGACGGATATCTCGGGCAAAAGTACCATCACTTGCTGCAATTAAAACTTCTTCCCAGTCTCTAAAGTAAGAACCCCGACGGGACTGTACATGAGTGGCTTTTTTCTGTAGTTGAGCTGTTGCATCCAGCAAAACTTCTCCCATTTCCTGCATGGAACTACATATGGGTAGCCATGCGTCTTTCCCTCTCTTAGTTGCGTAATCTCTGAGAATTTCTAAGTTAATTTCTGGGATGAAAGCGTTAGGTGTGGGGAATTCTAAGCCCATAATGGCAAGGGCTTTTTCTAAAGCTAGTTGCAAACCAGAAAAGGAAATATCATTGGTGCTGACGTAACAATCAGCCTTACCACGAAAAACTCGCACACCCGCACCTGTTGAAAGACGGGGAGTGATGCTAGTAATTGCATCTTCTTCAGCAAGACAGCTAATATAATTGACGCGTTCAAGGAAAAATTCTACAAAATCTGCTCCTGCTGCACGTCCTAGTCCTAAAAGGGTTGCAAGGGGGGCTTCCCAAGTTTCGTCAAACCGTTCTTGTGTGGAAGAATATTCTAGTGTAGGAATTTGTTTAGAAAGGAGTAAAGTATTTTTTAACATAGATGATTACCTCACAATGCTGGTATGAGTGGGAAGTTTACTGAAAATGCTTGGTGTAATTAGTCTAACAAATTCCACAAATTTACAAGGATGTGAACTATGATGACGTAAATTGCGACTATGCAAATTATGATTGCGCAAACTACGATAAAATGAATGTCTCTACCTTCTGAGTTAGGTTATATTTGTCTAAATGTTTAGCAAGTACGGATTGAGTAAATATAGAAACAATTTAATTTACAGTTGATTCATTACCCATCAAAAATATGCTGGTTCTAAAAGAAAACATTTTAAAAATAAAAAATTAAT
>JBCCDM010000264.1:0-9409 GCA_039030795.1 Cyanobacteria bacterium P01_A01_bin.84
ATACAAACTTTAACAAATTCATCTATAGAGTAAGTTACGTGTAAGTAATATCAGATATAAATTAAAGTGTCATGATATATAAAGATACGCTTAATATAAAAAATTGTCAGGTTTAACTTAAAAAAGATTTATTCCAGTCAATTATTATGAGTAAAAAGCAGTAAAAATGATACTAATCATAAGCACTAGAATTTAATACTAAAACCACTTTTTTGTCCATTGCCGACAATACCTAATATCTTCATTTTTGCCATTTCCAAAGTATCTACAGCCCTTTGAAATATAGTCATATCTGTCCGATCTATTCTTGTAACTAATAAAACACCATCTGTATTAGGTGCTAATAACATTGTATCTGCTAATCCCACAACTGAAGGAGTATCATAAATCACCAAGTCAAAACTTTGACGAAAATCTCCCATGAGTCGCTTCATCTTTTCAGAAGATATTAACTTTATTGGATCTGGTGGTATTGGTCCGGCTGTAATCACCGATAATTGATTTGCAGATGGAGATATTCTAATAGCCTCCGTCATGGGTAAATTAGTAGAAATTAAATTACTCAATCCCCACTGATTATTGAGATTGACTAAGTGATGAATTCTTGGTTGACGTAGGTTAGCGTCCACAAGCAAGACTCGTTGTCCCATTGCAACAGCTATATCAGCTAAGTGAACTGCGACTGTTGATTTACCATCCCCGGACATTGCAGAACTAACGACTATAGATTTAATTGAATCTTCGGGAGTAAGTAGTTGAAGATTTGTATATAAAACACGTTTTGCTTCCAAAAAATTGGCAGAATATGTTGCACTCGAATCAACTATACTTGCAGCTAAACCAGGAATTTCCTTTGCGAGCAGGTCTACCCCTCTAGGGGTAGAAACTTTCATAAAAACATTTTTTCTCTTATTTTCTTTCTCTAATAGTTTCTCAAAAGGTATATTTCCTAGTAATGGCTGTTTAATTTTATTCTTGAGATTGCCGACACTGTGAAATCTACGGTCTAATTTTTCTAGCAACAAAGCAGCAGCGATACCCAATATCAAACTAATAGCAAATCCTGATAGTAGACTTCTTCTTATATTGCGATTGATTGGAGCTTGTGGTTTTCCAGAAGTTTGAATCAACTCCCAAGGTAATTCGATTTGAGCTACTTGAATCTGTAAATTTTCACGATTGGACAGGAAACGATTTAAGCTATCGGTTGCTAAAACCAATTTTCTTTGCAATTCCGTATACTCTCTAGTTAACTGGGGTAGCTGTTTGCGTTTTTGCTCTAATTGCTGTTCTACCCGAGTTAGTGCGATATTTTTTTGCTCTAAAGAGTTTAGCTCAGTAGCAGCTTTTGCTTGCTGAACATCTAAGAAACGCTCTGCTTCTTGACTCAGTAAGGGTAATAATTTTGCACGTTTTTCTTTTAAGCCGATGACTGTAGGACTATTATCTTGAAAGCGAGTTGATTCCTCTGCAATTTTAGTCTCTAACTCACGCAGTTGTAAAATTAGTCTTTGATATACAGAAGCATCATTTAAATTTGCGATTTCTCCAGTATCTCCTTGTAAACTATTAAAATTAGCACGAGCATTTGCTAATTCTTGATTGAGTGAAAGTCTACTTGCAGATAGTTGTTGAGACTGACTAGCAATTTGTTCAGCATGGGTACGGGGATCCACGAAATTGTATTTTTGTTGAAAAAGCTGCTGTTCTTTTTGAAGTTTATCAACACGGGATTGCATTTTTTGCAGTTGCTCTTCTACAAATTGCAATCCTTGACGCAAGCTCGTTTGTCGCTGTTTGAGGCTATAGTCTAAATAGGTACGAGCAACTTGGTTCAATACTGCTTGAACTTTTTCTGGTTGGTCGCTGCGATAACTAACTTCAATAATCTTGGTTTCTCCCACCCGATTGATTCCTAAAGAGTTTGTTAGGGTTGAAGAATTTAACTGAGGATAGGATTTTTGCAACTGTTTGACAATTTCTCCGATCAGTCTAGGATTTTTCAGAACTTGTATTTGGCTTTCATAGTCTAGATTTGATTTGGTAACATTTGAGTTATTAGAAGAAGTCACATCTAGCAATTGACTATTATCATTAAGAGGTTCTACTAAAATTCTGAAATTACCTTGATATTCTGGTTTTTGTCGCCAAGTAGAGTAAACTGACAGGGATGTTACCACAGCAACAACACTGGCAATTATTAAGCATCGGCGCTTAAAAATACCAATAATATTGTGTAAACTCCACTCATCTTCTGGTTTTTCATTCCAATTTATAGCCCGGTCTTGGAGAAAATCAGATAATGATTCTGTGTTTTTCTCAGAGTATGCACGGTTATAAGAGTTATTTTTCATCATTTACGTCTGATGTGAATTTCTACGAAGTAGATTAACCATTTAAGCTCAAACCTGAAAAGCTAAGAAAAGAACTCTTAGCTAAAAGCCATGACTAACCGTTGAATATGTTCTAATGTGTGAGTTGCCATAATTGAAATGCGAATGCGACTAGTAGGAACCGTAGGGGGACGAATTGCAGGTGCAAAAATACCCTGAGATTTTAGTTCTTCGCTGACCTTGAGTACCGTATCTGTATCAGGGTATTCCAAGCAGATGATTGGGGAAGCAGAAGGTATTAACTTTAACTGGGATCCCTCTTGAGTGAGCTTTTGATTTAATAGCTGATTGCAGTAATTAATATTACGCCATAATCGCGATCGCAGTTGTGGTTCTTGCTGAATGATTTCGACACTCATTAAAGCTGCTGCGGTATCTGCGGGGGAAAGTCCTGTAGTGTAAATCCAACTAGAGGAACGGTTGCGCAGATATTCGATTAAGGAAGTACTCCCAGCGACATATCCGCCCAAACTTCCTAAAGCTTTACTGAGAGTCCCCATCTGAACTAAGGGTTTACCTGTGCATTGAAAGTGTTCTACACAACCAGCACCACTTTCACCCATGACTCCGGTTCCGTGAGCTTCATCAACTAACAACATACAGTCAAACTCAGTCGCAATATAAATTATTTCTGGTAAGGGACATAAATCACCATCCATACTAAAAACACTATCTGTAATAATTAAGCAACGCCTGTATGCTGTTCTTTGGGTTTGTAACTTTTGTTTTAATTTTTCGGCATTACCATGAGGATATTCTATGATATTAGCACTGCTCAAGATGGAGCCATTTTTCAGACTAGAATGATTATACTGGTCTGATAAAATTAAATCTCGCTTACCCACCAAAGCTGTAATTGTGCCAATATTTGCCAGATAACCAGAACTGAAAACAATAGCATCCTCCGTTCCTTTCAAAGACGCGATCGCTCTTTCTAGTTTTGTGTGTAATCCTCTATGTCCACTCAGTAACCTAGAACCTGTTGCACCAGTACCAAATTGTTGAGTAGCTTCACAAGCAGCTTCTATTACTCGTGGGTCGCTAGCTAAACCTAAATAATCATTACTGGCAAAGTTAATTACTTCCTTCCCTTCTAAAGTTATAGTAGCACCAGAAAGACCATCAATTGTTTTTACTTGACGATACCAATTAGCGCGACGAATTGTATTTAGAGACTTATCTAACCAGGTATAAGGATTTTGGTTCATAAAAAATTGATAATAGGGAAAGGATAAAGGATAAAGGGAGAAAAGAGGGGTAATAATTCCTAAATATCCTACTGGAACGTTTTCAATGAACAAAATTAATTACTCATTACTCATTACTCATTACTCATTACTCATTCCTCATTACTCATTACTCATTCCTCATTCCTCATTCCTCATTACTCATTACTCATTACTCATTCCTCATTCCTCATTCCTCCCTCACTGTCCTCAATCTTCTCTATTTCTTCTCGATTACCTGATAATCTTACTAACAACTAAATGCAATTGCAGAATTTGGGGTATGGACTAAGATAAGGGGGTTATTTCCTCAACCCTTTTATCTTTCTTCTTTTTCCTCAAAGAGTTAATTGTTAATAATTGGGTTATGGAATGGTTTGGATTTCTATGAAGTACAAACTTAATCCTTTTATATTTTCTAATATTAGGTAACAGTAATCAGACAAAGGATAGCAAGGTAAGATTGGGTTTAACAATGCGAATTCTATTACTTGAAGATGACGAAGTTTTAGCTGATGTGTTGTTAAAGTCTTTGACTGGTCAACACTATATTGTTGATGCAGCCTATGATGGTAAAACAGGATGGGAATATGCTCTGAGTGGAAGTTACGACCTGATTCTTACAGATGTGGATCTACCTTTGTTAGATGGAATTACCTTGTGTCAAAGACTGCGTAGAGATGGTTATTCTATACCGATTTTATTAATGACAGCCAAGGATGCGATCGCTCAACGTATTCGTGGTTTGGATGCTGGTGCTGATGATTATCTGAATAAACCTTTGGATTTGGGGGAATTACAAGCACGTCTGAGAGCTTTACTGCGACGTGGTGAGGTTACAACTACTGCTGTTCTGTCTATAGGAAGTTTAAGTTTAGACCCTAGTACTACTGAAGTAAAGTATGCAGATAAACCAATTAAGTTGACCCCTAAAGAGTATAACTTATTAGAATTATTTTTGCGTAACCCATCACGAGTTTTTAGCCGTTCTGAAATTATCGACCATTTATGGAATTTTGACGATCCCCCTTTAGAAGAAAGTGTGAAAGCTCATATTAAGGGATTGAGACAAAAGTTAAAAAGGTCTGGGGCTATTAATTGGATTGAAAATGTTTATGGTTTGGGGTATCGTCTCAATCCAAAGGTTAGTATATCATCTGACTCTGGAAATAAAACTGGAGATGAAGAAGAAAGCAATACACCAGGAATTACACCAGGAATTACTAACTCTGTAGAACAGGAATATCAAAACAGCGTAGATAAAATGTGGGAGCAATACCAAGAGTTGATGTTTAATAGACTTACGGTATTAAAAACAGCATCCAAAGCGTTTCAAAATCACAAACTTACAGAAGAATTACAAAAATCTGCAATTCATGAAGCTCATAAGTTAGCAGGAGTTTTGGGTATGTTTGGTCGGGAAACTGGAACTCTCTTAGCGAAGGAGATTGAGCAGTTACTCTCAGAGAAGGAAGTGGCGGAGTATTATAAGTTACCAGATTTAGTATATGAATTAGATCAAATTTTAGCTTTATCAGTATCTGAAGACCGTCAAAATATAGAAAGTAAAGCCAGTTTATTGCTAATCGACACTGACGAGCAGTTAGGGAAGGAATTACAACAGTTAACTTATAGTAAATATTGGTATCAGGTGAAGAGTATTTCTGCAGGATCAAAATGGTTGCAGAAACATTCACCAGATTTAGTTGTATTGAGTATAAATAAAGCCAGTGAATGGCAAAAAAGTTTAGAATTGATTAGTAATTTAACTGCAAGAACCCCTTCTATAGCAGTCATAGTTATTACCGCAAACAATACATTAGGAGATAGAGTTACTGTAGCAAAAGCTGGGGGATGTGGATTTTTAGTTAAACCCATAAATGCAACTGAGTTGATCGAAGTTGTAAATCAGGTATTACGACGCAATCATTCCTTGGTAGTTAATATTTTAGTAGTAGATGACGACCCAATGTTTTTATCAGCATTACGTCCTTTACTAGAACCTTGGGGAATTCGGATGACGGGTTTAGAAAATCCCCTAGATTTTTGGGATGTATTAGAGTCAGTATCCCCCGACCTATTAATTTTAGATGTAGAAATGCCAAATATTGGAGGAATAGAACTTTGTCAAACAATTCGTACCGACCCTTATTGGCAAAGTTTACCAGTCTTATTTTTAACATCTCATCGCGACAAAGAAACCATCGAACAAGTATTTGTCGCTGGAGGTGATGACTACATCAGCAAACCTGTATTAGGTGCAGAACTATTAACCAGAATTACCAACCGTCTAGAAAGAAATCGTCTCCTCAGAACAATTTCCACAAAAGACCCACAAACAGGAATAGATAATTATACCCAATCCATAAAAGACCTAGATTACTTATTAAACCAATCTCAGAAAAATAAAAGTCCTTTTTGTTTAGTAGTGTTAAAAATTGCAGAACTAAATAAAATCAACATTCACTATAGCCATAACATAGGTCATCGAGTCTTACAGAAATGGGGACAACTGATCCAATCTGTCTTTCGTAGTGGAGAAATATTAGGATACTGGGGAAACGGAGAATTTATCCTAGGAATACCAAACTTAAACAAAGAACAAACAAGCGATCGCTTAAGTGAAATTTTAGCAGTTTTACGACAACAAGTTTTTACAGCCTCAGATGGTAGTAGATTTCAAGTTACCTGTAATTACTCAATTGCAGAATATCCCCAAGAAGGAAAAACCATTCATTCTCTTTATCAGTTTTCAATTAATAGCGAGTAATATTAAGTCCGGTACATCGGAATTATATTTTTTTCAACGCAAAGTTACGCAGAGTTTTTGAAATTAATATGTTGAATAATTTCAATGTAAACGGAAAAGATATAATTACTCCCTTTTTGCATTCAAAGTTCAAGTTCAAGTTCAAATTCAAGTTCAAATTCAAGTTCAAGTTCAAGTTCAAGTTCAAACATCTTACAAAAACATTTTCAACCAAGCAACATTTAAAATCCCAGGACTTATAACCCAGCTATTACCCATTACCCATTACCCATTACCCATTACCAAGAACTGACAACTGACTTTCCATGAACAATCAAGATCATCAAACCTGGACAGATATCAGCCGTAGTAATGCTTTACTTCGAGCGCAACGGGAAGCTGTTTTTGATGGGATTTTGGTAGTAGATGAAAATCGTCAGGTTGTTTCTTATAATCAGCATTTTTGCGAATTGTGGCAAATATCAGGGGATGTGATTAACTACTGTAACTCCTCAAATTTGCTCTCCCATTTAATATATCAGATTGCTGACCCAGAATCATTTCTAGACAAAATAAATTATCTCTACTCACATCCAGACTGTATTAGTCGGGATGACATTTACCTTTTAGATGGAAGGATTATTGAAGGTTATTCCAGTCCAATTCAATCTCATCGTGGGGAATATTACGGTAGGATTTGGTCTTTTCGAGATATTACTAAAACTAAACGTCGAGAAGAAGCATTGCGTTTGATTGTGGAAGGAACTACAACTCAAATTGGTAGTGAATTTTTCCATTCTTGCGTTCGTTCCTTAGCAGAGATTCTGCAAATGCGCTATGCTCTGATTGCAGAATTTTCTTCCGAGTCTGAAGATAAAGTACGTACATTAGCTTTTTGGACTGGAGAAGACTTTGGGGAAAATTTTGAGTATGAATTAGCTCCTACCCCCTGCGGACAATTACTGAATGGTGAAATGCGCAGATATAGCCATTCTGTTCAAAGCTTATTTCCTCAAGACCCATATCTAATCTGTTTTGGTGCTCAAAGTTATATAGGTATTCCTTTAAAAGATAAACAAGGAAATATAATTGGTTTAATTGCAGCATTAGACACAAAAATATTACTAGATAACACTGATACTGAAGAATCTATTTTAAAAATATTTGCTGCTCGTACAGCAGTAGAACTAGAACGGAGAAATACAACCAAAACCCTCGCAAAGCAAATTGAACGTAACGCTTTATTAAATCAGATTACACAAAAAATTCGTAATAGTTTAGATACTCAGCAAATTTTCCAAACAACAGTCGATCAAGTTGGTAAAATTTTTGGAGTGAGTCGCACTCATATTCACACTTATATAAATTCTCCAGAACCACAAATCCCTGTAGTTGCAGAGTATCGATTACCAGAATACTCTTCAATGTTGGGAACAGATATTCCCATTGATGGTAATCCTCATGCTCAACAGGTTTTATCCCAAGATAAAGCTTTCCCAGAATCAGATGTTTATGCTCAACCTTTACTCGAATCGGTGCAAGGTATTTGTCAACAATGGCAAGTAAAATCATTACTGGCAATCAGAACATCTTACCAGGGAGAAGCCAATGGAATAATTGTTTTACAGCAATGCGATCGCATTCGTGATTGGACGGTAGCAGAAACCGAACTTTTAGAAGAAGTCGCAGCACAGGTCGGTATTGCTCTAGAACAAGCAAGACTTTTACAACAAGAACAAAAAGCGCGATCGCTTTTACAATCCGCGAAAAATAAAGCGGAAGCAGCAAATATTGCAAAAAGTACTTTCTTAGCAAATATTACTCATGAATTACGTACTCCCTTGAATGCAATTTTGGGTTTTTCGGACTTGATGCAGCAAAATTCAAACCAAAATTCAAACCAAAATTCAAACCAAAATTCAAACCTCAGTACTCAACAACAAGAATATCTTAGTATAATCAACCGTAGTGGCGAACGTCTTTTAAACTTAATCAACGACATCTTAGAAATGTCGAAAATTGAAGCCGGAAAAACTGTTTTAAACCCCACACAATTCAACTTAAACAGCTTACTACAAACCCTATGGGAAAAATTTAAACCATTAGCACAAGCAAAGCATTTATCAATTCGATTCGACCTAGCTCTAGACCTACCTCAAAATATATTTACCGATAAAAATAAACTCCGTCAAGTATTATCTAACTTATTAAGTAACGCAATTAAATTTACCGAACGAGGTAGAATAATTTTACGGGTCAGAAGTAACTTTCAATCTCCAGATATCCATTTTATCTCATTTCAAATCGAAGACACCGGAAGAGGTATTGCACCCCAAGAAATAGATAAACTATTTCAACCCTTTGTACAAACAACAGGGGGTAGTCAATCTGGAAATGGAACCGGTTTAGGATTAGCAATTAGTCGTGAATTTGTACAACTCATGGGGGGAGCGATCGCAGTTGATAGTACCCTGGATATAGGTAGTACTTTTTCTTTTCATATCAAAGTCGATCTGGCAGACTCTACTCAAATTTCAGACCCTAATAATGAACCCCAAACATCTAATTTATACGAAATTTTAAAAACCGGAAACTTGACCAGTCAAAATTTACAAGTAATGTCTTTACCATGGATAACAAATCTACACCAAGCAGCAATTGAAGTAGATGCAGACACCATTTTACGATTGATTGGACAAATTCCTAGCGAATATCCTTTTTTGGCAGATAAATTAGTCAAGTTAACTAGTAATTACGATTTTGATACAATTATTAATCTGAGTCGGGAAGCAAAAGAATCAATATCAACATTGGAGTTTAGAAATGAAAATAAATAAATAAATAAATTTTGAATAAAATTTTATGAAAAGAGAACAGCGAATAGAAAAAAGATTAAAGTTTAAAAATTAAAGGTGAAAACAAAATGTCCAAACCAACAAAGCCGTTGCCATACGTAAATAAATATAAAATTAGTAACTAATTCCAATCAAGTAAGTGGATTGAATTAAATGTATGTAGGATGGGTTAGCGTAGCGTAATAC
>JBCCDM010000265.1:0-9379 GCA_039030795.1 Cyanobacteria bacterium P01_A01_bin.84
ATTAATTTATCAAAATGAAGTTGGTTGATTTTTTTCGTAAAGATAATCAGGATAATTGGTTTTTAAAAACCTATGAAAAGAATGATGAATTAAATTTTAATTCTGTTAATCTGACTATGACTATAAGGGAAGTATATAAAGATGTATTTGAGATTTGATTGTTAATTTAACCATTAATCATTAACAAATTAAACTGTATCTGGATCTACACCAAGCTCTTTCAGCTTTTGTTTCAATCTGTCAGCTTTTTCTTCTGTTTGTTTGAGTGCTTGTGCTAATTCACTTGGTGTTAGTAATTTCTCTTCGGTATCTTTTCGATAAAAAGCAATTAATTCTGATTCTACTTCCAATCTAAGTTGTAATACTTCGCTTCTGTTATCGATAATTTCTTCATATATCTCCCTATGTAAACGATAACCTTGCAGCTTTTTTTCAATCCATTCTCCTTTGGGGTCGAATAACCAGTATTCTTGGACACCTAATTGTTCGTAAAGTATTTTTTTATAACCTGTATCTTTTTCTCTGGTTCCTTCTGAAGTAATCTCAAAAATGACCGCAGGTACTTGTTTTTCTTCCCAAATTTTATAATTATCCCTACCTCCAGGAGCAACGTTAAAAATTACCATTACATCGGGTGCAACTCTGAGTTTGGGAAAACCTTGAGCATAATATAAAAATTGATCTGCTAAAACAGTAGCTTGCTGTCCCTGCAAATACTGCTTTAAAATTTCTAAGGTCACAAGTATTGCATATAAATGAACATAGGTTTCTGCCAATGGTTCACCATCCGAACTGGGGTAGAATATTTCGATGTCGGTTTGTTGATTTGCTGATGCAAAGGATGTCATGGTTTCACCAGCGATTAATGACTTTAAGATAAACTTAATTGAAATTTTATTGTAGTCTTTTTAAGAAGTGTAAAAAAATCTAACCAGACCATACCAATTCTAAATCATTCGTGAATAACCATCTTGTAGAGACGTTCCATTGAATATATTTAGGATAGCTCCAATTGTCACGAACCATCTGGAATTCCTATGTACCATCCAAAATCATCATTTCTGATAAACCAATACCGGAACTCTTTTAAAAGCTGGGGTTCCACAACGCTCTTCAATTTCTGCTTTAAAAATCACATTAACTTCGGGATAAAACATCACTCCTGCACCTTCACGAACTGCACCATAAATAATTTCTACCTTCTCTAATTCTCCGACATTTCCCCGCACAGTTACCCGTTGATGTTGTTTCAAACCTATTTTTTCAACGTCATTTTTATTCATCAAAATACAGTTACGATGGGATATTCCCCGATATTTATCTTCTGTTTGATAAACTACTGTATTATGTTGAGCGTAACTTCGTCCGGTCATTAATGCTATTACTATTCCTTTGGTATTTTCGTTAACGTTAAAGTCTGTTATCTCCGGAAGTTTTAATTTTGGTAATGGTGTCACAAACATTTTGGCTTTACCGGAAGGTGTAGAAAATTTAGGGGTTTTTAAAATCCGTCCTCCAATGGTAAATTCTTCTAGGGTTTGGTCAATTGTTCCTATTTTTTCGTATCCGGGAATGGTTTGAGCAATCAGTTGTCTAACGTATTTAGTATCTTGTAATTTATGCCAACTGACAGGATATTCACCATGTATGCGATGGGCTAATTCGGTTAAAAAGTCTACTTCTGCAATTAAGTCAACTTTTTTGAGGTGGGTTTCTCCTTCATCGTTGAGACGGACAAAGTTATTACCTGACTCTACAGTAGTTTTATGGGGATTTTCAAAGCGGTTAAATACGGGAATAATAATTGTGTTTTGATTTGCTAATCCGTGGAAATGTCCGAGGTTTGGTTTTGTTGCGAGATAAATAATGGTTTCAATTTTATTTAGCGCTCGCTTTACTTTCTTAGAATCGGGATTAGCTGCGTATAAATTACCACCCACACAAATTAATGTATCAACTTTACCAGCGTCAGCAGCTTCAATCAAAGCGTGGGTATCGTATCCTTTGACTTTACTTAAGGAGCGACCTAATAATTTTTCTAATGCTTGTTGAATTTCTTTTTTCAGTCTTACTGTTACTCCCATTGAACCAAAGCCTTGGACGTTGGAATGTCCCCGTACTGGCATGACTCCGGTTCCAACTTTTCCGATATTACCAGTCATTAAGGCGGTATTTACAATACTATAGATATTATCAACACCATTTCGCTGTTGAGTAATACCCATAGCCCAAGCAAATACGACTTTTTGGGAGTTAGTAATTATATTCGCAGCAGTTTCAATTTCTGTTTGAGAGACACCGCAAGTTGCAGTAATCTTTTCCCAGGATGTATTTTCAACGTGATTAATTACCGCTTGCCAATTTTCTGTATAAGTTTTTAAAAACTCCTGTTGAATCTTACCATTTTCTAAGAACGCTTTTTGAATTCCTGTAAATAATGCTACATCACTACCAGGAATAGGCTGTAAATAAACTGAAGCAATATCGGAACCTGTAAACAGCGACTTTACAGGAAAAGCAGGAGAAGCAAACTTTACTAAACCAACTTCCTTCATCGGATTAATTACAATTACCTTACCACCGCGATCGCGCAGTTTAATTAGTTCATTCATCAACCGGGGATGGTTGTAAGCAGCATTAGAACCTGCTAAAACAATGCAATCAGACTGTTTTAAACTGTCTAAGCTAACAACAGAAGTATTAGTACCAAGGGTTTGTTTAAGTCCGAAACTTGAAGGTGCATGACACAAATCCGAACAGTCAGCTAAATTATTAGAACCGAGGGTTCTCATCATCAGTTGTAATAAAAATGCTGCTTCGTTAGAAGAACGTCCAGAACTATAGGAAGCTATTCTTTCAGGGGTTTTAGCAAAAGCTGTCTCAGCGATTTTGTAAATTTCATCCCAAGTAATGGGTTCGTAATGCGACTTTCCAAAACGTAAAATTACAGGAAAACTCCATCTTCCAAGTCTATCTGCTTCTAATGAGGTGAGTTTTTGTAATTGTTCAATATTGCGCTTCTCAAAAAATTGCTTGGGAATAGCGGGTTTAATTTCTGCTGAGATTGACTCAACACTCTTCATACAGCGCTGTAACTTTTCCCCTGACTCCGACGTAAAACCACCTTTTTGTCCACCAGTTCCCCAAGAACAAGATAAACAAGCGCTTTTATGAAGTAGTGTTTTCCAAAGTTTAGCTCCTTCTGGTGAAAGAGTATGTTCAGCCCAATATCCAATTACGGGTAAACCTCCACCCATTTTGGGTACATCTTCATTTGTATTATCCAATGGGGGAATAGATTGGGAATTATTAGATTGAGGTAATAAATTATCTTTATCCATATGATTTACTTTCACCTTCTCGTATCATCCAAACCAACATTCCTAAGAGTATTCCCACAGGTGGAACAGGATAATCTTGCAACTCAATACTCAGTATTTGTCCTTCCAGCTTTAGAAAACGCCAAGCAGTAACACTAGTTACACTTCCATAGATCGTGGTAATTGGTATATTATTTTCCTGATTAAATTTCTGTGCTGCAACCATTTCTGCTGCACATTGTCCTAAACCTGGTTTTAAGTCGCCTTTTTTAGCCTCTATAATTATCACTGCGGGTGCTTTAATAAAAACCTGTTCGGGAGAACGACTAATTAAAAAGTCACATACTCCACTTAAACCTAATTCCGGAGCAACAGTAAAATCTTCACCAGAAAAAAAGCTAATTTTGCGTTCTAGAACTTTGCGTACTTCTACAAGGATTGGGCTAATAATTAATTCAGAACGGGCTTTTTCCGAACCTGTTGCGATACCCCTTAGAGGGGTCGGCAAAGTCATCGCTAATGGTAGTCCTTCGCTTAAAGCTTCTTTGAGGTAAAAACTAGGTTCTATAGGTTGAATTTCTGGTAAAAAACGTCCATTCTCAACCGTAGTTAATCCAAAATCACGTTTTACTCTCGAAAGTGAGAAATCACTGTAGGACATTATTATATTGATTTTACCTATATCTTGTATCGTATATGAGGTAATTGTTACAGCATCTGATTACTGATTGAATTATAGTCACAAAAAATAATTCTTGACCAAAACCATTACTTGTGCAAATAATCAAAGCAAAGTATATGGCAACCTAAAACTATATTACTTACTTATTATCGCTAATTAATTTTTCTATTTTCTATTATTTATGAATTCTCAACAATCAACTAAAGCATTAGGATTAACTATCGGCTGGCTATACCCTACATTAATGAGTACCTATGGAGATAGAGGTAATGTCATTACTATAGAACGTCGCGCTTTGTGGCGGGGATATGAAGTTAATATTTTACCCTTAGATCAAAACTCTACAGCAGAAGATATTAAATCAGTAGACATCATTGTTGGTGGTGGTGCCCAAGATAGACAACAAGAAATAGTTATGCGTGACTTGCAGGGTGCAAAAGCAGATGCAATGCGCGAAAAGCTAGATAATGGTACTCCTGGTGTATTTACCTGCGGTTCACCCCAACTATTAGGACATTATTACGAACCTGGTGCAGGAAAACGCATCGAAGGTTTAGGAATATTAGATATGGTATCCATACATCCCGGCGAAAATGTCAAGCGCTGTATTGGTAATCTAGTTATAGAAGTTACAGCTACCCGTTTAGCAAAAGAATTAAAAGAAATACTCAACGGAGTTACACCTTACCTCGTAGGCTTTGAAAATCATGGCGGACGTACTAAACTAGCAAAAACAGAAGCTTTGGGAAAAGTAGTTTACGGCTTAGGAAATAACGGAGAAGACGGTACCGAAGGAGCATTTCATCAGAACGCGATCGCAACTTATTCTCATGGTCCTCTGTTACCAAAAAATCCTTTTGTCGCTGATTGGTTAATTCAAACAGCACTGCGCTTAAAGTATCAAGAAGAAGTTACCCTAACACTATTGGAAGATACTTTAGCCACCAAAGCACGAGAAGCTATGTTGAAAAAGTTGAAAATAGATTTATCTACACCAACTACAATAAAAGTTTAAAAACATAATTTTCTTAATTTGTCAAGATATCGTCCTTAACAGCCTGCATTTGAAAGATTTTTGTGACAATTAGCCCCAGTATTCAGTGCTGCGGGCAATTTCATGAAAATTAGATATAAAATTGCAATAATTTAACATATGTCATCCGAAATGTCTCTCTTTAATCATGAGGTTAAGTATTAAAAGGACTCAAATAATTCGGATTATCAAAATGAAACCATTTAAAGCATTGACTGCTGCTGTAATAGGTATTAGTTGTGTTCTAGCAAACGTACCGGTTGAAGCTAGAGAATGGAGACCCAAAAAGGTTGTAGATGGAGTATATGCGGGTATTCAAAGCATTCACGGTTACAAAAGAACTCCAAAACTCTTCTGGAATATTCGTCCGGGTTTTCGCGGTGGTTGTGGTCCTGTTAGGAGTTCTCACTACTGTAAGCTGAATCATACTGTTTATATCCCAAGAAGAGATATAAATATGGCTTATCAGCATGGAGATGCGGCATTAGCCTACATTATTGCCCATGAATATGCTCATGCCATGCAAACAACTTATAGATTTACTCCCAGATACGGAGTGATTACAGAACTACAAGCAGATTGCTTAGCAGGGGTTTATTTAGGCTTAATTCCTAATATAGAATTTGATAATAGAGATATTAAAGAAATTGCAACTTTTGCTTATCGAATTGGTGACTATGCTTGGGGTAGTAAACATCACCATGGCACACCCAAACAAAGGGTTCGGGCAGTTGTTAGAGGTATGCAAGGTTCCATTAATGGTAAAGGTATTAATACTTGTCGCACGAAATAGCCTAATAAAATGCTTTCTTTATAAATAAATGCTTCAGAACAAATTAATTTAATCCTGAAGCATTTATTTAACCTCTGAAAAATAGGTATAGTGACGCACCTACATCGATTCAAAGAATACGATGCAGGCTTCTCGGCGACTTCTCTATGAGAACATTAACCGTTCGCGCAGCGTCTCCGTAGGAGAAACTTTGAAGCCCTACGCTAAGCGGGACTTTCTATCAGATTGTTTTTTGAATTTGCAGGCTGCATTTCTGCATTTAATTGGACTACACCTACATTATGTATAATGCCATAAATTTTGATTTCTCTTTCAACGAAGCCGCTTCACTATGTGCAAGCGGGAGACTTCCCGCCGAGAAAGTTAAAAAAATAGGCGTTGCTGAATTATGCAATGAAACATATTCGTTTACAATTTTGTATTATCATCAAAATCTTTATTGATACATTAAATTTAACTTCTCCAAACAACCTGAAATTATTGATTCATATTTTAATTCAGCAACACCAAAAAATAGGTATATTTATGAGATGACTCATAAATTGCAAGAAAACCAGAAACGGAAATTTAGCGTTTAAACTTCAAAAGCGATCGCCAATCATCAACAGCTTTATCTGTCCATAACCAATTAGTCGCTAATTTATCCGTTTGGAAACTCAAAGGATCGTGCTGCAAAACAGTTCGCTGCATATTAATGGCTTCATTAAGATATTTATCCCGTTTATCTGATGATTGAGACTGAGCTGAACGATAAAATCCTAATGCCAAGCCAGCATATGCACGTAAAGCATCAGGAGATAAATCTTTCTTATGAGACTGTATATTACTAACATTAGATAATATTTGTGATGCTTCCTGCTTTTCTTCAATGGCTAAATTTAACGCTTTTAACCAGGAAGCATTGGCACGATCAATATTTCCTTCAGTGTAATAGGCAAATCCTAATGCATTTAAATATGAACTAGAATTAGGATTCGTTTTTACAGCTTTTTCCCAATAACGACGAGCATCATCAATAGCATAACCACCACTATCTCTTTGTTGAATTGACTGCCAAGCTAATCTGCCTTGTAAAAAATTAACCGCAGGTTCATCCATTTGAGATTTAGGAACCAATTTTAATGCTGCCAAAGCTTGTTTAAGTGTACCTCTATCAAGTAATTCTTCAACCGCTTCTAGACCATCATCTAATTCACCACGATTTAGTTTTTCCATCGCATAAGCGGTGACAATACCAGTGGCATCAGTTTTTAAGTTTATTGTAGGCTGCTGGGGAATTGTTTGTTCCTGTGTGGTTATAGATATATCTGGTAACTGTGGACCCTGTTGACTTTGCCACCACCAAATGATACCAAACATACATATAACTCCTAATCCAGCACTTACAAATGGTAAGGTACGATTTTTACGACCTTTGGAGTTATTTCTATTAGCTTTATTTAAGCGATTGGAACGAGTAGAAATTCCTGCTGCAATTTGAGGATTGTGTATGTTTTGAACCGCACTTTCCTCAGTAGTTTCAAGTCCTGCTAATTCTTGCCAGTCTTCAATAGTTGTCTCGACAGAACTAATTATTTCTCCAGAATTCTGCAACTCCTCAATTTGAGGATCTCTAACTTCTTCAATAAGTTCAGCATTCACAGGAGAATTTTCTTTGCCAGCTTGTTCGTCTAATTGACGAAATAAGTCACCAACAATTGCTGAATCTTCAGCATAGCTAGAATTATCATAATCCAGTTCATCAAATCCCCCCCAGTTCTCTTCATCCAACCATTCTAAACCAGAAGAATCTTCTATAAAAGCTGAAGAAACTACCCCTTCCATTTCTAAAGGTATATCCGGTTCATCTGTAACGTTAACAGCGTTAACTGGTGGTACAACATCTAAAGCTATAGAATTATAATCATTAAAAAACTCTTTATTGGATGGAGAATCAATTTCAGGATGGAGATTACCATGAAAATCCGGTGCAAGGTATAGGATTGGTAATGCCCAATACATTTGATGAGAACCATAAGCAGAAATTAGCCCTTGGCGCATTCTGCTAACACATAAATCTATGCTATAAGCCTGAGAAAGATTGCGATAAAAAAGCTGTGTTAAAGTGAGAGCGACATCATCCGGTATCCGTTCAGACATTGCCAGTACACAACGAATACCTCGTTTCACTAGAGTTTCTGTTAAGTTACTCTCACCAGTTTCTTCATTCTGATTAGAAGTAGCCCCATAGGAACCCAAACAGGAGTTAAATACCGCCATTTGGATATTATTATTGACCAGTAAACCAGCTAAATCATCACCGCTAAGAGTTTCTGTCAATCCAGTTCGGCTACTAACAAGGTAAATTTCGCCACCATTCGCCCCAATATTGCTGTGACCAGAGTAGTGAAGAATGTGATATCTACCCTGTTCTAAAGCCTGGGTTAATTCTTCTCTACCTGGTTGTTGTAGTAAAGTTAATTGAATTTCGGGTAATTCTCCATCTACATTGGTGCTGCGGTGTAGTTCCGCTTGTAGTTTAATTGCTTCCTGTTTTAGTAAATCAAGGCGGGCTTTATCAGTAGGTGAAGCTACGGTCATCAATACCTTAATACCCCCTTCTTCTAGGGGAATTGGCATATTTCTCGAATCTAAACGAGAACCAGCAACACCACTTTGGTACCGAGAGAATGCCACATAAGGACCAGTCGCCAGAGGGCGATCGCCAGCGTGCATGACCTCCCAGGGCAAACGTGCTAATTTACTATCCTTAAGCCCTAGACGTAAACGTAATACCTGTTGATGATTTTGAGCAATACCTTGGGCGGTAATCCAACTATCCCTGAGAGTACCTTGAAAAAGTGCGTTATACAGTTGCTGACCTAATGCCACCAAATTCACAGAGTTTCTGGCATTTGCCTCCAGAATGCGAGGATTCGCCATTACGTCTCCCTGTAACACGGATGTTAGAGGATCGTTCATCAGCCCAGAGGCAGCTGACAACCAATCAGCAACAGGCCAAGACACCAATTCTTCTGCTAAAGGCACCCCAGGTGCGACTTGTTCCGTTCGCACCAAGTAGTCATTTTGCCCTACTGGAGTTACGGAAATGTGAAATTCCTGGGTCACAACTTCTCCTGTTTGCCTTCTAATCTATTTTGAAACTTAATAGCTTCTTTCTCGGTATGATGCTCCTTCAATTAACTTAGATGTATTCGTCCACTGAACCGTTCCCGATTCAAGTGCTTTACTGACTAAACTCTAAAAAAATTTCTCCAACTTTCTATTATAGATTTTGTTTA
Source organism: Cyanobacteria bacterium P01_A01_bin.84 (assembly GCA_039030795.1). Lineage (GTDB taxonomy): Bacteria > Cyanobacteriota > Cyanobacteriia > Cyanobacteriales > Nostocaceae > JBCCDM01. The sequence continues at coordinate 9,110 of JBCCDM010000265.1, forward strand.
ATGCCTAAAATACTATAACTATAACTAGCAAATAAAATTTTGGTCATTAAGCCACACCATTAGTAATACTTACAAGTTTTATTATGACTATAAAATTGCATACATATCTATTTAAATTTTAAGCAAATTTAAGCAAAAATTTTCCGGAGAAAGATAATTTTATTGGAACCAGAATATTTGGTAGATGAACCCTGAGAACCAACATCTCCCTAGCTTGACTAACACTGATTAGGCCCAAGGCGAGATTAAAAAAATGAAAATATATGGCCA